>JAKFYF010000085.1 GCA_021731005.1 Hyphomonadaceae bacterium
GGGGAGGGGGAGCGCGCGGAATCCGCCGCGGCGCCATTGTTTGCCGACCGACGATTGCCGATTGCCGTTAACACAAATCACGCGTCACCTTTCGCCGCATCGTGTGCGCTGCTTCGCGCATTTAACGCAACTTCAATGTCGCAAGGCCCGCCATCGCGAAAATCATTGAAATAATCCAGAAGCGGATGACGATCGTGGGCTCCTGCCAGCCCAGCTTCTCGAAATGGTGGTGAATCGGCGCCATCAGGAACACGCGTTTGCCCGTGCGCTTGAATACCGCGACCTGGATCATCACCGACAAGGTTTCGAGCACGAACAGACCCCCGACAATCGCGAGGACGAGTTCGTGGCGCGTCGCCACCGCCACCGCGCCGAGCAGCCCACCCAGAGCCAACGAGCCGGTGTCGCCCATGAACACGCGCGCTGGCGGGGCATTGTACCACAAGAAGCCGAGCGAAGCGCCGAGCACGGCGCCCAGAATGGTCGCCAATTCGCCGACGCCCTCGACATGGGGAATGCCCAGATATTGCGAATAATCGAAGCGGCCGACGAGATAGGCGATGATGCCGAACGTGCCCCCGGCGATCATCACCGGCACGATAGCGAGGCCGTCGAGCCCGTCGGTCAAGTTTACGGCGTTGCCGAACCCGACAATAACGATCATCGAAAACAGGATGTAGAAGCCGAGCAATTGCACGCCCCAATCGCTGAGGAACGGCAGCGCCACCGCGGTCAGTGAATCGCCCGCCATGAGCGCTTGCAGAAAGCCGCCAACGTCGTGCGCCGCGTACGGCGTACGCGCGATCCATTCGGCCGCCAGCATCACCGTCCCGGCGACGAACGCGATGAAAAACTCCCCGCCTAGGCGCAGCCGCGCGGAAAGCCCGCCGTGATGTTGTTTTGTCACCTTTGCAAAATCGTCGACGAAGCCGATCACACCGAAGCCCAAAGTCACCGCCAGCACCGCCCAGACATAGGGATTGCTCCAACTCGACCACAACAGCGCGGAAACGCCCAAGCTGATGAGAATGATCAGCCCGCCCATTGTCGGCGTGCCCTTCTTGGTGAGCAGGTGGCCTTCGGGACCGTCGGCCCGGATCGGCTGGCCCTTGCCTTGCTTCTTGCGCAGCCAACGAATGAATGGGCCGCCAATGGCGAAAGCGATGACCATGGCGGTGAACATCGCCCCGCCAGTGCGGAAGGTGATGTAGTTGAAGAGGTTGAAGAATTGCGAGCGCTCTACGAAATAGTCCTGGCCCAAGAGCTCAAGCATTCACATCCCCTCCGAGCGCTTTGAGCGCGCTCACCACGCGGCTCATGCGCGAGCTGTTCGAGCCTTTCACAAGCACGATGTCGCCCGCGCGCAAAGCGCCCGCGACGATCGGCGCGAGCGCTTCGGCGGTTTCGGCATAGCCGCCTATCATCGCGGGCGGAAGCGCATCTCTCAGCGCGGCCATGCGCGGACCGGCCATGAACACCAGATCGACGCCCGCTTCAGACAAGGGGGCGGCGAGGTCGGCGTGGTAGGCGCGTTCGTTCGCGCCAAGTTCCAACATATCCCCAAGCGCAACGATGCGCCGTCCGCCCGGGCCCGGCTTGCGCGCCGCCAATGTGGAAAACGCGGCCGCCATGGAGGCCGGATTGGCGTTGTAGGCATCGTCCACCAACGTGAACTCGCCGAACGTGGCCGCCACGCGCAGCGCAACGCCCCTGCCGTCGAACGCGCGCAAATGCTCAAGCGCGTGCGCGGCTGCGTCGAGGTCGGCGCCCACCACATCGGCGGCGGCAAGTGCTGCGAGTGAATTGAGCGCCCAATGCGCGCCTTCGACGCCGACACGGTAGCGGATCGTGCGGCCTAGCACCTCAGCCTCGGCGGTCGACCCGGCGCCGTCCATGTCAAAGCGCAGCAGCCGCGCTTCGCAGCCAGCATCGCGGCCAAAACGGATCAGAGTAGCGCCATTGCGCTCCGCGGCCGCGATCAAGCGCTCGGCATGGGGCGCCTCGTTAGGAACCAGCGCCGCCCCGCCCGGTTCGAGCCCCGCATAGATGTCGCCTTTCTCGTCGGCCACCGCTTCAAGCGAACCCAGATTCTCGACGTGCGCGGGGGCGATGGTGGTGACGAGCGCCGCATGCGGGCGCACGAGCCGGGCGAGCGGGGCGATCTCGCCGCGATGATTCATGCCGATCTCGAACACGGCGAAGGCGCTGTCGCGCGGCAAGCGCGAGAGCGTGAGCGGCACGCCCCAATGGTTGTTGTAGCTGTTCGCCGATTTATGCGTCGCGCCGCTGGCGGCGAGGCAAAGCGCGAGCGCCTCCTTGGTCGATGTTTTTCCGACCGAGCCGGTGACCGCGATACGCTTGGCCTCGCAACGCTCGCGCGCGGCTTCGCCGAGTTTTCGCAGAGCATCAAGCACATCGGGCACGACCAGCGCCGGCCCAAGCCCCTCGACACGCGCTGCATCGGAAACCAGCGCCGCCGCCGCGCCCGATACGAACGCTTGCGGCAGAAATTCGTGCCCGTCGCGTGCGTCTTTCAGCGCCACGAACAGATCGCCGCGCTCGAGCGTGCGGGTGTCGATGGAAACGCCGCTCGCGCTCCAGCCATCGCCGTTGACGAGGCGACCGCCGGTGGCGCGTTGTGCTTCTTGCGCGGTCCACATCACATCAACCATGCCAAATCCCACGAGTGCGAAGGCCGTCATTCCGGGGCTCGGCGATAGCCGAGAACCCGGAACCCAGGGGCAAGCGATGTGTTCTATGATCCCCTGGGTTCCGGATCGCGCTTCGCGCGTCCGGAATGACGGCAGTGCTGGATTTTCTCAATTGCTTGTCTCCAACGCCGCGCCCGCCACTTCCTGATCCGAAAACGGATGCGTCACGCCTTTGACGATCTGTCCGGTTTCGTGGCCCTTGCCGGCGATCATGAGCGCATCGCCGGCGCGCAGCATCGCAACACCTTCGCGGATCGCGGCGGCGCGGTCGCCGATCTCGCACGCGCCGGCCGCGCCCTGCAGAATTTGCGCGCGGATTTGCGCGGGATCCTCGCTGCGGGGGTTGTCGTCGGTGACGATCACTACATCGGCGTGGCGCTTGGCGATCGCCCCCATTTTGGCGCGCTTGTCCTCGTCGCGATCGCCGCCGCAGCCGAACACGACGATGATGCGCCCCGGGGCGTGCGGGCGCGCCGCGCGCAGCAGCACGTCGAGCCCGTCGGGCGTGTGCGCATAATCGACGAACACATGCCCGCCGCTCTTGCTCTGCCCCACGTGTTGCATGCGGCCTTTCACGGGTTTCAGCTTCGCAAGGCCTGCCCACACCGGCTCGGGCGCTTCTCCTAGCGCCAAGGCCAGCGTCGCCGCGCACACTGCGTTGAGCGCCTGGAACTCGCCGATCAGCGGCAAGTCGACCCTGGCCTCCTTGCCACCCCACAACAGCGTCATCGCCTGCGCGTTCGGGCGCGGTTGGATTTCCACGATCTTCAGCGCATGGTCGCGCGGCGCGCGCCAGCCGCAGAGAACAACCTCAAGACCCCGCTCCCGCGCGCCCTGCTCGAACGCGGCGCCGTCCGGGGAATCCGCGTTGATCACCGCAAATCCCGCACGCTTGACCAAGCCCCAAATACGCAGCTTGGCTTCGCGATAGGCGTCCATCGTCTCGTGGTAGTCGAGGTGATCCTGCGTCAAATTGGTGAACGCGGCGGCGTCGAGCGCAACGCTATCGACGCGGTGCTGCGCCAGCCCGTGGCTCGACACTTCCATTGCCGCGTGCGTCACGCCATCGTCGGCCAACATTTGCAGCGTCTGATGCACTTGCACCGGGTCGGCGGTGGTGTGGCCTAGATCGCGGATGGCGCCATCCCAAATGGCGCCAAGCGTGCCCATGCTGGCGGCGCGTTTGCCGCTCGCGGCCCAGATCTGGCGGAGAAAATCGACGGTGGAGCTCTTGCCGTTGGTGCCGGTGACGCCCACGAGCACGCGCGGGCGGCGCGGAAAGAACAAGGACGCCGCGCGTGCGAAGTCGGCGCGCGCATCGGCGCTGACCACATGGGGCAAGCCAGGATCGCCGCCGAGATCGCCCGCGCTCATAACCGCGGCCGCCCCGTTCGCCTTGGCTTGCGCGACAAAGTCGCGCCCATGCGCGGCGACGCCTTGCAGCGCCGCGAACAGATCACCGCGCTTCACTTGGCGCGAATCCGCCGTGAGCCCGGCGATATCGAGGTCGCGCGCGGTTTCGGGAACACCGCTGTGGAAAAGGCCGGAGAGTTTCATGTCGAACGCGCCGTCCTAGCGCGTCTGAGGCGTCACACGCAAACCCAGCATCGGCGCTATTCGTCGTAGCGTGCGCGCGACCGCCGGTGCGGCGACCGCGCCGCCAGCCTCCCCGTGGCCGACATCGTCCAGCGCCAGCACGATGACGTAGCGCGGATCGCTTGCCGGAAACACGCCGGCAAAGGACGAGAAGTTCCGCGCCTCGTCGTAACCCTCCTCCGCGTTGCGCAGTTTCTCGGCGGTTCCGGTCTTGCCGGCCACCGCAAGGCCCGGCACGTCCGCCGCGCGCCCGGTGCCCTCGGTGACCACGGCGCGCAAATAGCCCAACACCTGCCGCGTGGTTTCGGCTGAGAAAACCTGCGTGCGCTGCATCGGCTCGTCGCTGGATCGCGCAACCAGGGTGGGCGCCACGCGCGCGCCTCCGTTCACGAACACGGTATAGGCGCTCGCCAGCGAAACCGGGGTCGCCGCCAAGCCATAGCCGAAACCCAACCCCGCCACATCGCGTCTGCCGCGTGCGGCAGGCGCTATCGGCGATTGATTTCTGCCGACCTGCAGTTGGGCCGGGCGCGAGAAACCGAGCCGCTCCAGATAAGCGCGCTGACGCGCCCCGCCCAGGCGAAGCGCTAGCCGCGCCGCGCCGATGTTGGAAGATCGCGCCAGAATATCGCGCAACGTCACCATCCCCGCGATAGGCTCGTGGTCTTCGACAATGTGGCCGTCGATATCGAGGGGCTGGGAGAGATCGAACAATTCCTCGACCTGGGTCAGTTCCTCCTCGAGCGCCATGGCCAGCGTGAACGGCTTAATCGTCGAGCCCAATTCGTGCACGTCGCCCGCCACGCGGTCGCGGCGCGCGATTGCGGCGGCGTCGCCGGCATTGTTGGGGTCGAACCCGGGCCACGAGGCCAAGGCGAGCGTCTCGCCGCTGCGCCCGTCGAGTATGATGCCCGCCCCGCCCTTCGCGCCGGCCGCGCGCGCGGCGGCGTCGAGCTCGCTTTCCAGCGCATATTGCACGCGCACATCGAGCGTGAGCGCAAGCGCTTGGCCTGCTTGCCCGCCGGCGCGGATTGCTTCGTCCAGCCCGCGCTCGATCCCGGCTAGCGGATTGAGATCGACATCGGTGAAGCCCAGCACATGCGCTGCCATGCTTCCGTTCGGGTAGACGCGCTTGTCCTCGGCCTGAAATCCCACCCCCGCGAGCCCCAGCGCCAGAACCCGCGCGCGCTCCTCGTCGCTGAGGCCGCGGCGCAGAAAAATGGAATCGCGCGAACGATCCGTCAGCCGGCGCACGATCGTGGCGCGATCCATGCGCGGAAACAAAGTGCGCAAAGCGTCGGCGGTTTCCTCGGCGTTCCAGACCAAAGCGGGGGTCGCGGTCAACGCGTAGGCGCGCACTGTTGTGGCCAGCAGCGCGCCGTTGCGGTCGACAATGTCGGCGCGGGGGATGGACAATGCGGCGGCGGCGCGCGTCCGCGCCAGCGGGTCGCCGGAAAAAGCAAGCTGCACCGCCCGCCCGGCAAGCAACAGCAGCAAGGCGAAAACGCCAATGGCGAGCGCGCGCACGCGCATGCGCGCTGGCGCCGCCTCGGCTGCGCCAGCATAAGCGAAATCGGCTGCAAACGGCCTCATGGCAGCGGCCCAACGCGCTGGCGCATAGCGAAAGGCGCCGCCCCCCTTTTGTCATTCCGGGGCTCGCGGCACGCGAGAACCCGGAACCCAGGGGCTGAAGGCGTTTCTCTTGCCCCTGGGTTCCGGGTTCGCACTTCGTGCGCCCCGGAATGACGAAGGTGTATCCGGGGATGAATGCTCTGGGCAGTTGGCATCATTTCGTCCCCGCCGGCAACGGCAATTGTCCATCGATTGCCGTCTCAGGCAACGCTGCGCTTTGGTCGCCCACGACCAGGCCAAGATGCTCCTCGGCCATTTTTTCGATATTCGCCGGGCTCTCGGCGCGGGCGATATCGGCGCGCAGCGCGCGCATTTTGGCTTGGGCGTCTGTCACTTGCGTTTGCAGCGCGCGCACCCGCGTTTCGGTATGCGCGGCATCGGTCTTGGCTTTGTAAAGGCCGACAGCGAGCGCAACCACCAGGATTGCCGCTGCGACCTGAAACAAGCGGGTCAGTTGAGTCTTGTCCATTCGTCCTCCGCGCGCGGCGCCAGCGCTGGCGCTTCAAGCTCATCCCAGGCCGGCGCTTCCGTGCGCACCGCCCAGCGCAGACTGGCCGAGCGCGCGCGCGGATTGGCGGCGACTTCTTCGTCGCTCGGCGCGGTCGAGCGCTTGCGTTCGAGCGTAAAGCTCGGCGCGCGCCGCGAGGGGTCATTTGGCGGCAGATCCGGCGCATGGCGCGAGCCGCGCCCCTGCGCATCGGCGCGCGCGGTGAGGAATTGCTTGACCATGCGGTCTTCCAACGAATGAAACGAGACCGCCACGAGGCGCCCGCCGGGCGCAAGCGCCTGCTCCGCTGCGGAGAGCCCGCGCGCAAGCTCGCCCAATTCGTCGTTCACCAAGAGGCGCAGCGCCTGGAAAGTCTTGGTGGCGGGATGGGTACGCGCGCCTTTGCGGCCACCGACGGAATCCTCCACGATTTTCGCCAGCTCCAGCGTGCGCGCGATCGGCTTTGCGGCGCGCGCCTGCACGATGGCGCGAGCGATGCGGCGGCTGTCGTCGTCTTCGCCGTAATGATAGATCAGGTCGGCCAACGCGGTTTCGCTGAGCCGGTTCACGGCGTCGGCGGCGCTCAAGCCTGCTTTCTCCATGCGCATGTCGAGGTCCGCATCGGCCTGGAACGAGAAGCCGCGTGTCGCTTCGTCGAACTGAAACGAGGAAACCCCGAGATCGAACACGGCGCCCGTTAAGGGTTCGTTTACGAAGGCCAACATTTCGGAAAAGCGCGCTTGGTGCAGCGTGAAGTGTTCGGGAAATTCCGCGTTGAGCGCCGCGGCTCGGGCAATCGCATCGGGGTCGCGGTCAAACGCAATGACGCGGGCGCCGGCCTCCAACAGCGCGCGCGAATAGCCGCCACCGCCGAAAGTGGCGTCGACGATAAGCGCGCCGGGTGCAGGCGCGAGCGCTTCCATCGCTTCGGCGAGGAGGACGGGGGCGTGGCTCATGGTGGCGGCGCCAAACCTCCCCCCTTGTGGGGGAG
>JAKFYF010000235.1 GCA_021731005.1 Hyphomonadaceae bacterium
ACTGCGTGCTTGGCCTTGCGCCGCCTCCCCTCCATCAACACGTGGCCGACCAGGCGCGCGCCCGTCATCCCGAACGGGTGGCCGATGGCGATGGAGCCGCCATTGACGTTGTACTTCTCGGGATCGATGCCGAGGCGGTCGCGCGAATAGAGGCATTGCGAAGCGAACGCTTCGTTCAATTCCCAGAGATCGATGTCGTCGACCTTCAGCCCTTGCCGCTCCAGCAGGCGCGGCGCCGCGAACACCGGGCCTATGCCCATTTCGTCGGGTTCGCAGCCGGCGACGGCGAAGCCCTTGAATAGGCCGAGCGGCGCAAGGCCCCTCTTCTCGGCCTCTTTCTCATCCATCAGCACTACGGCGGCGGCGCCGTCGGAAAGCTGGCTTGCATTGCCGGCGGTGACGAAATTCCCTGGCCCGCGCACCGGCTCGAGTTTGGCGAGGCCTTCGAGCGTGGTTTCAGGACGATTGCACTCGTCTTTCGTCACTGTGTAATCGACCAGGCTCTCCGCCTTTGTCTCCTTGTTCACCACTTTCATCTTCGTCGCCATCGGCACGATCTCGTCATTGAACAATCCAGCCGCTTGCGCCGCGGCGATGCGCTGTTGCGAGCGCAGCGAATATTCGTCCTGATAATCGCGCGCGACATTGTAGCGCTTTGCGACGATGTCGGCGGTTTCGATCATCGCCATCCAAAGCTCGGGCTTGGTTTTCATCAGCTCCTCTTCGGTGATGCGATAGCGATTGGCCTGGCCGCTCATCTGCACCAGCGAGATCGACTCCACGCCACCGCCCACCGCGGCCTTCGCGCCTTCATTGACGATGTAGTGCGAAGCCTGCGCGATCGCTTGCAGGCCCGAGGAACAGAAGCGGTTCACCGTCGTGCCCGAAGTGGTCACCGGCAGGCCGGCGCGGATCGCGGAGATGCGGGCGATGTTCATGCCGGTGGCGCCTTCGGGCGAGCCGCAGCCGATCACCACGTCTTCGATCTCGGCCGGATCGAGCCCCGAGCGCGCCACCGCGTGCTTGATGGCGTGGCCGGTCATGGTCGCGCCATGGGTGTCGTTGAAGCCGCCGCGGCCGGATTTGGCGAGGCCCGTGCGGGCGTAAGAGACGATAACGGCGCGGCGCATGGGGAGGCTCCTTGATGAATGCCGCGCCACCTTAGTTTCACGCGCGCGGCGGCGAAAGCGCGAAATTGGGCCGCTCTCCCGCCGCTTCTTGCGTCACCGACCTGGGCGGCTAAGGTGAGCTTCGGTCCCAGGCGGTGGGGATCGCGCGGGGGAGACATCTCATGACCGACCAGTCGCGTGTGCAGCTCCATGTCGAGAACAACTCGAGCATCGGCCAGTTTCTTTGGATCGGTTACGCTTGACGCGCAGGCTTGGAACGAGGTCCGCGCGGCATGTGCGGTTGAGTCGAAGTAGGGCGGATTAAGGCGAAACGTACAACACCGTCCTCCCTCGGGGAGGTGGCGCGCGCGAAGCGCGTGACGGAGGACGCTGAACGTGCAGGCGGCGGCGTCTCTCCCTCAATCAGCTGCGCTGACAGCTCCCCCGCTTGCGGGGGAGCACGGGCGTAGCGTGTTGGGTTTCTACGGCGTGTTGGGGCCGCCGTGCGGATTGATCGCGGTGCCCGCGTCCTGCGCCGCGGCGGGTTGCCCCCCGCCCTGGGTGAAGATGCCGCGGCCGCGTTCTTGGATCCACATGGCGATGTCTTCCGACATGACGCCGGCGACAATGCCGAACAGCGACACCGTGAACGGATTAAGCGCCGAGGAGGTTCCCGGCTGCTGCGCGCCGGCGCTGCCCAGCGAGAAACTCGACAGCGCCGCGTTCGCCAGCACATAGAGCGCGAGCGCCGCGCACATGCCGAAGATCAGCCGCACCGCGATCTCGGCGACCGTCACTGGCGGCGCGCGATTGAGGTAGGCGGGAAACAAATAGAGCAGTGCGCCGAGCGCCCCCATCAGCAGCACCAGAGCCGTCGACAAGAGCGCTGGATGGCCTTGCGCCAGAAAAGCGCTGATCCCGAGCGGGCTCATGTTCGCGAGCGCATCGGCTTCACCGCGCACGCGCGCGTAATATTGGTAATCGGGAACCACCCGCTCCTGCAGCGCGTAGATGCGCCGGTTTGCCTCCGAGACTTGGCCGCCGACCAGACGGTGGCGGGTCTCGAGCGCGGCGCGCTCGGCGCCGGTCTCGGTGAGCGATTCTTCCTGGGCGAAGAGGTGCTGGGCCTGCGTGCGCAAGCCGGCGACGCTCTGCTGATCGGCGGGGCTGAGACCCGCGCGCGACGCCAAAAGCGCGACGCGCTGGTTGAGCGCCGCCGCGCTCAGATCGACCGCGGCGCTCGCGGCCGCGCGCGCATTGGTGCGCGACTCAAGCGCTGCGATCGCTCCGACCATCGCCGCGCGCGCTTCATCAGCGTCCGAACTGGCGCTGCGGGCTTGGGTGTCGAGCGCGGCCAGACGCTGCTCGATCTCCAGATATTCTCCGCGCGGGCCGCCGGATTCCTGCTCGATGCGCTCGATCTGCGCCTCCGCTTCGGCCAGCCGCTCGAACGAGATGAGGCCGTTCGTTGCGGGTGAAATCTGGGCCACGCCGAATTGGAAATCGCGCGCGCTGAACACCAGCGCCGCCATGCCCAGCACAATCACCATCGCCAGCGTCAGCACCACGCCCACTGCGAATTTGTAGAACGTCATCGTCCCCCTCCTCTGCCCCGCGTCCCTGAGCACTTCTCCCATCTTATCCCGGATTCAAAATTATCGCACAGGCGAGATTCTGAATCCGAACCGATGACGGTTTCGTGATGAATGAATATTATCTCATATCTTCAGTTTTTGCTTGTCATCGTTCATGGGGCGCCCCATGATCTCGCCTGCGCTCCTCCCAATGGCGCCAAAACACTGGAGATTTCAATATGTTCCTGTCTCGTTCGATCATGGTCGCGGCCCTTATCAGCACCGCCTTCGTCGGCTCTGCCTATGCCCGCGATCCCGTCTTCACCGTCAAACTTGCGGCCCCGGTGGCCGAGCAGACCCGCGTAATCGCCCAGAACACACTGTGGAATTGCACCGGTGACACCTGCCAGGCGCGCCCGAACCATGCAGCGACCGTGCGCTCGTGCCGCCAATTCGTGCGAGAGCTCGGCGCGCCCGTGCTCGCTTACGGCTCGGAGGCCGACCAGCTCACCGCCGACGAGCTGAGCCGCTGCAATGGCGAAAGCGCCACACTGCAAGCGCGCAACTGATCCGTCCCGGGGACACACACTCACGGCGCTGACAGCGCCAAACTCGCTCTCAGTTAGCCGTGTGGGTGTGTGTCCCTACGACGCGGCGCCTTAAGCGCGCCCGCGCAGCCCTGTCGCCGAACCGGGAGGGTCGCAGGGAGAGAGTGTAAGCAGCGTCGCCGCGGGGTCCCCGGCTATGCGCAAGCGGGCCGCTCCGGTGCGGCCGTCCAGCAGATTGTGGGTCAGCGGCGCAATCGTCCCGTCGGCGCGCCGGCCGAGCACGAAAACCCCGAGCGCGCCTGGATCGGCAGCGCCGCCGGCGACAAGGGGCAAGCGGTAGGTGACCCGGACGCGGAAATCGTCGCCAGCGAGCCGATGATAACGGGGGTGGGCGAACAGCACCTCCGATTTGTCTCGGTATGCCATGGCGATCGAATCGGGCTCGAAGCGAACCCCCACCCCGGTCGCACACGCCAATGGGCTTGCACTCCACAGCCCCGACAATTCGGCGGGCGGCGCCGGGGGCGCGCACCCCGCAACTCCAAGGCACAGACCCGCGATGATCTTGGCCGCACGCGCCATGCCATCGCGGTTAATCTGCATCGGTTGACGAGGTCTGAACGCTAACAGCAACGGACTAGATGGCGGTCGCGGATTGTTTCTCCAGCGTTTCGATCAGACCCATGTAGAACCTCGCCCGCTGATCAGTGATGGGCCGCCGGTTCCGTCTGCGCAATCGTCGTTCCATCGCCGCCAGCAGCGCCGGCACGCAGCAGGCGTTGAGAAAGTGATCGCCGCCGGGGATGGCGATCAGCGGTCTGCCATATTCGCTGGCAATTTCCTGATTGGCGCTGAAAGGCACGAAAGTGTCTTGATCGCCGTGCACGAACATCACTGGCTGCGCCAGCGCGCGCAGCGCCGCGAAGGCGCCTGGAAGCTGGGCGCGCTGGGCGGAAATTTCCGTCACCGAGTTGCGGAAGTCGCGTGCGAGGATCGGCCTGAACAGGCGCCCCGCGCCGATGAGCCGGCGCGCCGTTGGCCCGCCATTGCCGAAATAGGCCGACATCAGCAGCACCGCCTGCACGCGCTCTGGGTAACGCTGCGCCATCAGCAGCGCCACCGGTCCACCAAAGCTCTGCCCGACCAGCAGCACGCGCTGACCTGACCGCGCCTCCAGCATCGGCGACAGCGCGTCAGCCTGTTTGGCTAGATCGCGCACGGCCTCGCGCGGCTCGCTGTCGCGGAAGCCGGGGCGGTCGGCGACAATCACCTCGCGCGTGGCCGGCAGCGCGGCGATCGTCGGCGCCCAATATTCGCTCCAGGAAGGCGTGCCGGTGACGATGACGATCTTCCACGCGGCGTCCGGGCGCTCAGGCGTTTGCAGCGCCGAGATGCGCCAACCCTCGGGCACGCCGGCGGCGAAAACGGATCGCTCCATCGTACCCGCCGGAAAATCGGAGGAGACCGGAAACCGGTCGCCGCCCTCTTGTTCCGCGCCGGCAACGCAACCCTGAAGGAAAAGCGCGGTCGCCACCGCCATTATGAGGTTTCGCATGCGACCCAAGATAGGCGCCCGCGCAGGGGGCGCCCAGTACCGTTGATCGCGATCAATGCGCGCGCCCATGGAAAGATGACGCTTGCGTCAATTTTGTAGGGAGGAATCGTCATGCGCGTCACATTGGTTGAGCAGCCCCCGCAGACCGTCCGCATCTTCGGCCATGACGATCTGGCCGGCGCGCTCACCATGGCCGACGTCGAGACCATCCGCGAGATTTTCCACACCCCGCTGACCGGCTCCTACAATTGGGATTACGACAGCGCCAACGCCAAAATCCGCCGCCTCTACGAATTGGGCAAGGTTCACAATTGGAACGCGACGCTCGATGTCGATTGGGACGCGCCTTGCGACATGAACGACTTCCCGATGCACGAAAGCATCGGCGCGCTCAACGGCTACCCAGAATACGAAGCGCTTCCCCACGCGGAGAAGGTGCGCTTTGCATGGAAGGGCCACGCCCAGACCATGAGCCAGTTCCTGCACGGCGAGCAGGGGGCGATGCTGGTGGCCTCGCAACTGGTGTCGTGCGCGCCCACCGCTGACGCAAAACTGTACGCTGCTTCGCAGACGTTTGACGAAGCGCGGCATGTTGAAGTGTTCAACGGCTATCTGCGCCGCCGCTGCGGCATGATTTACCCGGTCAACAAGAATTTGAAAGCGCTGATCGACAAGGTGCTGGCCGACGAACGCTGGGACCTAAAATTCATCGGCATGCAGCTGATCATCGAAGGCTTGGCGCTCGCGGCTTTCGGCACTCAGGTGCGCACCACCAAGGACCCGCTGCTTAAGCAGATCGTCGAATTGGTGATGCGCGACGAGGGCCGCCACGTGGCGTTCGGCGTCAATTATTTGGAAGATTGGGTCAAGGCGCTGCCACAGGATGAGATCGAGGATCGCGCCGAGTTCGCCTACCAGGCCTGCGTGATCATGCGCGACCGCCTGTTCGGCATGGACGTCATGCGCGAATACGGTTTCGATGTCGAAGCGGCGCGCAAGCACATCCTCGACAGCGTCGTCATCGCCATGTTCCGCGAGCTGCTGTTCGAGCGCATCATGCCGAACCTGAAGCGCGTCGGACTGCTGACCGAACGCGTGCGCCCAAAATACGACGCGCTCGGCGCCTTGAAATACGAAGATCTCTCTGGCGACGTGCTAATCGATTGGGGTCAACTCGAACGGCCGCTTCCGACCAAGGAAAATCTGGCCGCCGCGCGCATCGCCGCCGAATAGGTTCTTGAAGCTCTCCCCCTTGACGGCGGCGCCCCCGTGCGCCGCCGCATTTTTTTACAGCGGCAGCACGAACCCTAGCACCGGATAGGCGCGCCCGCCGAACGCGGCGGCTTCCGCATTCCACACCCGCACCGCGCTCCAATCGCCCGCGGGGGAGGCGTCCTCCACCAACGCATTGGTGATCACCTCGCCGCGGCCCATCCAATTGGCGTGGTCGATCAGAATGCGGCGCTTGTCGATCACGTGTGCGACAACCCCGACATGGCCGCCCTCGGTGCCGCCCATGACGATGACCGCGCCTGCCGATGGCGCTGTGGCGCGGCGGTATTTGCCTTCAGCTTGCGTCCACCAGGTTCGCGCGTCGCCATAGAGGGCCACGCCGCTGCGTCCGCGCGCGTACACGGCGCACTCCAACGGCGCCCCAGAAGTATCGATGAACGCCTTGGGCGCGGGCGCGAGCTTTAGCGTTGTCGCCGATGCGGTGTCGGGCGCGGGCTTCGCTGCGCCGATGGCCACGAGCGCCGCAGCCGCCGCGAGGGCGAACACCGCGTCGGCCCGCTTCAGTGCAAGGATTCCGTGGCGCAGGGGCAGGCGCATAGCGTCGCCGCTAGCACTGGTGTCGCGCCGCTGCAACAGAACGAATTTTCATGCGCGCCGCGCTTGCTGACGCGGCAGCGCCCGCCCATATCGCGCGCCCATGCGTAAGGATATGGCCAAAGTCATCGTGGAGCGTCCGCGCCTCGGGCGCGCGGCTGCGGGCTTGAAGCCCGGCCGCAGCCGCGCGCTCGTCGACGACGACGGCGAGATCGTGCGCGCCAGGGGCGCGCGCGAGCCGGCGGTGCGCGCGCCGAAGACCAAGTCGCTCAACGAGACGCTCAATCCGCTGCGCCGCTATCTTGAGGCGCAAGTCGGGCGGCCGTGGAACAAAGTCTATTCAGAGATTTCGGCGCACTTGAAGCCCACATCGACGGTGCAACAGCACGTGCGCGACCACATCGAGGATTTCGTCGCCTTCCGCACCCGAATGCGCGAAGGGCAAGTGTACGTGAACGACCGCTGGGGTAAAGAAATGCCGTTGGCGCAGACCTGGCAGCGCCTCTACGTGCACCCGCGCACGGGCCTTCTGCGGCGAAACGAAAAACGCCTGGCGCGCGGGCGCATGGCGCGCGAAGTGCGCGAAGCCGCCGCCGCCGAACGCGCCGCCCGCCTGCGCGAGATCGACGCTGTCACGCAAGCGCATCTGTTTGGCGGGGATTGGTGGGAAGTGAAGCTCGCCGAGATCTAATGGGTGCGCCGCAGGGACGAGAGCGGGCTCGTGCAGAAATACCCGAAGCTCTATGCTTCGGGTATTTCTGAACGAGCCCGCTC
>JAKFYF010000049.1 GCA_021731005.1 Hyphomonadaceae bacterium
AGCCTAGGAAATAAGGGCGCTGGGCTCCAGGTGCTTCTGCGAAACGCTAAAACCAATGCAATTGCGCCCCATCCCGCTCCCCCCACAAGAACTGTCTTTTGGGGGGAGGGAGTGATAAGAAGCCGCCGTGACCGTCATCCTCTGGGCCTTCAGCGCGTTTCATGTCTGCGTCGCCCTGGCCAGCCTGGGGCTGGCGCTGCGGCTGCTGACAGCTGGTGAGCGCGCGCATTGGCGCTCGCAGTTGGCGCTGCTGACCGCGGAATTTCTGTGCTGGGTCTACCCGGTGGTGGCGCTGGTCAGCGTCAAGTCCTCCTGGGACGCCTACGCAAACCAGCACCACCTCGCCATGCCAATCCTGCTCGCGCCGATTGCCTGGCTGCTGTTGATGGGCGCGGTGTTCGCGCTGGTGGATTTCGTGGAGGACGGGGTGCTGGGGAATGCGCGGGTGAAATGAATATGGACCGCCGACTTCTCGCCGGCATCTTTTTTCTATGCACACACGCCCCTGTGCGTTTCAACGCAGGGAGGCCGGCGAGACGTCGGCGGTCCAAGTCTCCTAAAACCCCCGAAATTCCGCGATCTCATCCACTCCCGCGCGCGCGCTGCGCAACGTGTTGATCGGCGCGGCCTCGTCGGCGTAGCCGAGCGCCATGCCGCAATAGATCATCTCGGTTTCGCCTACCCCGAAATGTGCCGCGAGCGGCGTTCGCAACGTCGCCCAGCATTCCTGCATGCAGTTCGCCACGCCGCGCTCCAGAGCCGCCAGCGCAATCGACTGCATAAACATGCCCAGATGCGCCCATTGGCCGTAGCCCATGCGCTTGTCGATGATGAAGAACAGCCCCACCGGCGCGCCGAAAAATTCGTAGTTGCGCATGAATTGTTTGAGCCGCCCCGCCTTGTCCTCGCGCGGAATGCTTAGAAGGGCGTACATTTCCTCGCCCACCTTGAAACGCCGCGAACGATACGGTTCCCAGAGGTCGGGCGGATAGACGAAGCGCTTGCCGACATCGCCGGGCAGGTTCGCCTTCGCCAGCGCGATTACGGCGTCTTTCGCAGCTCCCGCCACCGCTATCACCCGCCAGGGCTGCAGATTTCCACCCGACGGCGCAAAGCGCGCGGCATCGAGGATTTCACGCAGCAAAGCTCCGGGGATGGGATCGGGCTTGTACGCACGCACGGAAATGCGCGCGCGCAGCGCTTCGCTGACCTTCATTCCAACCCCTTCAACCGCCGCTCTATAGTCCTGGCATAGGCGCGGCCCGCCCTTTGGGCGGCGTCGATTTCATCGGCGCGCATTTCCCGCGCCAGGCTCGCTGCCCGCTGGCGTGCGCCCTCATCGCCCGAGAGCGCAACATCGGCGTAGAGCCATTTCAGCGCCTTCTTGGGATTGGAGGCCATCAGCAGGTCGGCGAAGCGGGCCATCGCCGGGGGGTGGCCCATTTCGGCGGCGCGCTGCAACAGGCGATGGGCCTCCTCTGCCGGGCTCATCGCGGCCAATTCCACCATCGCGTCGCCATCGCCGGCGCCAATTGCGGAGCGGAAGCAGGCAATCGCGGCGTCATCGTCCTTTTCCACGCCGATGCCTGAGCGCAGCGCAATGCCGTAGGCGGTCTGCGCCGCCGCGTGACCATGCTCGGCGGCGCGCTGGAAGCAGGCGACGGCGGCAGCGGCGTCGCGCTTGCCGCCAAGGCCGCGCCAGTTGAGCAAGCCCAGATGATAGTCGCCGGCCGCGCGCCGCTCCTGGGGGCTGGCCTTCTCAAGCAGGCGCCGCGCCGTGCGCCAATCGCGCCGTGCGAAGGCGTCAAGGGCGCGGTCAAGCCGCGAGGGGCCGCTCAGAAAGCCCATCTAGACCGCGAAGCTCACGCCGCAGCCGCAAGAGGACTTGGCGTTGGGGTTTTTCACCTTGAATGCCGCACCGATCAACTCGTCCACCCAGTCCACCTCCGAGCCCAGCAGAAAGGGCAGGGAGACGGGGTCAACGAAGAGCCGCGCGCCATCCTTTTCAACGATAAGGTCATCGCCTTTGGGGGCTGCGGCCACCGCAATCTCATATTGGAAGCCAGAACACCCCCCGCCTTCGACCGCAACCCGCAGACCGGCCCCGGCGGGTTCGCCGGCCACAACCGCCTTGATCCGCGTGGCGGCGGCCTGGGAAAGGGTCACACTTGTCATGCGCTTCGACGCTTTCTCAATCACCCCGGCCCCATGTAGGTCTTGGGCTTAAGGAGTGGCAAGCGATGGCGGGTCAGCAATCAGCGAAAGGTGCAGTGGCCCGGCCCCCGCGCGCGGCCTACGCCACCGATCCGGCGCGCTCGCGGGGGCGGCTCCACCCGGAGCCCGAGAGCCGCAACCGCACCCCCTTCGAGCGCGACCGCGACCGTATTGTCCATTCCAGCGCCTTCCGGCGACTCAAAGGCAAGACCCAGGTGTTCGTGGCCCACGAGGGCGACCATTACCGCACCCGCCTGACCCATTCCCTGGAGGTCGCCCAGATCGCCCGCGCGGTCGCCCGCCAGATGGGGCTCGACGACGATCTCGCCGAATGCCTGGGCATCGCCCACGACCTCGGCCATCCCCCGTTCGGGCACACCGGCGAAGACGTGCTTGATCAGTGCATGGAAGGCTATGCCGGTTTCGACCACAACGCCCAGACTTTGCGGCTCCTGACCAAGCTGGAGCGAAGGTACCCCACCTTCGACGGCCTCAATTTGACATGGGAGACGCTGGAGGGGGCGGTCAAACACAATGGCCCGCTGATCCGGCATGGCGCGGCTTTGTCCGACCTGCCGATCGCAATCCAGGAATATGTGACGGTGCACGATCTGGAACTGCACACTTGGCCTGGCCCCGAGGCCCAAGTCGCCGCGCACGCCGACGACATCGCCTACAACAACCACGACATAGACGATGGCCTACGGGCGGGCCTGTTCACTTTGGACGAACTGCGCGCTGATGTGCCGATGGTGGCGCGCGTGGTTGACGAAGTTGAACGCGACCACCCAGAGCTCGAGAAATCCCGGCTCATCGCCGAGACCATTCGCCGGTTGATCGGCGTGTGGATCGACGACCTGGTTTGGGAAGCGGGCAATCGCTTCGCGGCGGCCAAGCCGCGAAACGTCGAGGACGTTCGCGCCGCCGGAAAGCCGCTCATCGGGTTTTCCGACGTCATGAACGAACATCAGGCGGTGCTGCGCCGCTTCCTGATGGCGCGCATGTACAGGCATTGGAAAGTCAATCGCTCGCGCAGCCACGCCAAGCGGATCCTGAAGGAGCTGTTCGATCTTCTGCTCGCTCAGCCGGAATTGCTGCCGCCCGACTGGCAGACGGGCAATGATGGGCCGAAGGGGCAGCGCACGGCGCGGCGTGTCTGCGACTATATCGCCGGCATGACCGACGATTTCGCCATCGAGGAGCATAAGCGATTGTTTACCTTGTAAGCAGGCTTTCATTGGTCGCACGCAACGAAATCTCAATATGTCGGCGCCTTAACCCATGAGCATCCGAGCGATGCTAGCCTCAGCGCGATTCACTTGGGGGTGTAATGACGGCGAGATTTGACGCGCACGCGCATGCCTATGAGGAGCAGACCCGCACCTCGGGCATGATCTATGTGCTGCTGCTAGTGGTCGCGCTCGCGTTCGGCGGCTTCCTCTGGCAGCTCTACAGCGACACCGACGTGCCGCGCATCGCAGCGGCGCCCGGGCCTTACAAGGTAGAGCCGTCTTCGCTCTCCGTACCAGACAGCGGAGAACAAAGTAGCGCGCCAGCCACGGCGAGGAGTCCGGCGCCGCCGCCGCAGGCCGAGATTGCGGAGGGGGCGACCGGCGCGGCTGTGTCCCCCGCAAGTGGAGGCGCAGTGAGTTTCACCCCGAGCGGCCCCTACGTGGCCCAATTGGCGGCGCTGCAGTCGGAAGCGGCGGTTGAGCAGGCGTGGCGGCGCTTCTCCAATCGCGCGCCGACGCTGTTTGCAGCGGCGCGCCTTGACATGGAGCGCGCCGACCTCGGCGCTCGCGGCGTCTATTACCGCGTCCGCGCCGGATATTTCACCGACCGCGCCGCCGCCGCGCGCTTCTGCGATCGGATCCGTGAATTTGGGCAGGACTGCATTCCGGCGACGCGCTAAGGAGCCCCCATGCTCGCGTGTTCCCTTGGCGTGCGTCAGACCAAGCTCGACGCCGATCTGCGCAAATTTTTCCATGACGCGCGGCCGTGGAGTTTCATCCTGTTCCGCGAAGCGTGCGCGAGCCGCGAGCAGGTACGCGCGCTCTGCGCCGATCTGCGCGAGGCGGTCGGCCATGACGCACCGATCTGGATCGACCAGGAGGGCGGGCGCGTTGCGCGGCTCAAGCCGCCGGAATGGCCGGTTTGGCCGGCCGCGGCTGCGTACAGGAAGCTTCGTGTTGGCGGCGAGCAGGGCGCGCTGGAAGCGGCGCGGCTCGGTTATCGACTGATTGCGTACGAATTGAAAACGATGGGTGTTGACGGCGATTTCGCTCCGGTTTTGGACATTCCAGCCGAGGGCAGCGACAAGATCGTAGGCGACCGCGCATTCGCGAGCGAGCCGGAGAGTGTGGCCTCCCTGGCTGGCGCCGCGCTCGCGGGCCTCCACGCCGGCGGCGTCGCTGGCTGCATTAAACACATGCCGGGCCATGGACGCGCGCTGGCCGACAGCCATTTAGCGTTGCCGCGCGTCAGCGCTTCCGCCGCTGAACTCGAGCGCGACATCGCCCCGTTCCACGCGCTTAAGACCGCGGAAGCGGCGATGACGGCGCATATCGTCTACGAAGCCTGGGACCCTGATCGCCCGGCGACCTGCTCGCCATTGGTGATCGAACAAATCATTCGCGGCCGCATTGGTTTTCAGGGGCTGCTCATGAGCGACGATATCGACATGAAAGCGCTGCAATTCGCCATGAATGGCGGGCTCGGGCGGCGCGCGGAAGCCGCCCTGCGGGCCGGTTGCGATGTCGTGCTGCAATGCTCCGGATCATTGGCGGACATGACTGATACCGCTAACGGTTGCGGCGTGCTCGACGGCTTTTCCCTTGTCCGCGCCCGCGCGGTGGAGGCGTTCGCGAAACGCCCGGCCGACGAATTCGATGCCGCGGCCGGCTGGGTGCGCTACAAAGCACTGATGAGCGGCCTATTGGCTGTGTAGCGGGCGTCATGAGCGAAGCCGAAGCAGAGTGGGCTGAACCGGACCCCTCCGCGGCCGAGGAGGCGGGGGAAGGCGAGGCGCTGCGCGTGGCGCTCGATGCGTTCGAAGGGCCGCTGCACGTGCTGCTTGAACTCGCACGCGCGCGCAAGATCGACATCGCCAAAGTCTCGGTGGGTGAGATCGCCGATCAATTTCTCGCCTTCATCGCCGAGGCGCGCGCCGCCGACATGGAAATCGCCGGCGACTACCTGGTGATGGCGGCCTGGCTGACGCTGTTGAAGTCGCGCCTGCTCATTCCCAAGCCGCAGTTGGCGCCGGACGAACCCGATCCGCAGATGCTGGAGGCGGCGTTGCGCCAGCGGCTCATGAACCTCGCCGCGGCGCGCGGCGCCGCAAAACGCCTGCAGGAAATGCCACAACTCGGCCGCGACGTGTTCTTGAACGGCCAGCCGCAAACCACCGTGCTCACCAAGACCACAATTTGGCGCGCCGACCTCTACGAATTGCTCAGCGCTTATTGCGCCGAGCGAACAAAGAGCATGCGAAAGCGGGCCTACCGCACCGGAATACGCCGCGCCTATCCGCTGGAAACCGCGCGCAAGAAACTGGAAGCGGCCCTCGCCATGCTGCCCGATTGGCGCTTGATCCAGGCCGTTGCGCCCGAAGCGGAACGAGGCGCCGAGGCGCCCCCACCGGAGAGCTATCTTGCCTCAACCTTTGGCGCGGCGCTGGAACTTGCGCGCGAGGGCAAGGCGGAGCTGCGCCAGGCCGAGGCGTTCGCGCCGCTGTTCGTGCGCGCGCGTTCGGTGCACATTAGGTCCGCAGATGAACCCGCTTGAACCCCCGCACGCCGACGCCAGACGCCGCATCGAAGACGCCTTTGGCGAGGGCGGCGAGGCGCGCCGAGCCCCGCCGTCGCAAGACGCCATCCGCGCGGCCGAGGCGCTCTTGTTTGCGGGCGGCGAGCCGATCAGCGCCAAGGCGCTGGGCGAGAAGCTCGGTCGCGATGTCGATGTGGCCGCCGTGCTGATGAAGCTGAAAGCCGATTATGCCGCGCGCGGTGTCCAATTGGTCGAGGCTGGAGCAGGGTGGCGGTTTCAATCGGCCCCGGATTTGTCTGGGCTGTTCGCGGAAACGCGGGAGGCCCCCAAGCGCTTGCCCAAGGCCGCACTTGAGACGCTAGCGGTAATTGCATACCATCAACCAGTTACTCGGGCTGAGATTGAGGAAATTCGCGGCGTCAGCTTGTCGCGGGGGTCGCTGGAGTTGCTGCTCGAAATTGGCTGGGTGCGCCCGCGCGGCCGCAGGCGCACGCCAGGACGGCCCCTCACCTTTGGCACGACCGACGCTTTCCTGGGCCATTTCGGCCTGGCCTCGCTTGACGCGCTCCCGGGCAAGGACGATCTGAGGGGGCTGGGGCTGCTCGATCCTCGGGCCGCCGCCGAGCTTGACGTGCCGCGTCCCGAGGAAGGGCTGGCGCCGGACGAAGAGAAGCTGTCAGACGGTGACGACGCCGCAAGCTTTTTCGTGGATCATATGGGCGAAGACTAGGGCCGCCCGCCGGGCGAGCGCCGCCGGAGTTACCAAGATGCATTTTCCAGGGCTGATCCCGCTTCTTATCGTGTTGGGCTTGGCGTTTCTCTTGTTCAGCCGTCCCGGTCGTCTCTCCGGACTGATGGAGGATCTTGGCAAGGGAATACGCGGCTTCCGCAAGGGGCTCGTCGATCCCCAAGAGCAAAAGCCCGACGAGCCGCCGGCCCAAGTCCAAGATCGTAGTAACGAGGACAGCGCGCGCTAAGCGTCTGAACCGCCATGCTGCCGAGCCTCGGCTTTAACGAAATTCTGATTCTCGGTGTGCTCGCCCTTGTGGTGATCGGGCCGAAGGACTTGCCGCTCCTGCTGCGCAAGCTTGGGCGCTGGACAGCGAAGCTGCGCGGCATGGCGCAGGAATTTCGCACCGGCTTCGACGAACTCGCGCGCCAGGCCGAACTGGACGAGCTGAAGAAGGAAGTGGAGGCGCTGCGGCGCACCACTAATCTCAACAGCCTCGCCAACGAGATCACCAAGCCGCTGCCAACGCTGGAGGATTATGCGGGGCTAACGAAAACCTCCCCCCTTGCGGGGGAGGTGGCCGCGCAGCGGCCGGAGGGG
>JAKFYF010000104.1 GCA_021731005.1 Hyphomonadaceae bacterium
GGAGACGCGGTTTGAACGCGATTGCTTCGGTGAGCAAAGGAAACCGAAGATCCGGGCCAGGAATTGGTCCCCGTCCGCGCGTCGACCGGGAACGCGGACAAGGCGCTAAATGCGCACCGGAACCCCAGCGTCGCGGGGATCGGATCGCGGGAGAGACCGCGCCGATCGCAAGCGAGGCGAATGGCGAGTGGCGAATGGCGAAATGCCATTCCCGCGCCAATTGCTCTCTCTTGTACAAAGCGAAACGCGTGGGCGACAGCGACCCCAGTCGCTACTCGCCATTCGCGATTCGCCCAACCCGTCTCATCACCGCATGGCCCTCCGGGCGCGGCTCGAACGCCTCGCGTCCGCGCCGGTTGTACAAGACAGACCGCGCGGGGCGCGCTTGGCGCCGCTACCGGACTAAACCTTTGAGCTCACGCGCCTCGCGCGCCCCGCTCTCCCAACTTCGCGTTGGGCCAAGGCATGAAGCGAACCCGGAAACGCGGATGCGTTGTCCGGCGTTTGGCGTGCGTCACCCCCGGAGCGCCGGCGCCCTAGCCGGCATAAGGTGCGTGCAAACACCCAGGCCTGTGCAAGTTGAAACACCTTATGCCGGCGAGGGCGCCGGCGCTCCGGGGGCGTGCATGCTGGCAAAGCGGCGGCGAGGCGCCGGCCGGCGGCTGCCTAGGCGTCTTCTTCCGCCAGCGCGCGCCGCGATGCGTTGACACCTTCGCGCGCCAGATCGGCGGCCTGCTCGACCCATTCTTCTTCCTCGATGCGCCCACGCAGATAGAGGTAGCGGTCGACCCAGGCGACATGCTCAGGCGTCCACGCCGCGATCTGATCGAAGTGGAAGACGCCGAGCGCGTTCAAAGTCGATTGCTGCAGCCCGCTCAGGCCTTCGATCAGCGTGAAATCGTCGGGCAAGCCGTTGCGCGGCGCGGCCAGCACCCCCGGCTTGACGCCGCGCGGCGGTTGCGGGGCGGGCGGAGCTTCCTCGGCGGCGACCTCCGCGGGGCGCGCGCCGCCGGCAACCGACGACGCCTGTTCAAGATGGCGCACCCGCGCCTCGAGATAGCGGGAGCGCCATTTCCAGACTTCCGGATCGGGCTCTGCGTGCTCAGATGCCGCGGCGATCGGCTCGGGCGTCGCCGCCAATTCGCTCTGCAGATGCGCTACGCGCTTTTCCAGGTAGAGCATGCGCCAGCGCAACGCCATGTCCACTTCCGCGTTGGCCGCGAACGGCTCGGATTCTGCCCGGGGCGCCGGCTCACGCGGCGCCGACAACGCCCGCACTTCGCCCTCCAGGTGCGCGGCGCGCGCCTCCGCTTCGCGTGCGCGCCATTCGGCTTCCGGCGCCGGTTGCGGCGCCGGCGCCAGCCCCTCCAGATAGCGCACGCGTTGCTCGAAATAGCGCAACCGCCACGCCTGCAGGCTCTTGGCCTCGTCCTCGACGGGGGCGGCCGCCACCTCGACAACGCGACCGCTCTCGTATTCGGAAACCTGCGCGCGCAACCGCGCAAGTTCGGAATCGTCGCCGGCGGGCGCCGCGCCGCGCCGTTCGATCTCCGCCAGCCGGCTGGCGGCGTCGTCGGCGCGCTCACGTGCGGCGGCAAGGCTCCGTTCAAGCTCGGCGATGCGCCCGTCGCGGATCTCGATCAGGCGGCGGCCGGCATCGCTTTCACGCTCGCGCTCGACGCCGTCGCCGGAAAACTCTCCCGCGCCGAGCCGCGCCAGGTCGCGCACCAGATGCTCGCGCTGCCGGCGCAGTGCACGTTGTGCGGGCGCCGCCCGCTCGGACGCCCACGCCCAGCCGGCAAGCGCGGCGAACGCTGCCGTCAGCAGCAGCCAGCCGGCGGACTGGGTGATCAGCCAAATCATGGGTCGGCCTTATCTGCTGACATTGAATTCGATCCTACGATTAGCGGCGCGCCCGGCTTCGTCGCTATTGCTGGCGCGCGGACGCTCGGACCCATAACCGCGTGCGGTGAGACGCTCGCGCGCCACGTTCTGGCTGACGAGATAATCGGCCACCGCATCGGCGCGCTGGCGCGAGAGCACCATGTTGGCGGCGCGGCCGCCCTGGTTGTCGGTGTGGCCAGCGACCTCGATGGTGAAGCGGTCGCAATGCAGGGCGACCGACACCAGGGCATCCAGCACTTCCCGGCTCGATGGATCGATCGCCGCCGAGCCGATAGTGAAATTGATGACGTTGTGCTCCATGACGCGGGCAAAGCCCTCGGCGCAGGCTTCCGGCTCGCCGCTCGCCAGATTGAGCCCCTGCAATTCCGGGCGCGCGGGATCGAGCCCGTCCACGGTAAGCTCAAGGCGCGCGCGGAACGGCGCTGGCGGATCGGCGAACTCGCGGCGCAACGCGCTCACCACAGCCTGCGAGCCGTCGCCGAGGATGACGATCCGATCGTCGATGATGCGCGCCTCGCCGCTATTGAGCTGCGCCAATGCGCGCACGGCATGCAGCGCCATGGCGCCAAAGCTCGGCGAAGGCGCCCCCCCGGCGACGCCCATCTCGTCGACCGGGGCGACGAAATTCTCGCGCGCGAGCGCCATCAATTCGCTCTGGGTCTCGGCGCTTGGAGCAGATCCACTGAGCGTCAAGCGCTCGCCTTCGCGGCGCGCGCTCCAGGAAAACGGCCGCTCAAACGCGCCAACGCGCAACGCCGACGCATCGACGCTGGTGATCCCGCCAGCCCATTGCCCGCCCCGGCCGGCGGCGGTGAGCGCTGCACGGCGGGCGGCGGCGATGTCCTGCTCGCTGGCGACAATGCCGCGAAGGCGCGCGCGCTGGCCGTCGAACGCAACCTCCAGCCCAGGGTAATCGGTGCTCAGGAGCGCGCGCTCGACCTGCGTCTGGAGCTGGCGGGGCGCGTTGAAGAGCGAGGCGGGATGCGGAGCGAACATCCCGAGCAGCGCTGTCAGCACCGCCCCACCCAGCCCCACAAGCGCCAGCAGGCGGCGGCGTTCGTCGGTGACATCCTCGTCCACCCTCACGGCGCCCGCGCCCGACGCACTTGCGCCTCGGCCAAAGCGGCGCGCAAAAGCTCGATCTCGCGCTCTTCGTACTCCCGGCGCTCATGGTTCAGAAGCGCGTAGAGCCGCCAGCCGAGCGCGAAGCCAATAACGGCCGCGGCGGCGTAGAGCATCGCCAGAGAGAAGAACAGGCCGACCATAATTCTCGCGACGCGCGCCTTTCGTTACGCCCCTATCGCCCCTTCTAATCCCATGAGAACTAGGCGAAAACCGGAAAACCCCGGTGGGCGAACCAACTTGAGCACAATGGCGCATCGAATAGCGAGCCTGTCCAATCCGTTAATCAAGACGCTCAAGGGCCTGCACCAGAAAAAGGTGCGCGCCGAGACCGGCCTGTTCCTGGCCGAAGGCGCGCGCCTGGCCGTGGAAGCCGCCGATCTCGATATCTGGCCGGACGTCCTGGTCTACGCGCCCGCCGCACTGGAGCGCCCCCCGGTGCGCGAACTGATCGCCAAGGCCGAGGCGCGCCAGGTGCGCGTGGTCGAGACCAGCGAGGCCGTGCTCGCCCAAATATCGAAGCGCGACAACCCGCAGACCGTGCTGGGCGCTTACAAGCAGCACCGGCACAAGCTCTCCGAGCTTGACGGGGAAACCATCATCGCGCTGCAGGGCGTGCGCGATCCCGGCAATCTCGGCACGATTCTGCGCACCGCCGATTGCGTGGGCGCTGGCGGAGCGGTGCTGGTTGGCGAGAGTTGCGACCCGTTCTCGGTGGAAGCCGTGCGCGCCAGCATGGGCTCGCTGTTCGCGGTCAAGCTGGCGCGCGCGAGCTTTGCGGAATTGCTCGACTACAAACAGGCGCGAGGCGCAGCACTTCTGGGCGCATCGCTCAAGGGGCGCGCGCTCGGCGAGGAGTACAAACTCCCAGCACGCGCCATCGTGCTGATGGGCAACGAGCAATCCGGCTTGAACGAAGAGATGGAATCGGCCTGCGATCGGCTGGTGAAGCTGCCCATGCGCGGACGCGCCGACAGCCTCAACCTTGCGGTGGCGACCGCGCTCATGGTCTACGATCTTTGGCGGAGACGCGGATATGATGGCGCCAGCGCCTGAACTGCTCATCGCCGACGATTGGGCGGACTATCAGCTGCTCGATTCCGGCAATGGCGGCAAACTCGAGCTGGTTGGCCCGTATCGCTTCGTGCGCCCCGAACCGCAGGCGCTGTGGGCGCCAGCCCTGCCCGCGCGCGATTGGGATGAGGCCGACGCGGTGTTCGCCCCTACTGTCTCCGGCGACGAGGAAGCAGGCCGATGGCGCTTCAATCGCGAATTGCCGCAGAGCTGGACGTTACATTGGGACGACATCTCCTTCCTCTCGCGCCCTACTCCCTTCCGCCATCTCGCGTTCTTCCCTGAGCATTCCGTCCACTGGCGCTTCGCGCGTGCGTGCTTGGAAAATCATAGGGGCAGCCAACCAGAGGTGCTCAATCTGTTCGGCTATAGCGGGCTTGCCACCCTGGTTTGCGCCAAGGCCGGCGCGCGCGTCACCCATGTTGATGCCTCCAAGAAAGCGATCGGCTTCGGCAAGGACAATCAGGCAGCGGCGGGACTTGTGGATGCGCCGATCCGCTGGATTTGCGACGATGCGCTGGCGTTCGTCAGGCGTGAGCTGCGGCGCGGACGCCGTTACGACGGCATCATTCTCGACCCGCCAAAGTTCGGGCGCGGGCCGGACGGCGAAACCTGGCGGCTGGAAAGCGATCTGCCCGAATTGCTGGGCGCCTGCCAAGAGCTGCTGCGCACGGACGCCAACGAACGAGGCAGCGCCAGCGGCTTTCTCATCGCCACCGTGTACGCAGTGCGGCTGTCTTACTTGGCGTTGGCCCAAACCGCGCAACCGTTCTTCGCAAACGGCGTCTGGCAAGTCGGCGAAATGGCGCTCAAGCACAAAGACCGCGATCGGCTCTTGCCGACCGCGATCTTTGCGCGCTGGAAGGGTTGACGGTCAGTCCCGGAGCAATGCCGCGCGCGCGGCGGCCAGACCTTCCACCGCAACGCTCGGATCAAGCTGACGGCCGCGCCAGCGCATGCGCCAACACAGATGCGGGCCGGTCGCGCGCCCGCGGGCGCCAACCGCGCCGATCACTTGCCCCTGCACGACCCGATCTCCGACCGCCACGTCGAGTCGGCTCATGTGCAGGTACATGGTGATGAGGCCTTGGCCGTGATCGATAAGCACAAGCCCGCCTTCGAAGTGCATGTCCGGGCTGGCGAGTGTCACCACCCCCGAAGCCGGTGCGCGCACGGGCGTGCCTTCTGGCGCTGCGATGTCGTAACCAAAGTGTGGATCGCGCGGCTCGCCGTTAAGGATGCGCTGGTTGCCCCATCGCCCGGTGACCGTGCCTTCGACCGGCATGATGAAGCCATCGAGCCACCCGTGCAGCGCGGCGTCGCTGGCGAACGCCTCGCGTTTCAGCGCGGTGTCGCGCTGGATGCGGGCCAGCACTTCAGGATCAGTGGGATTGACGGTCTGCGGCGGCAGGCCGTTGACGCGCTGGATGTCGAACTCGCGGGCGGCGATGTCGTAATCGGCGTTGGTCTCCCCCGCTTCCGTACGCGCGCTCACGCGGGCCCCGCCGCTGTGCTCGCGCGTGAAGCCGATGACCGCCCAGCCTTGAGCGTCGGCACGCCCGGCGGGGGCGCCATCGATGAGAATTTCGGCCCCCGGGCTCGCTCGGCACAGCGCCACCCCGCCTTGAGTAAACGCGCCGGCGCATGCAAGCCCGCTCGGCGCCGCCGCTTCCACGGACGGCGCGGCGGGCGGCTCGGGTTGAGCCGGCGCCTCGGCCGCCGCGCAAGCGGCGAGCAGCAGCGCGAAAATCAGCGCCCTCACGGCCTGCCCCGCCTAATTTCGGACAATCTCTGCCCCGCCTCGACCGGGCCGCGATAGGCCTCCTGCAGATCGACGCTCCAATAGCGCAACTCCTCAAGGGGAATACGCTGTCCGCTCACCGCGCAGCGCACGAACAAGCCTTGGCGAACGATGATGACCTCGTTGTCGCCATAGCGAAGCTTGGCTTCCGCGCCGCCCGGATCGTGCTTGTTCATGAGCCGCATTGTAACGCCCGCCGCCCAAGACACCAAGCTGGCCCCGCGTCAATATCCACCGGACCACCGCTCAGGCTGCTATGCCGAACATGCTCCCCACGGCCGAGGTCAAGGCCATGGCCAGCGCGTCCCATGCAGGGGACCAGAGCAACCTCCACCTTCATGCTGCGACATTTCAGCCTACGGCGCCGTTCCGACCGCTACTGGCCGACACCGTAACCCGCGTAGGTCTGCGCGATATTGGCGTCAAGCTGCGCCGCGCGCGCCATGTCGGCCTGGCCCTCCGCGACGCGCCCAAGCGCGATGGCGGCGACGCCTCGCCCGTAGAGCGCGCTTGCGAAATCCGCGGAGACCCTGATGGCGGCGTCATAGTCCTCCCACGCGTCGTTCCACCGCCGCTGTTTGAGGCCCACCAAGCCTCGGCTATCGAGAGTGGCGGGAGCATCGGGCTGTATGCGGAGGGACGCGCTGCAATCCGCGCGCGCCCGATCGAGTTCACGCCCCCAGACCGCTCGCGTCCAGCACCGCGAATTGAGAACGCTCGCATT
Source organism: Hyphomonadaceae bacterium (assembly GCA_021731005.1). Lineage (GTDB taxonomy): Bacteria > Pseudomonadota > Alphaproteobacteria > Caulobacterales > Aquidulcibacteraceae > Vitreimonas. The sequence continues at coordinate 6,627 of JAKFYF010000104.1, forward strand.
TCCAGGCGTGAGCTGTATTGCCCGATCGAAATCAGCGATAGCGCGGGCAAAATCGCTGGCGTCGTGATAGGCGGCGCCTCGACCAGCGAAGGCCTGGGCATCAGCGCTGCCGAGCCGAATTGCCTCGCTATAGTCGGCGATCGCACGCGCCGGATCGTCTTGGGAGACGTAACCGTCCCCGCGATAGACGTGCGCTCGTGCAAGATTTCCCTGGGGTTCTCCCGCGGCGCCGATAACAGCGTCGCACCCAGCGATTTGAATGTCGGGCGCGTATGTCTGGGTCACGTTCGCGCACTCGCGCCACTCAGCCCGCTGGCTCGCCAACTCCGCCACAACCAACAGCCGATCAACAATCGATTCCTCCTCGCTGCGGTGGGCCTGAAAGGCGACCGGCCGCAGCAGCTGGGCGGCATGCTGAAACTCTCCCGCCAACATCAGCGTCCAAGCAGCCGTCACCGCTACCTCATCGACATTTGGCGCAAGCGCGTAGGCGGCGAGCAGAACATCGCGGGCCGAGGCGGGCATCGGCTCGGCATCGTACAAGAACGAGCGCGCGTAACCGAAAAGCGTAGGCATATACATATCGTTCAAGCGGAATGCGCGCGAAAAATGACGACGACTCCGGGCGGCGATCGCGCCTCGCGCCTCAGCTGGCGCCGCGCTCGCTTCAAACAGAT
>JAKFYF010000067.1 GCA_021731005.1 Hyphomonadaceae bacterium
CCGGCCCGCCACCCGAGCCCGCAAATCCAGCGAATGACTTTTACCCATGACCGACCTCCGGTCATGGTGAATCAGAATTCGCCCCCGCCGTGAATCCCCTGATTCCGATTTTCTGCAAGATGCTTTAAATGCAGATTTGCAATAATCTCAATAGGCGATACGCCGCCACATCGTTCTTTGGTGCTTTGCCTTTGCAAGCAGAATCAGGCCGGAGGGATCGAGTGCATCTGAGATACATCCTGGCGGCGCTGTTGCTTGCGAGCGCATGCCAGCGCGCGCCCGAAAAGGCCGCCTACGCGCCGAGCACCGAGGCCAATTTCGGACGCGCATGCCAGGAGCAAGGCACTGCGCAGGCAGTTTGCGCCTGCACCTGGCAGAAGATCAGCGCCAGCGTCGCCAGCGAGGAGTTCGCGGCGTTCGAGCGTTTGCCCGCCGGCGAGCGCGCCAATCATGCCCTGCAGGCGCAGATCGCGCGCTACGCCCGGGATTGCCAGCGCTATCCAGCGACGCCTTAAGCACGTTTCTTGCGTCGGTTCTTAACCGTGATTAGGTAAGGTGGGTCCGATGCAGGAGGGCGCCATGCGATCGGGCCTCAAAGTCGTGCTGGGAACTCTAGCCTTGGCCGGATGCGGGCAGGGCGCGCCGAATGCTTACCCGCAAGAAGCCAAGACCCATTTCGAATCCACCTGTCCGCCAGAGAGCGAAGTTTGCGTTTGCACCTGGGAGCGGATCACGCGCGCGATGCCCTATGATGAATACCAAGCCGCGCTCGCCCGCATGCGTGTGCAGGGGCTCATGGACCCCCGCGTCACGCGCGCGCGCACTTGGTGCCTGGAGCACCATGAAAGCTGAGGCGTCTCAGCCCTTGTTCTTGAACAGCACGCCGTCGAGGCCGAGCGTCCCGCCGCCGGCGGCGGCGATGTACAAGAACGAAAAACAGAACAGGATCGCGGCGTCGCCGCCGTTCTGGATCGGGTAGGGGCTCTGTGACGCGTGCGCCATCCAATAGGCGGCGGCCATTTCTCCGGCAAGCACGAACGCGACAGGACGGGTGAACAGACCTAACACCAAGAGCGCCCCGCCGACTAATTCCAGTGCGCCCGCGATCCACATCAGCGAACCCATCGCCGGCGCCTGCGCGAACATTTCCGTCGGCGGGAATTGCAGCAGTTTGGCCGTGCCGTGCTCCAGGAACAAAAGCCCGCTGACGATGCGAAGCACGCTCAAGAGCGGCGCTGAAAAACGATTCAAGAAACTCATGGTTTTTCCTTCCGGGGGCAAACCTAGCGCGAGGCGCAAACCACTGTCGAGGGGTCAGGTCGCCCGCCGGCTCTGCAGCGCCGCGAACAGGGTGCCATCGTCCAGGAGATCAAGCTCGCCGCCAACGGGAACCCCGTGCGAGAGGCGGCTGATGGTGAGGTGGAGCGTACCCAGCCGCTCGGCCAGATAGTGCGCGGTGGTTTGCCCGTCCACGGTGGCGGCGAGCGCGAGGATCACTTCGCGCACGCCGGAGGCCGATGCGCGTTCTATCAACTTAGGAATGCGCAAATCCTCGGGCCGCACGCCATCGAGCGCCGAAAGCACCCCGCCGAGCACATGGTAGCGGCCCTTGAACGCGCCGGCGCGCTCCAGCGCCCACACATCGCCCACTTCGGCGACAACGCAGATGACCCCATCGTCGCGATCGTGCGCCGAACACAGAGCGCACGGATCGGCTGTGTCGAGCGCGCCGCAAATAGAGCACGCGCGCACTTTCTCCGCAGCGTCCGCAAGCGCCGCCGCGAGCGGGATCATGAGTTGGTCTTTCTTTTTCAGGAGCTGCAGCGCCGCGCGCCGCGCAGAACGCGGGCCGAGGCCCGGTACCTTAGCCAGCAGCGAGATCAGCGTCTCGATCTCAGGCGCGGCGGTGGCGGAGCGGGAGCGCATCAGGGGGACGCTAGATCTCTTCAAATTTGACGGCGTCAAGCAGGCGGCGTTGATCGACGACGCGAACTATGGCGATGACATTTGGGTCTATCTTGTATAGCACCAGGTACCGATCAACCGAGAATTTCCTCGCGTCCGGCGCCATACGAGGAAAAGGCGGTCCAAGCTGGGGAAAGCGAGTTAATCGTTCGCAAGCCACGTGGATGCGGTCGAGCGTCCGATCGCCCAGTTCGGGCCGCTCACGTCCGCGCCACGCCCAGATATCCAAGAGGTCGCGTCGCGCGGCGTTGCTCCAGCGCAGCTCCAGCGTCACGGCGCGCGGGCGGCCGCGCGCGCTTCTGCCTTCAAGGCGCCGAAATCCAGCGCCCCGGCATCACCGCTCTCCAACCCTTGTCTCCAAAGCCTCTGCAATGCTTCATCGGGAAGGTTGGTCAGCGCTCGGTCTGCGAGCCAAGCATCGACCGCGCTATCCACCGCATCTTGCACCGACTCGGCGCCTCCTGCAGACACCGCCGCCAGCAAAGCCGCAGTTCGGGATTCATCCACTTTGACCAAGGTTTCGCTCATGAGGGAAACTACCATCAAAGCGGGCGTTTGCAAAGCGAGCTGGCGCGGCGGGCATTCCGCCAGATTAAATGAGCGACTACGGAGGATGGGGGTGAACGGATAAGACTTGGAGAATTCACGACCAGTCCAGACGTCGATTCCACACCAATGTGTCGCGGTTTGGGCCCGCTCGATGTGGCGCCGGGGCAAGATATCGGCGCGTACGTCAAGGATACCTTTCTCCAAGAACTATTTATGGCGCAAGCATATGGCGCGAACAGTGCAGTAACGGTTTCCGGCAACATAGACCGTGTCGCGGTCTCAACCCTTACCACAGGTTCTTGGGTAATCGCTTTCACTGTCACGTCCAGCAATGGCGTCAGCTATTCGGTTGAGACGGATTACAGCTTTTCATCGAGCTTCAATGCCGTCACAGCATGCCAGAGCGCGGCGAATGTCTTCAGCTTGGCGGTTCGCGACCTGATAGCACGCACTGTTGCACACCCTCAGTATCGGGTGCTTGTTGGCAGGTAGTCAAAACGGCATCTTGAATCCAGGCAGAATCCCCAACCCCCCGCTCAGCCCCTTCATCTCATCGTTCTGCGCGTCTTCCAACTTCCGCCGCGCGTCGTCATGCGCCGCCTTGATCAGGTCTTCTAAAATCTCGCGCTCGTCGGCGGCCATTAGCGAAGGATCTATGCTAAGCCCCAGGAGCGCGCTCTTGCCGGAAAGGCGCAGCTTCACCATGCCGCCGCCGGCCGTACCTTCGACCTCCATGGCCTCGAGTTTCTTCTGCGCGTCATTGAGCTTGGCCTGCATCTGCTGGGCCTGGCGCATCAGCTGGGAGATGTCCTTCATCGGTCTGCTTCCTTCTTGCGCGGGCCCCCTGGCGCTGGCGTCGGCTTGGCGGGAAACGCCGCCACATCGCCGCCGCCTTCAACAATCGGCTCGCGCACGGCGGCGATCTCGGCGCCTGGGAACGCTTTCAGCGCCGCCGCGACGAACGGTTGCCGCTTCAGTTCTTCAAGCGCGCGCGCTGCTTCGCGTTTTCGCCTCTCGGCCAAGCTCTCGACCGGCGCCGCCGTTTCATTGCTGGCGCGGATGCGCCATTCGAACGGCGTTTTTTCCTCCAGAAACGCCTTGAGCCGCCGCACCAGGTCGCGCGGCTGATCGGGGCTGGCCACAAACACAATTTCACCGTTGGGAGAAAAATGCGTCACCTTCAGGCGGTCCAGCGCGATCTCCAGTTCGATGTCGCGCTCTTCGGCAACGGCGGTGGTAATTGCCTCGAACGACGCGAACGCAAACCGTTGCGCTTCTTGGACCGCCGGCGTCTCGCCGGCGCTTTCTGCTAGGTGGGCCCGGGGCGCGCTGGTCGGCGCCGCGACGCTTTCGCCGGCGGGGACGCCGGCGGTCCAAGAGGCGCCATCGCGCAGCAATCTCGCCGCGTCTTCCGGCGGCGGTAGTTTTTGCGCCGCACAGAGCCGCACCAACGCCATTTCCAGCGCCGCGATCGGATCGGGGGCCTTGCCGGCTTCCTCCAGCGCCTTCAGCAGCATTTGCCACACGCGCGAAAGCTGGGCAGGCGAGAGGCTTGAAGCCAGACCGCGTACGCGCGCGACCCAGTCCGCGCCGCCGAGGATGCGCGCCTCCGCGCCCAGCGCCTGGGCGCGCGCGGCTTCGTGGCCGATGTCGAGCAGGTCACGCAAGATGAGCGACGGGTCGGCGCCGGAATCGTATTGGTTGCGCGCTTCAAGGATCGCGGTTCTTGCATCTCCCTTGGCGATGGCGTCGAAAAGATCGAGCATGCGGGCGCGATCGGCAAGGCCGAGCATTTCGCGGATGTCAGCGGCGCTCACGCTTGCGCCGGGCTTCTGCACCAAGGCTTGGTCTAGGAGCGACAGCCCGTCCCGGGCCGAGCCTTCCGCCGCGCGCGCGATCAGCGCGATCCCGTCGGCGTCGACCTTGACGCCCTCCTTGGCGCAGATCATGGACAAATGCTCCGCCAACCGCTCGCTGTCGATGCGCTTCAGATCGAAGCGCTGGCAGCGCGAGAGCACAGTCACCGGCACTTTGCGGATTTCGGTAGTGGCGAAAATGAACTTCACATGCGGCGGCGGCTCTTCGAGCGTCTTCAGCAAGCCGTTGAAGGCTTGGGTCGAGAGCATGTGCACTTCGTCGATGATGTAGAGCTTGTAGCGCGCCATCACCGGCGCGTAGCGCACCGAGTCGAGGATTTCGCGGATGTCGTTAATGCCGGTGCGGGAAGCGGCGTCCATCTCGAACACGTCGGGATGGCGGCTCTCCATGATCGCCTGACAATGCTCGCCGGGCGGATCGAGATCGATATGGGGCGCGTCGATGTCGCCGCTTCTGTAATTGAGCGCCCGCGCAAGCAGGCGCGCCGTGGTGGTTTTGCCGACCCCGCGCACGCCGGTGAGCATGGTGGCGTGGGCGATGCGGTTCAGCGCGAAGGAATTGGCGATGGTGCGCACCATCGCTTCCTGGCCGATCAGGTCGGCGAAGGTGCGCGGCCGGTACTTGCGCGCCAGCACGAGATAGCCCCCGCCGGAGGCGGGCTCGCCGAACAGGCCGGGGGAAGCTGAGTCGTTCACGCAACGTATCTAGGCGGGGCGGGCCAGCTTGCCCACCCCGGCGCGTGCCCGGTTGGGAAGTGCAGACAGGACGGCGACCCGTGCGCAACCCGTTACGGCTGCTTCCTTCCGGACCTGACCGGGTTGGCGGGGCGACCGTCCGCCGCCTGCCTGCGGGGGCTCATATCGCCCGCGCGCCGGGCTTCAGCAAGTCCCAACCCGCCGCGACGAAGCCGAGCCCGAACAGCGTCCCCGCGGCCATGAACCCATAATCGGGGAGCGGCGCGGGCAGCATGCCCAACCCGCCCGCGGCGAGAACCGCCCCGAACCAGCATAGGGGCGGGGCGAGCGGTCTTTCGCCGGCGCGCAGCCAAGCAATCGAGAAACCCACAAGCGAAATCGCCAGCACGGCCGCGCCTTGCTCATAGGTGGAAAATCCGAACACGTCGGCGTCCGGCCCGCCGATGAAAGAGAGCGAGGCCATCGCCAGGACGAAGCCTGCAAGCCCCAGAAACCCCAACTTGTTGGCGCGCGCGAGGTAAACTCCGATCAGTCCGAGCGTCAGCAGCACGTCGGTCAGCGTCCACAGCCATTCCTGGCCCAGCCCATCGAGGCCAAGCGGCATCGGCGAAGCCACCCGCAACAGCCCACCGGCGAGAGCCGCCGCCCCGGAAAGTCTGAACAAAATCCGTGCGTTCATGCATGGCTCCCGGCCGCGTGCGCTTCCTTGACGCTGGCCCCGGCGCTCAATACCTGAAGCCCATGGCGTTGCGAACCATCATTACCGCCCCCGATCTGCGTCTGAAGCAGAAATCCAAGCCCGTGGTGGGTCCGGTCACGGACGCCCACCGCGCGCTCATGGATGACATGCTTGAGACCATGTACGACGCCCCTGGGATCGGCTTGGCGGCTATCCAGATCGGCGAGCCGCTGCGCATCATCGTTATGGACATCTCCAAGGACGAGGCCACCAAGGAACCCCGTTATTTCGTCAACCCTGAAATCCTTTGGGCCTCGGAGGAGACCGCCCCTTACGAGGAGGGCTGCCTTTCGGTGCCGGAAATCTATGACCAGGTGGAGCGGCCGGCGCGCGTCAAGTTGTGCTATCGCGACTACCATGGCGAGCAGGTGGAGGAGGATGCCGAGGGCCTCTACGCGGTCTGCATCCAGCACGAAATGGACCACCTCGAAGGTATCCTGTTCATCGACCACCTCTCGCGCCTGAAACGCGAGAACGCGATCCGCAAGCTCAAGAAAGCGCGCCGGGAGGCATCGCTCTGACAGCTTGACGCGCCCTCTTTCGCATTTGCGAGAAGGCGCTATGTTCCGCTCTCGTTTGACCTGCCGCGCGTTGGTGCGCGTTCCCTGGGGGTATCCATGTCTGAAGCCTTTGCCGGTTATGTCTGCACTTCCGCCGCTATCGATGCGGCGGTTGGCGAACGCGCTATGCTTACCCATCCATTCTATCAGGCTTGGGAAGAGGGCAAGCTTTCGCGCGAGGCGCTCGGCCTTTATGCGGCTCAGTATTTCCATCACGTCGAGGCGTTTCCGCGCGCGGTGAGCGCGGTGCACGCCAACTGCCCCGACGCCAGAGGCCGCAAGCTCTTGGCCGAGAACCTGGCCGAGGAAGAAGGGATCGGCGCCGGCAAGGACGACCACGCTTCGCTCTGGCTGGGCTTCGCCGCCGGCATGGGGCGCGACGAAGCTCAAGTCCGCGCCACGCAACTCGACCCGGAAACCAAGCGCCTGATTGACACCTTCCAGCGGCTGTCGCGCACCTCGTACGCGGCGGGATTGGGCGCGCTCTACGCCTATGAGAGCCAGCTTCCAGAGGTGTCCAAGACTAAGATCCGCGGCCTGGTTGAGCGCTACGATGTGCGCGAGCCGGCGACGCTCAAGTTTTTCGAAGTGCACGAAACCGCCGACCTCGAGCATGCCGACGTGTGCCGCGAATTGCTCGACGCGCTGCCCGAGGCCGATCGCGCCGAAGCGCATTCGGCGGCATGCGAACTCGCCGACGCTCTGCGCGGTTTCCTGACCGGCATGCAGCGGCAGGCGGGTTTGCTAAACTAGCGGCCTCCGTGCGCCTTGCTTTCATGGGGTCGCCCGCGTTCGCGCTGGCGGCCCTCAAGGCATCGATCGAGGCGGATCACGAAATCGCGTGCGTATACACGCGGCCGCCTCGTCCCTCGGGACGCGGACAGCACGAACGCCGCACGCCCGTGC
>JAKFYF010000211.1 GCA_021731005.1 Hyphomonadaceae bacterium
GGTATTGCATCTCGGTGCCGAGCTTGGCGGTTTGAAACAGCCGCTCGCCGTTCCAGGTCACGTTGGCCGTAGTGACTCCCGTGAGCGACGTGATGGGAACCGCGAGCCACGGATTGAGGAACGCCACTGCCGCCGCCTGCGCGACCGCAGGCGTGGCGCCGTTGGCCAGGTTCTCGGCGAGGATCGCCTGTGCGGACTCAAGCGCCACGTCCTTGGTGTGCTCGACCAGACGGTTGTGTTCGGAATGGAACACCGCGTGGACGGCTGTGAGGCCGATGTTTTCGTTGACGCGACCGTCGCCAGCGATGAAGTGCGCGTCGAGCAATTCATCGTCATAGGCGACCTTGCGGCCCATGAAGTCGACGCCAATCGTGTTGCCGGCGTCCGTATCGGCATCGGCTTCGACCACCTGGTCGCCCAGCCCGCCGGGGCCGTCGGGATCGAACATGGTGCCCGGCTCGGCATTGTGAGCGATATCGTTCAAGAAGGCGTGGCCGGTGCGCACCGCGGTGGCCAAGCTGATGCCGAGACCGCCATTGGCGGATGGGTCGCCTTCGATGACGCTGTCGTCGCTGGTGTTAAAAATGCCGTCCGGTCCCGCGCCGGTAATGACCTGCGGGAAGCCGCTCGAGCCCGGGATGAACTTGCCATAGGCATCGGTTCTCAGCAGCGGAACATTGAACACATCCGTGTCGGTCAGCTGGATGCCGAGCATGGTTCGGGCTTGTTCCTTGACCTCGGCCCAATTAGCCATGCCGCCAGCGGCGCCTTCGATCAGCTTGCCGGTGGAAACAGGGTCGCCAGCTGTGTTGAACGCGTAGGCGCGCAGGAACACCTGATGCGAGGGGTGGGAGGAATAAGTCTGGTTCTGGTCGACGAACGGGGAGGTCGTGTTCTCGGTTTCCGTGCCGAACACTTTCGCGCGCGTCACCACCATGAAGTTCGAGAATCCACCAGGCACGTAGAGCGGATCGTCCGGCGACAGCGGGATGTAAATCTTGCCATTGTCGCCCTTGGTGACCAGATCGAGGCCGTGATCGAAGAACTGGCCGAAGAACGTCATCCAGGCGTTGAACGGCGCCGACAGGCCCTCGTCCGGCGTGGTGTTCGCGATCTCGTACGTTTGGAAGGGTGTACCATCGGCGCGCACGCCGTTCACAATCGACGCGCCGGGTTTCAGGACGTCATCGGCGTTCGCGGGGCTAAGCGCATTGCCGAAGCCATACACTCCATCGTCGCCCGGATCGTAGGCGGCGGCGTAGGCGGCCATATTGTTGACCCGGCCAGTCGCGGGGTTGATGTCTGCCGATTGGTCAACGATGAGGTTCGAAATGGTGCGGGGGTCTGCGTCGACGACCGAGCCGGCCTGGCCATAATTGCCCTGCACAAAGGCTGGCCCGGGGCCGGCGCCGTCGAAATCGATGGAATCGCCGTCGGGATCGTTGACAAACGAAGCTGAAAGCATTCGTGGGAACAACGTATCGGCTGCGCCGAAATGGCCCTGGCCGGGGAACAGGTTGTTCAACTCCCCGGTGACCGTACGCAAGCCGAACGGGACGACGGAATTGGGTAATTGGGAGGTTAGGCTCAGACCCGCCGAATGCGCCTCGGCAATCAGGATCTGCTGTAGAATAAAGTCCAGATCCGAGCGAATGAGCTTAACCATTACCAACCCCCTGCCAGGCAGCCTTCAAGGCCGCCGCTAAGAAAAGCGGACGCGCAAGCGCCATCGAACGTTTGCCGAAAGCCCCCACGGCTCCCCACAAGCGGGCGCAAGACCGCCGCGAGCGTCTTTGTTGCGCCTAATTTTGAGGTGTCTCAATCTTACGAGCGTGACAGGAAAGGAGTTGGCGCCCAACTCGCGCCTTAGGGGAATGCGCTTGGAAGCGCTCCATCAATATTCCCAGGCCGAGCGTAGATTTTTGCGCAACACTCTTAAGCGGTGTTCTGGCGCCGCGGCGCCAGCTGCGGAACGACTTTGAGAGTTCTCAGGTCGCAGCGCAAGGGCGTCCGTCGCCGCTACGTGGTATATTTCGCTTAACCAGACAGGGCATCGCTCGCTGCAAGCCACGCAGCCTCCGCGCTTTCCAGCGCCGCGGCCGCGCCGGCGCGCTCACGCGAAAGCGAGGCGGCGCGAGTTGGATCGTTTGCGTACAACTCCGGATCGGCAAGCGCCGCGTCCACCCGGGCGATGGCCGCCTGCGCCTGTTCCATTTCCGCTTCCGCCGCGGCAAGCCGCTGTTTCAGCGCGTAAGCCGAGATAGAAGGCGTCTTGGCAATCGTGCGGGAGGGCTCGACCTTGCCGCCGCGCGCGAGCGACCGATCCGTCGAGAGCACCAGTTTGCGGTAGTCTTCGAGATCGCCGTCATACGGACGAACGCGGCCATGGTAAACCAACCATAAACGATCCGCGCACGCTTCGGCGAGATAGATGTCGTGCGTGATCAGTAACACCGCGCCCTGGAAATCGTTGATAGCGTGGATCAGCGCCTCCCGGCTATCGATGTCCAAGTGCGATGTAGGTTCGTCGAGGATGAGCACGTGCGGCTTGGCGTGCGCCATCAGCCCGAGCAGCAGCCGCACCTTCTCGCCGCCCGATAAGTCCTGAACCTTGGTGTCGATCTTCTCGGTCCCAAACCCCATGCGCGCGGCGCGCGACCGCACTTTCGGCGGCGCCCAATCAGGCTCGAGCGCGCGCACGTGCTCAAACACGCTTTCGCCTTCGCGCAATTGGTCGAGCTGATCCTGGCTGAAATAGCCCATCACCGCTTTGCCGGACGCCACGCGTTTGCCTGCAAGCAGAGGCAGTTTGGCGGCGATGGATTTGACCAGCGTTGTCTTTCCCTGCCCATTTGGGCCGATCACCACGATGCGGTCGTCATGATCGAGCCGCAGCGAGACTTTGCTCAATACCGGCTTGCCAGTGGCATAACCCAACTCACATTCGTCCAGTACAACAAGCGGTGAAGCCAGCGTGCTTGCATCCTCAAAATGGAAGGGAATCGTGCGTGACTCCAGCGGCAAGGCGATGTCTTGCATCTTCTCCAATTGCTTGATGCGGCTTTGCGCTTGGCGCGCCTTCGAGGCCTTGGCGCGGAAGCGATCAATGAAGCTTTGAAGGTGCGCGCGCTGGGCGTCCTGCTTAGACTTCATCGAAGTCGCCAGCGACAGACGCTCGGCGCGCTTTTTGAGATAAGCGTCATAGCCGCCCGCGAACACTTCCAGCCTGCGCTCATCCAGCGCGAGAATATGGGTCACCGAGCGATTGAGCATCTCGCGGTCGTGGCTGACGACCAGGACGGTGTGAGGATAGTCGCGAAGATATTCCTCGAGCCACGCAGCGCCTTCGAGGTCGAGATAATTGGTCGGCTCATCGAGTATGAGCAGGTCGGGGGTCGAGAACAGCACGCCTGCCAGCGCCGCGCGCATGCGCCAGCCGCCGGAGAACTCGCGCGCTGGGCGGGCCAGATCCTGCTGTTCGAAACCAAGGCCCACCAGGATGGCGGAGGCCCGCGCCTCGGCGCTGTAGCCGTCGAGTTCGCCCAGCCGGATGTGGATGTCGGCGATGCGTTGGGGATCGGTGGCGGTTTCCGCTTCGCGGTTGAGCGCGGAGAGTTCCATGTCAGCAGCCAGCACAACCTCCAAGAGGGCGTCGGCGACAGGGGGAATTTCCTGGGCCACGAAGCCAAGGCGAGCGCCGCGCCGGGTGCGCACCGAAGCCCCCTGTTCGCCGGCTTCTTCGCGGATCAGGCGCAAAAGCGTGGTCTTGCCTGAGCCGTTTTTACCCACCAACCCGACCTTCCAGCCCTCGGCGATGAACGCGGAGGCGTTCTCCAGCAACGGTCGTCCGCCGATGCGATAGGTAAGGTCGGTGATTTCCAGCATGGCGCGGGGCGAGCCCTACACAAAGCCGCGCAAGGGCGCGAGCCCCCGAGGTAGCCGCTCTCACTTGCCACCGCGGCGCCTTGACGCCCCAGGCCATCGCGCCGACGCTTCAGGAAAACACCGGGAGTGGGCCATGAACCGCATCAAATGGATGGCTTTGGCGGCGCTGGTCGTGCTGGCGGGTTTGGCGCTCACGGCTTATGGCGCGGCCAGTTGGGACTGGTTCGGGCGCGCCCGCGGCGCTGGTGCCATTGAAGGCGCTTCCATCCCCGCCGCCGCGGTCACGGCGCGCGGCCAGTCGCAAGGCGCGGCCGCCGCCGCGCTGGGCGCTGATGGCGATGACCGCGTCCTGTTCGGCGATCTGCACGTGCACACCACCTATTCCACCGACGCGTTCATGTGGGCGTTGCCGATCCTTGGCGGGGAAGGCGTCTATCCCTTGGCGGATGCATGCGACTTCGCCCGCTATTGCTCGGGCCTCGATTTCTGGGCCGCTACCGACCACGCCGAAGCGATGACGCCGTCGCGCTGGCTGCAGACGCGGGAATCCATCCGCCAGTGCAACGCAATTTCTGGCGATGTGCAAAGTCCCGATGTCGTCGCCTTTGTCGGTTTTGAATGGACGCAAGTGGGACGAACGCCAAGCGATCATTACGGGCACAAGAACGTCATCTTCCCCGGGATCGAGGACGAGGCGATTTCTCGGCGCGCTATCGCCGCCGCCGGCGTTGCCTCCCAGACTCTGCGTGGCTCGCCGGCCGTTCTCAATCGCTGGCTTCCGTTCCTCGACTGGCGCAACCGCCAGGACTATTTCGACTTCCAACACTATGTGCGCGAAATCCAGTCCGTGCCGGAATGCGCCGCTGACGTCCCCTCCAACCAATTGCCCGCCAATTGCTTCGAGGCCGCCGCTACCCCACGCGATTTGGTCGAACGCCTAGACGCCCAGGGACTCGATTACCTGCTTATCCCGCACGGAACCTCGTGGGGCTTTTACACCCCGCCGGGTACGACCTTCGACAAGCAACTCGAAGCCACGCAACGTCCCGAACGCCAAACTCTCATCGAGGTCGCCTCAGGCCACGGCAGTTCCGAGGAATTCCGCAATTGGCGCGAGATTACGCTCGCCGCGGACGGCCAGAGCGGAGAATGCCCCCCGCCCACGCGCGACTACGAGCCCGCTTGCTGGCGCGCCGGCGAGATCATCCGCACCCGCTGCTTGGCGTCCGGCGCCAACGCCGAAACTTGCGAGGCGCGCGCGGCCGATACACGCCTTCGCGCCGCCAATCTCGGCGTTGCCTATCACCTGCTGATCGACGGCGAGCAACCCACAGATTGGCTCGATTCTGGCCAGTGCCGCGATTGCTTTCTGCCGCCGTTTTCACATCGTCCGCGCACCAGCGTGCAATACGGCCTCGCCATATCCAATTTCGACAACCCAAGCACCCCGCGCCGTTTCCGTTGGGGCTTTATCGGCTCTTCGGACAATCACCGCGCCCGGCCGGGCACGGGATACAAACCGTATGACCGCATGCGCCAGACCGAAGCCGCCGGCGCCAGCAGCGATGAGTGGCGCACGCGCATCCTCGGGCCGCAAGCCCAGCCTAGCGACGAGCCGAATGCAGGCGTCACCCGCGACACGCTGCTGACCAGGGCCGGCTTCCAACTCACCGAGGTCGAGCGCCAGGCGAGTTTCTGGACCACCGGCGCGCTCGCGGCCGTGCACACGCAAGGACGCACGCGCGCGCAGATCTACGAGGCGCTGCAACGACGCGAGGTCTACGCTACCAGCGGGCCCCGCATCATGCTGTGGTTCGACATCGTCAACGCCCCGGGCGGAAGCGCGGCCCCGATGGGTTCGGAGGTGCGCATGGGCGCAGCCCCGCGTTTCCGCGTGCGCGCCGCTGGCGACTTCAAGCAAGCGCCTGGTTGCCCAGACTTTACGGCGCAGGGCATGTCCGCCCAGCGCCTGGCGCATCTGTGCGGCGGTGAATGCTACAATCCCACCAGCGAACGCTTGCGCATTACCCGCATCGAAGTGGTGCGCATCCGCCCGCAGAACCGGCCGAACGAGGACGTGAGTGGCTTGATCGAGGATGTGTGGCGCACCCTGCCGTGCGACGATGCCGGCCAGGGCTGCGTGGTGGAATTCTCCGATCCGGAATTCGCGCGCGCGCAGCGCGACACCGTCTATTACGTGCGCGCCGTCCAAGAGCCGACGCCGCGCATCAACGGCGCCGGCCTGCGTCCCACCCGCGACGCACAGGGCAACGCCACCGCAGTCGATCCGTGCTGGGGCGATTGGCGCACGCCGCGCTCGGACAATTGCCTGGCCAACGTGGAGGAGCGCGCCTGGGCTTCGCCCATCTATGTCAATTCCACGCGGCGATGAAACGGCCTGAACTCTACTACCTCATCGCCGGAATACTTGGGCTGCTGGCAGCCTTGATCGGCGCTATCGGCGCACCCAGGCTCGAACGCACCGGGGGCGCCGCGGCGATCGTCAATGGCGCGCCAATTCCCCGCGAAGCGTTGGCGCGCGCGCTGCTGGCGCTGGAGAACGACAGCCGCAATCCGGTGACCCCTCAGCGTGAGGCTGACGTGCTGGAGCGCCTGATTGAAGAGGAATTGCTGGTGCAACGCGGCGTCGAGCTTGGGCTCGCGGAAACCGACTTCGCCGCCAGACGGGCGCTGGCGCAGTCGGTACTGCAACTGGCGCTGGCCGAGCGCTCGGGCGCCGAACCAAGCGAGGCGCAATTGCATCGCTTTTACCGTGACAATGCAGGCTTCTTCGCACCCGCGCCGCGTTTTGCAGCCAGCGTCGTGTTCTTGCGCGCGGACGCCTCGGCTCAGCGCATCGAGAACGCGCGCGCGGCGCTGCTGCGCGGCGAGGATGCCCGCACGCTTGGCGATGCGCTCGCCATACCGATGCCGCGAGCGGCGCTCGCGCAGCCGGAGTGGGCGCGCCTGATCGGCGTAGACGCCGCGGCGGCGGCAGCGCGGCTTGCGCCGGGTGAAGTGAGCGCCCCAATCGCCGCAGCCGGGGGAACATATCTCATCCGCGCGGATGCGTTCACGGCCGCGCCCGCGCCGCCCTACGAGCGCATCGCCGAACAAGTGCGCGCCGAGTACGACCGCCGCGGCGACGAAGCGGCAGTGCGCGCCTACATTGAGCGCTTGAAGCACGCGGCGCGGATCGAGCGGCGTGACCGTGTGCGGTGAGATGAAGGCGCCTGCGCAATGCCTCCCCTCCTTGCGAGGGGAGGGACAGGGGGTGGGGTGAGACTCCGAGCTTGCGATAGGACCGCGGGCGTTCGCGCCCTTGTCTCTGAAGACACACACGCGTTGGCCAGTGGCTGCGTGTCTGAAGACGAGCGTTCCAGCCGGCTCAGAGGGGTGTCCCACCC
>JAKFYF010000037.1 GCA_021731005.1 Hyphomonadaceae bacterium
ATGTCCCAGCTTACCGGGCCCGTGGTTGGCGTAATGCCGACATAGGCGTCTAGTTCCATCTTGTCCATCCTTCTGCCGCGCGGACCTGCCTCCGCGTTAACGTGGAATTTCTCGTCTTAGCGTGAACGATCGGTTAATGCCGCGTGCCGTCCCCCACCCTATGTTGCGGGAATGTCACGTTCTTCTAGTGTGCGCCGGATTTTGACGTGGTGAAACCCGGCGCCTGGAAAAAGCTCGGCGCTGTGTCACATCTGTGACAGCACTCCGTTGGCTAGGTGCAGCCCTGCGTCGACCAGCAGGGTCTCGCCGGTGACGTGGCGGGACGCATCGGAGAGAAAGAAAAGCGCTGCGTCGGCAATATCTTCAGCAGTCGACGCGGCTTTCAGCGGGGTGTGCTTGGCGACGTTGTCGCGAATACGGTCAAGGATGGGGCCGGGGACGCCCTTGTGCCATGGGGTGTCAATAAAGCCTGGGCAGATGGCGTTGACTCTCATTCTCGGGCCGAGGGCGCGCGCCAGACACAATGTCATCGTGTTGAGTGCGCCCTTGGAAGCGGCATAGGCGATCGAGGAGCCAATTCCCGAGACCCCGGCAGCGGACGAGACCATCAGCACGCTGGCGCGATCGGCGGCGTCCAGCAGCGGGCGCGCGGCGCGCAACATCTGGAACGGGCCAATCACATTCACCGCATAGAGGCGCTCGAAGTCGGCACGGTCGAGCGCGTCGAGATCGCCGTGGCGCGCCGCGAACTTGGTGGTTCCAGCGTTGTTGACCAGAGCGTCGATGCGCCCATAGGGCGCTGCTTTCTCCGCGATGGCCCGGCATTGCTCATCCTCGCTCACATCGCCTTGCGCCAACACCGCCTCGGCGCCGGCGGCGCGCACCGCTTCGGCGGTCGCCTCCGCCTCCGCGCGGTTGCGGACGTAATTGACGATCACCGCTTTCGCGCCGCGCCCGGCCGCCGCGACCGCGATCGCGGCCCCGAGCCCAGTGGAAGCGCCGGTGACCAGGACGATCTTGTTCTCGAAGTCGCGCATGGCTCACCTCCGTATCGCGGTCATTCGCTTGCCATCGGCGGCGCGCCGCTTCAAGTGTGGGCGCATGAGCAGCGAGCATCTCACTCAGCTTGGCCGCGCGGCGCCGATCTCGGAGAACCCCGACAAGGCGGTGCTGGAGCGCGCGCCCAACCCGCACCCCGGCTCGCTTTACCTCGTGCGCTTCACCGCGCCGGAATTCACCGCGATCTGCCCGGTTACCGGCCAGCCCGATTTCGGCATTCTGGTGCTCGATTACGCGCCCAAGCACTGGATCGTGGAATCGAAGTCGCTGAAGCTGTTCCTGCAGAGTTTCCGCAATCACGGCGCTTTCCACGAGGATTGCACGGTCACCGTCGCCAAGCGCGTGATCGAGGCAATCGCGCCGACCTGGCTGCGCATCGGCGGGTATTGGAACCCGCGCGGGGGCATGCCGATCGATGTCTTCTGGCAAACCGGCGCCCCGCCTGAAGGCTTGTGGCTGCCAGAGCAGGGCGTGCCGGGGTATCGGGGGCGGGGGTAAATTTTCTTTCGCGCGGCGCCTCAGCAGGGAGTATGGGCGGCCATGACCACGCCTTTGCGTATCGATTTCGTCTCCGACGTTGCTTGCCCGTGGTGCGTGGTTGGATTGCGTTCGCTGTTGCGCGCGTTGGAGAATGTGGGCGATGCCGTGGCGGCAGAGATTCATTTCCAGCCCTTCGAGTTGAACCCGCAAATGGGTCCCGAGGGCGAGAATGTGGCCGAACATATCCAGAAGAAATACGGTTCCACGCCAGAGCAGTCAGCGGCGTCGCGCGAGGCGATCAGGAACAGCGGCGCGGCGCTTGGGTTCGAGTTCACTACCGGCCCGGAAACCCGCATCTGGAACACCTTTGACGCCCACCGCCTGTTGCACTGGGCGGGCCTCGAAGGGCGGCAATTGCAAATGAAGGAAGCCTTGTTCAAGGCAAATTTCACGGAGCAGAAGTCAACCAGCGACCATCGCGTACTGATCGCGGCGGCCATGGAAGCAGGGCTCGACGCCAAGCGCGCCAGCGCGATACTTGCCTCGCAGGAATTCGCGCGCGAGGTGCGGGAAGCAGAGGAAGTCTGGCGCTCCCGCGGCATTCAGGCCGTGCCTTCCGTCATTGTCAATGGCCGCTGGCTGATCCAGGGCGGACAGCCCCCCGAAGTGTTTGCGCAAGCGCTGCGCGAGACCGCGAAGGAGGCCTGAGAGGGCGCTTAGAACCGCGCCACTCTTTGCGCCCAATCCGCCCGCACCCGCTCGGTCGGCGTCTCAGTCGGCGTTCCCAGATGAATGAACCCCGCGATGCGCTCGCCCTCCGCCAAACCCAAGGCGGCGCGGGCGCGCGCGTCGTACGCCGGCCAGCCGGTGAGCCAGCAGCCGCCATAACCCATGGCGTGGCCGGCTATCAGCAGCGCGTAGCAGACCGCGCCGGCGGAGAGTTGCTGTTCCCATTCTGGGATCTTCGCGTGCGCGGCTGCGGTGGAAACCACCATCACGCACACCGGCGCGCGCTGAAACGTATGGCGCGCGATCTCGGCGCTCTGCGCGTCGGTGCAGACGCCAGCCAATTTCTCCCCGGCGCGCGCGCGGCCCTCGCCCTCGATCACTACAAATCGCCATGGCCCCAGCTTGCCGTGGTCGGGCACGCGCGCAGCGAGACGGATCAGCGCGTCCAGTTCGCCATCGCTTGGGCCGGGCGCGGTGAAATGGATGATCTTGGTTGAACGCCGTCGCGCCAGCAGCGACAGCACTTTGGCGCTTTCGAACGTTGCGTCGCACGGCTCGTTCTCGCCTGGGGCTGGCGGAATCATGGAAACGGGAAGGGGCATCGAAACTCCATGGCGCGCGGCGTGGCGCGAGGCTAAGCGGGTCACATGAGCGACTGGGAAGAAGATGTCGATCCCTGGATCGTCAAGGGCGTTGCGCGCCCGTTCGAGAACGATCAGCCGAGCAACGACGAGTGCCTGGCGGCAGGGGCGCTTTGGGGAAGTCTCGGCGCTGGGCTGACTAGAGCGGGGCCCGCGGCGCCCGCCACGTTAGCTGAACAGCAACCAGGCCTCGCCAAGTTCGGTTGTGGAGGCGCCGGGGGTAATCGCGGCGTTGATCGGTGAGCGGCGCACCCATTGCGATAGCACCCATTTCTCCCCGCGCTCGGGCGGTAGGCCGGCATGCACGCTCAGCGGGTCGGGGGCGCCGGCGGCGTCGACGTTGAGGAAGAAGAGCGCATCGCCCTTGCGGCCCTTGAAACGGAACGGCGCATCGGGAAATTCGGTTTCGCCCGCTTCGTAATCGTCATTGAGATAAATCAGTAGAGTGGCGACACGTTGGCCAAGCTGCCTGATTTCCTCCGCCAAGCCGGGGCTAGCCGGGTCCAGAAAATCCCCATGGCGCTTGAAGGATTGCCCCGGCGCGTAATGCAGCACTTGCGCCACCTCGAAATACTCTGTGCCAGCGCCGATGGCGTTGGAGATGCGCTCGCGGATCAGGCCCAACACGACATCGGCGGCTTTGAGGGGCAGGCCGGCATCGCTATTCGTGCGTTCGGTGGACACGATGGTGGCGGCGCTGTCGCGATACACGCGCGCGGGCTGGAGCTTGCCTCGCGCGAGTGCGATAAGCCAATCGCACTCCGCTGGCGCCAAGAATGCATCGAGTGCGCGCAGCTTCGGCCGCTCCATCAACTTGCGCACAGGCGGAGCTCTCGTCCAACCCGCAAGATCGACACCGGCGCGCAGCCCGCGCCAGTCGGCGCCTTCGGCGTGCGCCAGGAAGCGCAGTTCCGCCTGTGCAGGGGGCCAGCCGAGTTCGGCGGCGCGCTGTAAAAGGTCCAGCGCCAGCGCCGGGTCTCGTTGCTGCAGCAAACCCCAGGCCGCCAGTCGCGCTTGGAGCGCGAGGGCCTCACCGGAGCCTTGACGCGCCGCTCGTTGCAGCAGATCGATGCCGGCCTCGGGCGCGAAAGCGAGCCCATCGCCAAACACCAGCTTGGCGGCGAGCGTGCAAAGTGCGTCAGCGTCGCCAGCGTCGGCACGCCGCCGCAGGATATCGAGTTCCATGCGCGGCAGATTAGGCGCCTAGTTGCGTCCTGACCAGCGCGGCTTGGAGATATGAGCTAAAGATTCGGGCCGAAGGGTGCAAATGTCGGGACCGGGAAGGCGACGCTGCACCCAAGCGCCCGGAGACGGCCGCCTTGCCAAGAGGTGGGCGTCGGTGAGGCGCTCGGCGTTACGCGGCAGAAGGGCGGGTCGATGAATACTGACTGGGAAGAAGATGTCGATCCCTGGATCGTCAAGGGCGTTGCGCACCCGTTCGAGAACGATTGGTTCCATGTCGACGCCCACAACGTGATCCGCCCGGACGGCGGCGAAGGAACCTACAGCGTCATAAGAATTCGCCGTTTGGCGGTGGGGGTGTTGCC
This sequence comes from Hyphomonadaceae bacterium, assembly GCA_021731005.1. Lineage (GTDB taxonomy): Bacteria > Pseudomonadota > Alphaproteobacteria > Caulobacterales > Aquidulcibacteraceae > Vitreimonas. Next base: position 4,457 of record JAKFYF010000037.1, read on the forward strand.
GGTCGATGCTCAGGGCTTTGTGCACTTGGTCGGTCAGTGGCGGTTTCCGTTGGGGCGCTATTCTTGGGAAATGCCGGAAGGCGGGGCCGAGCCTGGAGAAGATCCGATCGCGTGCGCGCGCCGCGAATTGGCGGAAGAGACGGGCTTGGCCGCGGGAAATCTCGAAAGAATCCTGGAGATGGACCTTTCCAATTCGCTCACCGACGAGCGGGCGGTGATCTTCCTCGCAACCGCGCTTTCTCAAGGCGCGGCTAGCCCGGAGCCGACCGAGGTGTTGCAGCGGCGGCGAGCGGCCTTCTCTGACGTATTAGCCCGCGTTGTTGACGGGCGCATTCGCGATAGCATGAGTGTTGCGGCGGTGCTGGCCGCCCACCATATGGCGGTGACAGGGCGGTTGCCGGCGGCGCTTGCGCAAGCGATGCTGGGTTAGGAGCATATGACATGGCCGAGACCTCCCCTCATATCTTCGAAGCCTCGGGCGGGGTCTGGGCGCAATTGCGCGTCGAGGCGATGCAGGCGGCGGCCGAGGAGCCGTTGCTGGCGTCCTATCTGCACGCGTCCATCCTTCATCACGACAAGATCGAGGATGCGCTCTCTTATCATCTTGCTCAGAAGCTCGGGCACGGCGATCTCTCGGCGCTACAAGTGCGCGAAGTGATCCAGGAGGCCTATTCCGCCGATCCAAGCATCGCCCAACAAGCCGCGCGCGACATGCGTGTGGTGCGCGAGCGCGACCCCGCCTGCCGCACCTATCTGCAACCATTTCTCTATTTCAAGGGCTTCGGCGGGCTGCAGGCCTACCGCATCGCGCATTGGCTCTGGCGCCAGCAGCGCGACATCCTGGCCTATCATCTGCAAAGCCGGGTGTCGGAATTGTTCGCGGTCGATATCCACCCCGCCGCGACCATCGGCGCCGGGGTGTTCATCGATCACGCGCACGGCATCGTCATTGGTGAAACCGCGGTGGTGGAGGACGACGTCTCCATGCTGCATTCGGTGACGCTCGGCGGCACTGGCAAACAGGGCGGCGACCGGCATCCGAAAATCCGCCGCGGCGTCATGATCGGCGCCGGCGCGAAAGTGCTCGGCAACATCGAAGTAGGCGAAGACGCGCGCATCGCCGCCGGCTCGGTGGTGCTTGAGGACGTGCCCGCGCGCTGCACCGTTGCAGGTGTTCCGGCTAAACCAGTGGGCGGCGCCTGCTGCGAAGGGCTGACGCCGGCGGCGGAAATGAACCAGGTGTTCGAGACCGACGGCGCCCACGACGACGGCGGGGGAATTTGAGCCCGCAGGTGCGATGGCCGCTATCCGTGTTGATGCTGGGCGGCGCCATCGTCGCGGCTTTCGTGGCGCTTGGCCAATACGCGCCGGACGCGCATGGCGAACTGTTTGACCGCTTCTCGGTGGTGCCGGTGCGTCTTACCCGTGAGCCGCCGGGCGTCTCGACGCTGGCGTCGCTGTTCGGGCATGTGTTCTTTCACTATGGCGTCTTGCACCTGATCATGAACGCGTTGGTGTTCATGCAGGCGGCGCCGTTCGTGGCGCGGCGAATGGGCGATCTGCGATTCCTAATGTTGTTCTTTGCCTCCGCAATCGGCGGTGCCGCGGGGTTCGTGCTGATCAATCCCGCATCGCAAGTGGGCATGGTCGGCGCCTCGGGTGCAATCTGCGGCATCTTTGGCGCGTACTTTCTGTCCGTGCGGCCAACGCCGCGCGCGGCCTTGGCCGATCCACAGGTCCGCGGCGCAATGCTGAGCTTCCTCGGGATCAACGTGGTGCTGATGGCGTTCCTGCCGCTGCCCATCGCCTGGGAAGCCCACTTAGGCGGCTTCATCACCGGTGCGCTGTGCTATCCGCTGCTGGCGCCGCCCCGGCGCATCACCGGGCCCTGGAGTTAGCGCGGCGACCTCAGACATCGACCCACCTTCAAAACAACAAAGTTCCCGTCTTTCCGGACGCGCGGAGCGCGATCCGGAATGACGGGAACACCCAAATCTGTGAGGTAGAGGTTCGAGCGCTGAGTGGACCCGCTCACCCCCGCAGCTTCGCCACCGCCGCCGCTACGTGCGGTATGAGCCCCGCGCCGCCAGCGTCGAGATGCGCGAGGATTTGCGCGCGCATGCGCGGGTCCCAGAACCTACGCAGATGATCGGCGACGCCGGCGACGGTTGCTTCCTCGCCCTGGGCGGCGAAGAATTTGCCGATCTGGTTGGCCATGGTGACGAGTTTTTCAATCTGCATCGCGAACGATCCGCTCGGGCCGTGAAAACACCTCAAGCCCATTTTCGCGCACAATACCGCAAACGCAAATGCCGGCGGCCTCGGCCGTGCGCACGGCGAGCGCGGTGGGCGCTGAAATCGCGGCCAGCACTGGGGCTCGTGCGCGCGCGGCTTTCTGGATCAGCTCGATGGAAACGCGGCTGCTCATCAGGATGACGCCGTCGGAGCAATCGCGGCCCCGGCGCGCCAGTGCGCCGATGAGCTTATCGAGCGCGTTGTGGCGGCCGACATCCTCGCGCACGAGAACCACGCCCTCGCCGGGGGTAAAGAACGCCGCCGCATGCACGGCGAGGGTCTCCCGGTTAAGCGGCTGCAGCGCAGGGAGCTTCGCCATCGCGGCGACGACAGCGCTCGCCGCGATGGCGAATCCGGAAACCACCGGCGCGCAGGGCGGCAGCGCCGCCTCCAAGCTTTCGACGCCGCAAAGGCCGCAGCCCGCCGGGCCCGCGCGCGTGCGCCGGCGTGCGACGTGCGCATCGCGCGCGCTTTCACTAAGCCAAAGGCGAGCTTCGATGCCAGCGGGGTGAAG
>JAKFYF010000109.1 GCA_021731005.1 Hyphomonadaceae bacterium
GGTTCGGTGAGGCCCGCCTCGCCGCTGCCGCGCGCGCCGATCGCGGGCCTCACCGAACCAGGACCAAACGGGCCGCTGCCGATCATCGGCGCAAACGGCCGCACGCCCGCCCAGGCCTACGCGCGGCCGTTTACGTCGCAAGCCAACAAGACGCTCATCGCCGTGGTGATCGGCGGCCTCGGCTTCAACGCGCGCGCTACCACCCAGGCGATCGACGAATTGCCGCCCGAGGTGACGCTCTCGTTCGTTCCCTACGCCGGCGATCTGCAGACCTGGATCAGCCGCGCACGGGCGCGCGGCCATGAGGTTCTGCTCGAATTGCCGATGGAGCCTTTCGACCCGGATGCCGACGACACCGGCCCGCAAACGCTGCTCGCTTCCGCATCAAGTCAACAAAATATCACCCGGCTCGAGCAATTGCTCTCGCGTGCAGTCGGCTATTTCGGCGTCACCAATTATCAGGGCGCGCGCTTCGCCACGTCGACCACGGCGGCGCAGCCGGTGGTGCAAGCGTTGCGCCGGCGCGGCCTCGTGTTTTTCACCTCCGGGATCGGGCAGCGCACCGCGCTCAGCATGGAGGCGCAGCGCTCGGGCCTGCCGACAACCGCCGCCGACCGTATCATCGACGCCCGCCGCGAAGCCGACGCCATCGACGACCAATTGCTGAATCTGGAGGCGCTCGCGCTGCAGAATCAGAGCGCTATCGGCGCCGGTTTCGCTTATCCTGTGACCATGGAACAAGTCGGCCGCTGGGCGCGGGACGTGAACGAACGCGGATACCAATTGGCGCCAGCATCGGCCGTGCTGAATGCACGCGCCGCGCGCCGATGAATCAGCAGAAAGATCCCAAACGCTACCGCCAAAATGTCGGCCTGGCCCTATTCCACAACAACGGGCTGGTTTTTCTGGGCCGCCGTCAGGGCGCCGATGGCCCGTATCAGTGGCAGATGCCGCAGGGGGGCGTCGACCGCGGCGAAAGTCCGCATGCGGGCGCGCTGCGTGAAATGGAGGAAGAGATCGGCGTGCGGCCCGAGCACGTGGACCTGCTCGAGGAAACCCCGGACTGGCTCTATTATGAATTCCCCACCGACCTGCGCCGAAGAATGCGCGGACGCTTCCTTGGGCAAATGCAGAAATGGTTTGCCTTCCGCTTCAAGGGGCGTGACGCTGACATCAGACTCGATACACATACGCCCGAGTTCAGCGATTGGCGTTGGGCAAGACTCGATTCGGCGCCCCAACTCGTCATACCGTTCAAGCGCGCGACCTATGAGGAAGTGGCGCGGCGGTTCAAGAAATACAGCGTGGGGGTTTGAAATGATCAGCAGCCGCAACGGCGCCGCAAGTGTTTGCGGCGCATGAAGAAGTCCAAACGATCAGCAACGCCGGTCGTGTTCGTGCACGGCGCGTTCTGCGGCGGCTGGGCGTTCGAGGCGTTCCGCGAGCCGTTCGAGGCGGCGGGCTTTGAGAGCCATGCCCCCAATCTCCCCCACCACGAACGTGGCGCCGACATGGAGGCCTTGGCTCAAGCCGGGCTCAAGGACTACGCCGCCGCGATCGTCCAGTACGTGCGCGCGCTGCAGGCGCCGCCGCTCCTGATCGGGCACTCGCTGGGCGGGCTTGTTGTACAGCTCGTGGCGGCGCAGGCAGAAGTGAAAGGCCTTGTGCTGCTGGCGCCTTCCGCGCCTTGGGGCGTGCCGCCGACAACATTGGACGAACACGGCAATCATCTGGGCCTGAGTTTGCTTGGCGATTATTGGCGCAGACCCATCCCGCCCGATTATCGCGTCGCCCGCGCCAACACTCTGGACCGCCTCTCGCACCAAGACGCGCGCCGCGCCTTCGCGCGTTTCGTGCCGGAATCCGGACGCGCGGTGCGCGAAGCGATGCAATGGTGGTCCGACGTGTCGATGTCTTCGCAGGCGCCGGTCCACAGGATCGCGGCGCCGGTGCTTGGCCTTGCCGGCGGGCGCGACCGCGTCAACGCCGCTTCCACCGTCCGGCGCGTTATCTCGCGCTTCCCAGATGGCCAGGCGCACTTTCACGAATTCCCCGAAATGAGCCATTGGCTGGTCGGCGAGCCCGAAGCAGCCGACGTTGCACAGCTCACGCTGCAATGGTGCGAGGCGCGTGGATTGGCGCCGCCAACCCGAAAGAAGCGCAAGCCGTTCGCCTTCTTCGGCCTCGGCGACAGCGCCAGCGCCTAGCCTTTGCACCGACACCCCAGACACTGACCCCTCTCCGCGCTCCGTCATTCCGGACGCGCGAAGCCGGGGTGTACCGTTGGTGTTACCGTTGGTGTTACACAGCCAACTCGGTCGCGATCTTGTTTGCCAGCATACGCCCACGCGCGGTTAGGCGGATGCGCCGTTCTCGCTGATGCAGCAGCCCCAGCGATTCTAGCCAGCCTAGCGTTTCCGGCTTGATTGCGCGTCCCCGTAGCCACGCAAGGCAGTCAAGATCGAGCCCCTCCTTGATGCGCAATCCCATGATCAACATCTCATCGGCGATCTCCTCGCCGCTGAGCCTGGCCTCGTTCGCCCAGCCGATCCCATGTTCGCGCACGGCGTCGACATAATCTCCAGGCCGCCGCTGCGCCTCGGTGGCCAAGCGCGCGCCTGCGTGCGTGATGCGCCCGTGAGCGCCGGGGCCGACGCCGATCCAATCTTGACTACGCCAATACAGCATGTTGTGGCGGGCGCGCGCAGCGGGCGCGCGTGCATGATTCGAGATTTCGTAGGCCGGAAATCCCGCCGCTTCGCAGGCTTCCTGTGTCACCTCGTAGAAGTCGGCGACCGCCTCCACATCCTGCAGGGTGAGCTTTCCGCGCGCAAAGCGGCGCGCGAACGCGGTCTTGGGTTCGATCGTCAGTTGATAGAGTGAGACGTGCTCGACAGGCAGTGTGAGCGCCTCTCGCAATTCGGCGCGCCAGGCGTCGATGCTCTGAGCTTCGCGCGCATAGATGAGATCGAGAGACACGCGCTGGCCCGTCGCCGCCGCAGCCTCGATCGCACCCCGCCCAGCGGCCGCGTCGTGCCAACGTCCGAGCGCCTTGAGCGCGGCATCGTCGAACGCCTGCGCGCCGATGGAGAAACGGTTGACGCCCGCCGCGGCGTGCTCGGCAAAACGCGGCGCGTCTTCAGGGTTGGCTTCGAGCGTGATTTCGCACTCGAGCGCGAGGCCGAAGGCGCGGTTGGCGGCGTCGATGAGCCGCGCGACTTGCGCCCCGCTCAACAGGCTCGGCGTGCCGCCGCCGAGAAAGACACTAACCAGTTCGCGCCGCCCGAGTCTGCCCCTGTGCGCCTCGATGTCGCGCACGATCGCATCGAGCAGCGGCGTGTAGTCATTGCCGCGCGCGCGATAGACGTTGAAATCGCAGTACGGACAGACATGCGCGCAATACGGCCAGTGCACGTAGAGGCCGGTTTCATTCATGTCAGGGCGGCGAGCAATTTTTCGAACGCGCGCGCGCGATGGGTCAGCGGCAGTTTTTCCTCGTGGCTCATCTCGCCGAACGTGCGCTCATGGCCGGTTGGCGTGAAGATGGGGTCGTAACCGAACCCCTTCTCCCCGCGCGGCGGCCACACGATCGCGCCACGGGCCTCGCCCTCGAAGGTTCGCACCGCCCCGCCAGGCTCGGCCAGCGCCAGCACGCACACGAAACGCGCCGAGCGGTCCGGCTGGCCCTGCAGCTCGGACCACACTCTCTCCATTGCCGCACGGAAATCGCGTTCGGGGCCCGCCCAGCGCGCCGAATGCACTCCAGGGGCGCCGCGAAGAGCGAGCACTTCCAGTCCCGAATCATCGGCCAGCGCCGCCAGCCCCGCCGCCTCCGCCGCGGCCCGCGCCTTCAGAACGGCGTTCCCGACGAAAGTCACTTCCGTTTCCTCCGGCTCGGCCAGCCCCAATTCCGCAGCCGACACCACCGCAACCTCGAGCGGCGCCAGCATCGCCGCGATTTCGCGGACTTTTCCGGGATTGTGGGTGGCCAGCACCAGGGGGCCGGCAGGGAGTTTCATTTGCAACGTTTGTTTGACGGCAGCCCTGGCGGTCTATATCGTTTATCAATAAATCCGTGCTAGGTCCCGACTGCGAAGGAAGAATGCCAGTGAAAGCGCTCGGAAAAGGCTCGGTATCGTCGCTGGTGAAGCTCGCCCTGACCATCGCGTGGTGGGCGCTTTGGATCGGCCTCTTCGGCTTGGCGCTGGCGGTAATTGGATACACGCTGCTCAACCTTATGATCGGCGCCGACTGGATCGACGCCAATATCCTGACCGGCGGCGAAGGCGAGATCAGGGTCGGCGGCGGCAGCAGCTTCGATCTGACCTACACCCATCCAGGCGGCGCGACTTGGCCGGTGGTGGTTCCGGCCCTTGTCATCGGCGGCGTCGCCATAGCCGGAGGGCTGGTCATCGTCGGGCGTTTGCGGCTGCTGTTTGACAGTTTTACTTCGGGCGAACCGTTCCGGCGCGAGAACGCCACGCACCTGCGCGTCATCTGGATCGCCATGCTTGCCATCGAGGTCTCGCGTTATGTGCTGATGGGCGCCATCGCCGCGTTGTTCGCCGCCACTGGCGTACCGGAACGCGCCAATGTCGATTTCAATCTCCACATTGATATCTCAACCTGGATGTCGATCGCCATTCTGATTGTGCTCGCCGAAGTGTTCCGCGAAGGCGCGCGCATGAAGGAAGAGCAGGAGCTCACCATCTGATGGCGATCCGCGTCACCCTCGATCGGATTCTGCTCGACCGCCGCATGTCGCTGACGGATTTGAGCGAAAGGGTGGGCGTAACGCTCGCCAATCTTTCGATCCTGAAGACTGGCAAGGCCAAGGCGATCCGCTTCTCGACGCTCAACGCGCTCTGCCGGGTGCTGCAATGCCAGCCGGGCGAGCTGCTGAGCTACGAGCCGAGCGCCAATGACGCCGAGCTCGAAAGCGCCGATCAGGCGGCGGAGTAGCGCACAACGTAAGGCGCGAACGTCATGGCGCCGATCAGCGCAGCCGCAATCGCGCACACCAGCACGGCCGCCGCCGCAATGTCCTTGGCGCGCTTCACCGATGGGTGAAACTCAGGCGACACCACATCGCACAGATGCTCGAATGCCGTGTTCATCGCCTCCGCCAGCCAAACCAGCGCGATCGCCGCAATCAGCCAGCGCCAATCATTCGCGCTGACCTTGAGTGCGAAGCCCGCCGCGATCACTACAACGCTCGCAAGCAGATGCAGCCAAGCATTGTGCTGGGTGCGCAACATGAAGGCGAGGCCGGCGAAGGCGTAGGTAAAGCTCTTGAGCCGGGCGGCAATTGAGAAGCGCATATGTGGTGCTGCCTATAGCGCCGCGCTTGAGTCTCCACTAATCCCCCTCCTCGCCCGAGCCGGAAGCACAATCCAACAGGGCGCTTGGCGACGCCAACGACACCCGTGTTCGGAGCGATCCCGAGCCCCCGCGGGAGTTTTGGCTGCCACCAGACTCGCGCGCCCGGCTTTCCCGTCGAGAGGGCGCCGCCTCAGCCATTGGGCGCCGACCTTCGCCGGCGCGGCTGTCGATTGCCTCCCCGAGCTTGCCGATCCCTTGGCGCGGCCCTATCACCGCGCCTCGACCCGCCCAAGCGGCACGGAGAGGTGGCGGAGTGGTCGATCGCGCCGGTCTCGAAAACCGGAGTACGTGCAAGCGTACCGAGGGTTCGAATCCCTCCCTCTCCGCCAGAACGTCCCAGATTGACCTAGCGTGATGCGCTAAATAGCTTGATTTTACAGGGTTCTGATGTTCAGGCTGGATCAGCCTAGGTCACACTGAACCACGAAAAGCGGGGTACATTTCTGGGCTGTACCCCGGTTTTCAACGATATGTACCCCAGATGCCGCTCACAGACGCCAAGCTCCGCTTCGCCAAGCCCACCGAAAAACCCTACAAGCTCTATGATTCTGGAGGACTTTTTGTCCTGATCCGCCCGGCGGCGGCAAGCTCTGGAGGTTCCGTTTCACCTTCCTGGGCAAGGAAAAGCTTCTCGCATTGGGGGATTATCCAAGGGTCAGTCTGGTTGACGCCCGCAAGCGCCGGGATGCGGCCCTTGGGTTGATCGACGAGGGGATCGACCCAACGGTCGACAGGCGGGAGCGAAAAAAGGCCGAGGCCGCCGCCACCTCACAGACCTTCGAGGTCGTCGCCCGCGAATGGCACGCTAACCGCCTCCATGAATGGACCGCCAAGTACGCCGTCCAAATCATCAAGCGGCTGGAGGAGGATATTTTCCCGAAGATCGGGGCAAAGCCGATCGCGGTCATCGAGCCCAAGGAAATGCTGGCCGCTCTGAGGGCGGTTGAGGCGCGCGGCGTGCTCGAAACCACCCGCCGCCTGAAGCAATATTCGTCAGCTATCTTTCGCTACGCCATCGCCGCCGGCTATTGCACCGCCGATCCTGCGGGGCCGCTGAAGGGCGCGCTGAAGCCGCCGCCGCGTCCGATCCACCACAAGGCGCTAAAGAAGAATGAGGTCGCCGATTTCCTGACCCGGCTTGCGGCTTATGACGGCGAAACCGAGACCCGCATCGCCATCCACCTTGCGCTCATGACCGTCGTGCGCACCACGGAGCTTCGCGCCGCGCTCTGGGCGGAGTTCGAGCATCTCGACGATCCGGAAAAGGCGCTTTGGCGCGTGCCGGCCGAGCGCATGAAGATGTCTGAACCCCACCTCGTGCCGCTTTCGCGGCAAGTGATCGCGGAATTGAACAACCTGCGCGCGCTCACCGGCCGCTCGCAATTCCTTTTCCCGAGCCACGGCCGGGACGGTGTGATGTCCAACAACACCATGCTGTTTGCGCTCTACCGCATGGGCTTTCGCGGCCGCACCACCACCCACGGCTTCCGGCGGCTTTTTTCAACCGAAGCCAACGAACACGGCTTCAACGAAGACTGGATCGAACGCCAGCTCGCTCACGACGAACGCGACCGCATCCGCGGCGCCTACAACGCCGCCCAATATCTCCCAAAGCGCCGCCAAATGCTGCAATGGTGGGCGGACTACCTCGACGAGCTGAAGGGGACCATCGGAGGCCCGGGCATCGACAATAGGCCGTCACCCAGCTAGCGATCTGGGGGTCGGGAGCTCGAATCACTCCGGGCGCGCCATAAAATCAACGACTTAGCTTAAGATTCCGGGTCCCGCAGAGCGTCAAAAGTAACTGGGGTCCCAGCGGGGTCCCAACCGACGAAAATCGGCGATTGCGTTTCGATGCGTTTC
>JAKFYF010000346.1 GCA_021731005.1 Hyphomonadaceae bacterium
AAGGAGGTGAAGTGGACATGGGGCGCCGGCGCCACTTTGGCAAATTGCCCAAAGCCTCTAACCTAAAGCAACTCGGGGCCTGGGTAGATCTGGTAGTCGCATTTAGGGCCAAGAAGACGCTTTTTACTACCGCCCAAACTCCTGACTCTTCGGTCATTCCGGGATCGCGAAGCGATGCCTGGAACCCATGAGTGACAGCCGCGCTGGTTGCCCCTGGGCGCCTGATCGCGCTGCGCGCGTCCGGAATGACGGCGCTTGGGTTTTCCAAGTGGGTCAAGGCCTCGAGGCGTTAGTATAACATGTCTTGGCGTGGGGCGTCCAAGTCTGCTAAGCGGGCTCCATCATGCTTCGGTCGACAACAGCGACTACCTATTAGAGCCGGCGGCGCGGGATCGGGCGCGCCGCGGCGGCTGCGTCTTGGCCCGATCCTATGTTCACAAACCGAACCTCCAAATCCGATGTCGCCGAGCCTTCCAGCGCGGGGCCTGCTTGCCCTCATCCAGCTCTACAAATGGACGCTCTCGCCCCTGATTGGGCGCGAGTGCCGTTACTTGCCGACCTGTTCGTCGTACGCCGCCGATTGTGTCCGCGCGCATGGCGCGTGGGCGGGAAGCTGGATGGCCGCGGCGCGGCTGTGCCGCTGTCATCCGTGGGGTGGAAGCGGCTGGGACCCGGCGCCTGAGCGGAAGCCGCGCGCGGCCTTGTATGCGCCGTGGGCCTATGGCGACTGGTCTTGGCGCAGGCGCGATCCCTCCTCCCTTGCGGGGGAGGTGTCGGCGAAGCCGACGGAGGGGGGGCGGGCCGACTCATCCAGCGTTGGCGTGTCGGCACGCCCCTCACCCCCTGCCCCCTCCCCGCAACGGGGAGGGGGACGCTAGTTCTGAAAGATTTTGTCCATGCCTCTCTCCCTCACTTTCCCCGATGGCGCCGTGCGCGAGTATGCGGACGCGACGACCCCGCTCGCGGTCGCCGAGGGAATTTCCAAGTCGCTCGCCAAGAGAGTCGTCGCCGCCAAAATTGACGGCCAATGGTGGGATCTAACGCGTGCGCTCGAAAGCGGCGGCAAGTTTGAGCTTGTCATGCGCGACAGCGCCGATGGGCTCGAAGTGCTGCGCCACGACGCCGCGCACGTATTGGCGCAAGCGGTGCAGGAACTGTTCCCGGGAACTCAGGTGACCATTGGCCCGACGGTCGAGGATGGCTTCTATTACGATTTTGCGCGCGACGAGCCGTTCTCGACGGACGATTTCGAGAAGATCGAAAAGCGCATGAGGGAGATCGTCGACGCCGATCTGCCGATCACGCGCGAAGTGTGGAACCGCGAAGAGGCGATCGCGCACTTCAACGGCATCGGCGAGACGTTCAAGGCGCAGATCATCGATGACATTATTCCCGTCGGCGAAGCCATCACGGTTTACCGACAAGGCAAGGATTGGAAGGATCTCTGCCGCGGCCCGCATCTGCCCTCGACCGGCCGGCTTGGCAAGGCGTTCAAGCTCACGAAGCTCGCCGGCGCCTATTGGCGCGGCGATCAGGCCAATGCGCAGCTGCAGCGCATCTACGGCACGGCGTGGGCCGACGAGCAGCAGCTTGCGGATTATCTGAGGCGCGTCGAGGAAGCCGAGAAGCGCGACCATCGCAAGCTCGGCCGCCAACTCGACCTCTTCCACATGCAAGAGGAAGGCCGCGGCATGGTGTTCTGGCACCAGAAAGGCTTGACGCTGTGGCGCACGATTGAAGCCTACATGCGCCGCCGCATCGACGCGGCGGGATACGTCGAAGTGCGCACGCCGCAAGTGCTCGACCGCGTGTTCTGGGAACGCTCGGGCCATTGGGACAAATACCGGCCCAACATGTTTGTCTGCGAAACCGCAGAGCAAGAGACGCTGTCGCTGAAGCCGATGAACTGTCCGGGCCACGTGCAAATTTTCAAGTTCGGGCAACGCTCTTACCGCGACCTGCCGCTGCGTATGGCCGAGTTCGGCGCTTGCCACCGCTACGAGCCGTCTGGTTCGCTACACGGGCTCATGCGGGTGCGAGCGTTCACGCAAGACGACGGGCACATCTTCTGCCGCGAGGACCAGATCGAGTCGGAGACGGCGACCTTCATCAAGCTCGCGCAATCGATCCACGCCGATTTCGGGATGATTACCGACAAGATTGCACTCGCGACGCGCCCGGCTATTCGCGCCGGCAGCGACGAATTTTGGGATCGCGCCGAAGCGCAAATGCTCGCGGCCGCGCGAGCGGCGGGTGTTGAGCCGGTGATTGCGGCGGGCGACGGCGCCTTCTATGCGCCGAAGCTTGATTTTTCGGTGAAAGACGCGATCGGGCGCGAATGGACCATCGGCACCATCCAGCTCGACTACGTGTTGCCGGATCGGTTGGACGCGGAATATGTCGGCGAGGACGGCGCCAAGCATCGCCCGGTGATGCTGCACCGCGCGATCCTGGGATCGCTCGAGCGCTTCATCGGCATCCTGATCGAGAACTGCGCCGGCGCGTTCCCGATGTGGCTGGCGCCGGTGCAAGTGGTGGTCGCCACGATCACGCAGGAAGCGGATGCCTACGCACATAAAGTCGCAGCGCAGATGCGCGCGGCGGGCCTTCGCGTGGAACTCGACTTGCGCAACGAAAAGGTCGGCTACAAGATCCGCGAGCATGCGATCGCGAAAACGCCGATCATCGCCGTGGTCGGCAAGAAAGAGGCAGAGCAGGGCACGGTCGCGCTCCGTCGCCGCGGCGGAGAATCCCAGGACGTGATGGACCTCGGCGCGGCGATCACAGATCTGACCGCCGACGCCCGTCCGCCCGACCTGGCGCGGGGTTAGGGCGGGGGGCGCTGTCGCGCCGCCCCTGTCGCATGAAGAAGGCGTTAAGGTTTGCTGGTCGGGGCTTGTGTTGCGGCCGCATATGGCGCCTTTCGGGGAGGCGGGCGCCTGAGGCGCGAACGCCGGAAGCGGGAGCAGCTTTTGGACAGATTTCCACAACGCGAGCGGCAGGCTTCGTCGGCCTTGGCGGCGCGTGTATCGGCCATTGTGGCAGTGAGCGCTGCTAGTGTTTCAGGGCAAAGCCCGCTGGAATTATGTTTGCGTGGCGCGCTATCCGAACCGTGGATCGATGAACTCGTCATTGTCGACCGCGGCTGTTCGCCCGCTGTGGCCAAGGAATTGCGTGCGTTGCAGGCGGATCGGCGCGACGTCAAGCTCGTCGTTTGCGATGCGTCCTGGAGCGTTGCCGACGCCGCCAATGCCGGCGCGGCGAGCGCGAGCGGGCGGTGGCTTCTCTTCCTGGATCAACACGTGGTGCTGCGGCGCGGCGCGGTGGAGCGCATGGCGGCCGCCGGGGGCGACGCGCCCGCGCCCTGGGTCGTCGGCGGGCGGCTGAGCGATCCGATGGGGCGTGAACGCGCGCGCGCGCGCACGGCGCCGCTCACGACATGGTCGGCATTCGCGCTGGCGCTGAACCTGAACGGCGCGCGTGCCAAGCGCATCGGGGATGAGGCGGCGCGGGTTTCAGCGGTGTCCAACGATTTCATGCTACTGGCGCGCGCCGATTTCGAGGATTTGGGCGGGTTCGACGGCCGCTTCGCCACCCACGGCGCCGATCTCGACTTGTGCCGGCGCGCGGCGGCGGAGGGGGGCGCTGTGTTGTTCGAGCACGGCGCGCACGGCGTTCAGCTCGGCCATGGCCGCGGCCGAGACCGCAAGGCACAGGGACTGGCCCTGTTTGCGGCGAAAAGCGCGCGCTCGCCAGGAGAACGCCTCGCCGCGGCGATCGCGGCGCCGGCTTTGTCCATCATCCTGCTGCTTATCGATTTCGTTGTGGGCCGTCCTCCGGCTCGCCGCTGACGTCCACTTTCCCGGCAAACAACGCCACGCGCCGAAAGCTGCTCAGCGCAAAGCCGCGCGCCGGCGGCTCGGCTGGCGTGAACGCGAGCCCGCGCGCGGCGAGCGCCGCTTCGGTCTGATCGAGCACGCGGCCCTCGATCAGCATCGCGTCGCCAGCGGCCGCGCCCGCGGCGGCGGCTTGCGGATCGGCGAGCCGGGTTGATGTCCGCGTCAGGAACACGATGCTGGTTTCCCGGAAGCCCACCACCCACAAGCGGCGATTGTCGTTCGGCAACAGGCGCGCGCGCGTCAGCGCGGCAACCGCTTCGTCGCTGACGAACAGCGCATGCGCCTCCGGGATCAGCCGCTCGCGCAAATTGAAAGAGAGCGCCAAGGCGCAAGCGATCAGCACCGCCGCGCGCGTGGTTGGCCGGCGCAGCGCCACCAGGGCGACGCACGCGGCGGTCACGATGGCGGCGCCGATCAGGGCGGTGGAAACTGCGCGCCGAAAATCGGCCGCGAAATCACCGGGCATCAGCGTCGAGCCCGCCGCCGTCAACGCCACGAGCGCCGCGCCCGCCACGGCGAAGAACACGAGCCCTGCGGGATGGGCAGTGCGCCAGCGGCGACCCCGCATCGCCATCAGCCCCGCCCCGCACAACAGGCAGAGCGCGGGATAAGCCGGCAGCGGATAATGCGGCAGCTTGGTCGGCGCGAGTTCGAAGACCAAGAAGGCGGTAACCGCCCAGGCGAGGAGGAAACGATGCGCGGCGGCGGCGCTATCGCTGCGGTGAGCGCGTATCGCGTCCAACGCCAAGCGCGCGGCTGCGGGCAAAGCGAACGTCGCGGGGAAGATGAAGAGTGGAAGCAGCAGCGTGTGGAGTCCCGGCGGGGCGAAGTGACCTTCGTCGCCGGAGAGAATTTTTGGCGCGATATCGCCGAAGATCATGTCGGCGAGGAAGCGGCCTTGCGTGGCTTGTGAGATGGCGATGAACCAAGGCGCGGCGAGGAGGAGTGCGAGCGCCGGCCCCGGCCACCAGAGCAGCGGGCGCATCCAGTCCCATCGCTTTTCCCAGAACGCCAGCGCAGCCAAGGCCAGCAACGCCACCAACGGCGTGATCGGCCCTTTGATCAGCATGCCACAGGCGAGCGCTGCCCAGAACGTCAAAGCATACGCGCGCCCTCTCCCTTGCGGAGAGGGGGGTGGGGGGTGAGGGGCGCGCCAACGATCCGGCGCTTGGGTGTCGGCACGCCCCTCATCCGGCCGCTCCGCGGCCACCTTCTCCGCAAGGGAGAAGGAATGGCTCTGTGCATAGAGCCGCGCCAGCGCCGCCATCGCCAGCGTTGTGAACCCGAGCAGCAGCGCGTCGGCTCTTGCGGTTGCGCTTTCAAAGCCGGCGAGCATGCCCGAAGCGAAGAGCCCGGCGCCGATGAAGGCGGTGCGCTGGCCCAACAGCGCTGCACCGCCCCACATTGTTGCGATTGCCGCCAGCGCGAGCGCAAGGATCGACGGCGCGCGGTAGGGCCATATTGTGTTCAGCCTGCCGGTAAGGGGCAGAAACATCTCCGCCGAGGCCGCCTGCGCCCAATAGGCCCCGATCGGCTTGTTGTTGCGCTCCTGGTCCTGCAGGCGGATGCGCACGTGGTCGCCGCTCTCGGCCATTTGCCGCGAGGCTTGCGCGAAGCGCGCTTCGTCGACGTCCCAGACCGGGGTGTGCGCCGCGCCGAATGAGCCCGAAATCAATGCAATGAGCGCGATCAACACATAACCGCGCCAGCCGCGGGCGAACTGGTCGAACAGCGCAGGGGAGAGAGGGGCGCGCATGGAATCGATCCCCTTTAGAGGCGCCCGCTATAAAAGTCTGTCACCCGCCGGCTCGCCTGTGAGAACCAGAACCGCTAGAGACAGCCCAGCCTCAGCGTTGGAAGGGCCAAATTGCAGGAAAGTATAGAATTCAGCGTGGTGGTCCCCGTGCATGACGAGGCCGGCAATGCGCCAGCGCTCGCGCGCGAGATCGCCGCGGCCCTCGACGGGCGCGCCTATGAGATGATCTTCGTTGACGACGCCAGCCGCGACGACACCCGCGCCGAACTGGCGGCGCTGAAAGCCGAGCTGCCGAGCCTGCGCGTCATCGGCCATCGCCGCAACGCAGGCCAGAGCCGCGCCGTGCGCACTGGCGTGCTCGCCGCGCGCGCGCCGATCGTGGGCACGCTCGACGGCGACGGCCAGAACGATCCGGCGGACTTGCCCAGGCTGCTGGCGCGGCTGGCGCGCCACGATGCGCCGGCGAATCTGGCGATGGTTGCGGGCAAGCGCGGCAAGCGGCAGGACAAATGGAGCAAGCGCATCGCCTCCAGGCTCGCCAACGCAGTCCGCAAAGCCGCCCTCAAGGATGGCGCCGACGACAGCGGATCAGGTGTCAAGGTGTTCAAACGGGAGGCTTTTTTGCGGCTTCCGTATTTCGATCACATGCATCGTTTCATGCCTGCACTGATGCTGCGCGAAGGCTATGCAGTTGAGTTTCTAGAGGTTAATCATCGTCCGCGGGGCGCTGGACGCTCCAAGTACACCAATCTCGGCCGCCTGGCCGCCAACATGTCCGACCTGTTCGGCGTCATGTGGCTCCGGGGCAGGTCGAAATTGCCAGGGGGGAGCGACGAGTTATGAGCAAGGACAGACTCGCCGTCGCGGAGACAATCGCAATCAACCGCGCCGCGCGCGCGCGCCGCGGCGGCAACAACAATGAGGGGAGTCCCATGGGGGCGATATTCAACGTCTTTCCGCTGATCCTGGTTCCGGTGCTGACCTATAATATCTGGGCCTTCGGGGCGACCGCGGCCAACAACAACGATGCCGCCGCCGTGCGCACGCACCTGATCAACCAGGAACACCCATGGCTGCGCGTGCCGATGGCTTCGGGCGTCGAATGGATCGTCACTTTCGGCGACGTGTTGATCGTGTTGTCGATGATCTTGTTGTTCGTGGAGCTGCTGAAATCGACTTCCACAGGCACGGCGGCGATTTTCAACCACGCACTGTCGATGCTGGTGTTCATCATCTGCCTGGTCGAATTTCTGCTGCATCCGGCGTTCGCGACCAGCACCTTCTTCCTGATCATGGTGATGGCGCTGCTCGACGTGCTCGCCGGCGTCGTGGTGACGATTATCTCGGCCCGCCGCGACGTGGAATTCGCGGGCCAGCACTGACCATCCTCCCCCGCACGCGGGGGAGGTCCGAGCGGAGCGAGAGGAGGGCGCGCGTGCGCGGCGGCGGCCCCCTCAGTCAGCTTCGCTGACAGCTCCCCCGCATGCGGGGGAGCAATGGCGTCGTCAAAGGCACCATATCCCCAGGCAAAGCGC
>JAKFYF010000339.1 GCA_021731005.1 Hyphomonadaceae bacterium
CCCACGAAGCACCCCATGACCGCAAATCAGGTGCTCGACAATGAATCACAACAGATTCATCCGATTCAAGTTTTTCTTTGGCCCAGGCCCAATCGAATCGGTTGCGAAATGCGGGTAATTGAAAGCCGGCGAGGGCCGCCTTGCGCGGTAGTGCGGCGTGAGGCTGATCCTGCGAACGCCTGGTCTAGCGAGAGGGTTTCTAGACTGGTCGTTGGCGGAGGCGACGTGGAGATCATCAGGAGCGAGCCGCGCCGGCGTTGGGCGCATCAAGAAAAGCTGGCGGCGGTCAGGGCCACGTTCGAGCCCGGCGAGACGGTCAACGGCGTCGCCCGCCGGCTGGGCGCCAACGCGAGCATGGTGTTCACCTGGCGCAAGCAGTTTCGAGCCGGACTGGGTTTTCCCGCGGAAACGCCGCGCGTGGATTTCACGCCGGTGACGGTGGTGGCGGCGCCGGAAACCGAGGTGGCGATCAACCAGCCGGCAAACGGCGCGATCGACATCTCCTTCGACGGTCAGGTCCGCATGCGGATCACCGGCGTGGTGGAGCCCGCGCTCGCCGCCGCGCTGGCGAAAGTGCTGGCGCGTCGATGATCCCCGTCCCCTCGGGCGTGCGGGTCTTCATCGCCACTGGCCATACCGACATGAGAAAGGGCTTCGACGGGCTCGCGCTGGCCGCGCAGGAGCGCCTGCGCATGGACGCGCACGGGGGCCAGATCTTTGTTTTCCGCGGCAAGCGCGGCGATCTCATCAAGGTGCTCTGGCACGACGGTCAAGGCATGTGCCTATTTTCCAAACGCCTGGAGAAAGGCCGCTTCATCTGGCCGGGCCCGGTCGAGGGCGCGATCCCGCTTTCGCAGGCGCAGCTCGGCTATCTCCTGGAGGGCATCGACTGGCGACTGCCGCAGCACACATGGCGGCCGGAAGCTGCGGGCTGAGACCAAGTGAATCAGGGGCGAGATAGGGGCGCCTCAAGCCGCGCAAATCGTGCTCTACTCGCGTGCGATGAGCGACGTGGCCGACAGCATTTCGGAAGACGACCTGCCGACTGACTTCGCGGCGATGAGAGCGCTGCTCCTCGTCGAGCGCGCCGCACGGATCGCCGCCGAGGCGCGGTCCTCCACGGTCGAGGCGAAGCTCGCGCACATGAAGCTTGAGATCGCGCGGCTCAGGCGCGAGACCTACGGCCAGTCCTCGGAACGCCATGCGCATCTGATCGAACAACTGGAACTCGAACTCGCCGATCTCGAGGGCGATGTCGCCCAGGACGAAATCGCCGCGGAGGTCGCGGCCGCTGCGGCTGAAGGCAAGACGCTTTCTCCTGCGCGGGCCCGCCGCCAGCCGAAGCGCGGTCCATTGCCGGAGCATCTGCCGCGCGAGCGTGTCGTGATCGCCTCGCCGACGGTCTGTCCATGCTGCAACGCCGACAGGCTCTCCAAGCTGGGCGAGGATGTCACCGAAACGCTGGAGATCGTCCCGCGCCGCTGGTTTGTGAAGCAGACGGTGCGCGAGCGCTGGTCATGCCGGGCGTGCGAGACGATCACGCAACCGCCAGCGCCGTTTCACGTCATCGCGCGCGGTCGCGCGGGACCGAGCCTGCTGGCGATGATCCTGTGGTCGAAATACGCGATGCATCTGCCGCTCACGCGTCAGGCCGACGCCTATGCGCGCGAGGGTGCGCCGATCGAGGTGTCGACCATGGCCGACTGGGTGGGCGCGTGCGCGGCCACGCTGGAGCCGCTGACGCAGCTGATCCGCAATCACGTCTTTGCCGCCGATCGCATCCATGCCGACGACACGCCCGTGCCGGTGCTGGCGAAGGGCAAGACCCGCACGGGCCGATTGTGGACCTATGTCCGTGATGATCGGCCTTTTGCCGGGTCCGATCCGCCGGCGGCGGTGTATTTCTACTCTCCCGATCGCGGCGGCGCGCATCCGCGCACGCATCTGGCCGACTGGACCGGCCTCATGCAGGCCGATGCCTTCTCCGGCTACGCCGCGCTCTACACCGAAGGTCGCGCGCCGGGCGCGATCGTGGAAGCGGCTTGCTGGGCGCATGGCCGACGGAAATTCTTCGACCTCGCGAGCCTCGCCAAGGCGCCGATCGCGCTCAGCGCGGTCGCGAAGATCGACGCCATTTTCGACATCGAGCGCGAGATCAACGGGCTCGCTGCTGAATGTCGGCTCGCCATCCGCCGCGAACGTGTCGCACCGCTGGTCGCTGATCTGCACACCTGGATGCGCGCTGAACGCGCGCGCGTGTCCGGCAAGAGCAAAATCGGCAAGGCCATGGACTACATGCTCAAGCGCTGGGAGGCCTTTGCGCACTTTCTTCAGGACGGGCGTCTGTGCCTCTCGAACAACGCCGCCGAACGCGCGATCCGCGGCATCGCCGTCGGGCGGCGCAACTGGACCTTCGCCGGCTCCGATCGCGGCGGCGAGCGCGCTGCCGCGATCTACACCCTCATGGAAACCGCCAAGCTCAACGACATCGACCCGCACGCCTGGCTCGCCGACGTCCTTGCGCGCATCGCCGAAACGCCGAGCAACCGGCTTTCGGAACTGCTGCCGTGGAACTGGGACCGGCAGAAACTGGCCATCGCGGCCTGAGCTACCGCGGTACTCGCCGGATGCGTACTCTTGACGAGATAATTCATCCGTTAATGCCGCGCCGAAGGGTCCGCTGCAATGGTTGTAAGCCAATCGCCCGGTCAGGCCGTTCATCCCGGCGGCGTCTCATGCGAAACGCGATCGTTGACGAGCAGTTCCTGACGGGGCGCGGCTGTCACTCCTGGGTTCCGGGCATCGCTTTGCGATCCCCGGAATGACGGAAGGGTCAGGAGTTCGGTATTAGACGCTGCGCCCGCAGCCGCTCAGCGTGCGCCCGTCGATTACCACTTCGACGCTTGCGGGGAAGTTCTCGCCGCTCATGGAATCCTGGCACGGAAAGCGGCGGATGGTGACGCCCAATGTATGGCCTCCCGCTTGCACGTCGTAGCGTGTGGCGCCCTCTTGGGGATAGCTTGGCTCGACCAGCGGAAATCCAGCGCTACCCTCGCCATAGTCCCAGATCAGTTTGATCTGATCGCGCTGATGGATGTCGAGTATCCAGCCCGGTTCTTGGCCGATGGCTCGGAAATCCACGCCCGCCGCGCGCGCGTTCTCCCAGCTTGGCATCGCCGCCAGGGCGTCTTGGGCGTGCATCCCGAGGCCGCCCTCGGTCTGGTCGGCTGCTTGCCCCGGCGTTTGCTCGGGCGCCGGCGCTGGTTGCGCGCAAGCCGCGAGCGCGAGCGCAACAAGAAGAATGAATCCGCGCATGGATGCTCCTCAAGCAAACGCCGCCGCGCCAGACGGCGCGGCGGCGTTGATACTGCCTCGTTCAGCTCAGCCCTGGAAGGCGCTGATCATGACTTCGACGCGGCGGTTGCGGGCGCGTCCGCTGTCGCTCGAATTGTCCGCGACTGGCTGGCGTTCGCCGAAGCCAGTGGCGATCACGCGCTCGCGAATGACGCCGTTCTGGATCAGCACCGAGGACACGTTCATGGCGCGGCGTTCGGAGAGGTCTTGGTTGTAAGCGTCGGCGCCCACCGAGTCGGCATGGCCGAGAACGTCGATCGTCGTCTGCGGATAATCGCGCATCACGCCCGCCGCATCGCGGAGGTGGCCGATGAACTGGCTCTTCACGGTGTCGCGGTTGAAATCGAAGGTGAGATCGGCCGGGAAGTTGAGTAGGATGCGATCTTGGCTGACGCGGGTGACGCCGATGCCGGAGCCGGCCAGGCGTTCGCGTAGATTCTGCTCCTGCTGATCCATGTAATGGCCGATGGCCGCGCCACCGAGCGCGCCGATGCCGGCGCCGATAATGGCGTTGCGGCGGTCGTCGCCACCCGCGAGCGTGCCGGCGGCCGCGCCGGCGATGGCGCCGATGATGGCGCCGGTGCCGGTGTTGTTGCGGGTGCGCTCGCCGGTGACGGGGTCAACGGTCGTGCAGCCGACCGCGAACACAAGCGCAGCCAGGCCGATGGTCAATTTACGTATCATGTCGTCCCTCCAAAAATCCCATGCGCGCCCAAACCCACCTTCGGGCGCACCTCAGGGCCTATACTGAAATACGTCGCCTGAGCAGCGCCTGAACGCCGCACTAATCGGGCCGGCCGGTGCTGAGCGTACGGCCAAAGCTCCCGAATTGTTCCATTAGAACATTGTCCAGCGCGAGGGCGAGTTGATCAAAATTAAGGTTGGGGCCGCCTGACACCCGGTGCGCGATCATGATTTTGAACGCATGCTGCGGCCGTCCATTGATTTGAACAAGCGTTCAAGCGGAGTTTGAACGATCGTTCAAGTGAGTTCCGTCGCCCGCCCCAGGAAACGCGACAAGCGGCGTGAAAGCGAAGTTCGGTCAGGCGTCTCACACTCCCAAAGCGTCAGCACCCGCCAGCCAGCTCCCGCAAGCGCGCGCGCATGCGCGGCGTCCCGCGCCCGGTTGGCCGCGATCTTGGCGGACCAATAGGCGCTATTGTCTTTCGGCTTGCGCGCGCCGCGCTTGCACTCGTGGCCGTGCCAGAAGCAGCCATGCACGAAGATGAGCTTGCGCAGCGCGGTGAACACCAGGTCGGGCTTCCCCGCCAGGTGCGTGCAATTGAGCCGATAGCGGCGCGCGAAACCAAGCGCGCACACCGCTTCGCGTACGACGCGCTCGGGGCCGGTATCGGCGGACTTCACCGCGCGCATCACCGCCGAGCGCTGTGTGGGCGTGAAGACGTCGGCGCGCATCACGCGCTCTTGCGCTGCAGGTCCGCGCCAGCAATTGGCGCAAGCAAAGTCTGCGCAAGCCAGCGTACCACCGGCACGCACACGCCGTCGCCGAGGAGATGCAGCGCCGCAGTCTGCCCCGCCGGCAGCGTGTAATCATCAGGGACGCCCATCAGCCGCGCCGCCTCGCGCGGAGAGAGCAGCCGCGAGCGCACGATTTCGCCGTCGACAAAAAGCAGCATCTGCTTGCTCGATCCGCCGGCGGGCGTGCGCAAGCAGCCGGCGATCCCGTCGAAGCGCGCTTCCGCGCGCTGGACGCGCTTGCCGTGTTCAATGCGGATGCGGCGGAACACCGCGCCCACTTCGCGCCGGCCAGAGGTTCGCAGCGAATCCAGGCGCGCGCGTTGCAGTGGGCTCATTTGCGCGATCAGGGCCTGGGTCTGCGCGTCGCTGCGCCATTCGACGCCAACAGGAACCTCGTCCAGCAGATCGGCGAGGCTTGTATTGCGCTTCGGCGGCGCATCGATCCGCCACCAGATGAAGCGCTTGCGTAAAGCGTCGGGCAGGCGCGCGACCACGGCGCGCAGGGCCGGCGTGTGGAACGGTTCGCAAGGACCTGTCGCCATCAGGTGCGTCGGCGGGCGGCGGGCGGCGACGATGAAAAGCCGGGGGCGCGAGTGCGGCACGAACAACGCCGCGTCGATCTCGAGCGCACCGACGCGGTAGCCCAGGCCATCGAGCGCGTGGACCAGCGCGGTGAAATCGGCGCCGCCATGCGAACTCAACAAGCCGGTGACATTCTCCAGCGCGAGCAGGTCGGGGGCCGCCGCGCCGAGCCGCTCAATCAAGCGGTGAAAGCCCCAGAACGCGCCCGAGCGCGGCGCAGCCAGCCCAGCACGAGCTCCCGCAAGTGAGAGATCCTGACAAGGAAAGCTCGCCCAGGCGAGCGTCGCCGGCGGCATAGAGGAAGCTGAAAGCCGCCAGATATCGTCGCCGCTGATGCAGCCCTCGCCGAACGTGGCCTCGTAAGCCTTGACCTTGGCGGGGTCGAAATCGTTAGCGAACGCGCAGAAGAAGTCCGGGGCCAGCCCCAGCCGGGCAAGGCCCCCGCCCGCGAAAAACTCAAGAAACGGAAACCCGGAATCACTCTGCATGCGCTGATACTAAGCGCTGCGGATTTGAAATTCGCCACGTTCCGATCCAAGCTGGACTCGCATTTCAAAGCCGGGACGCTAGCCTTCCGGAGCGAATTGGGGTCTAGTGTCGGCCCTGGGGGTAGGAACATGCGGGCGATGCTCCGCGTCTTGGGTCTTGTGCTAGTCCTGGCCGCCACCGGCTGCCAGCGCCAGTCTGGCGCGCCCGAGGATCAGGCTGCGCCTGCTTCCCCCACCAACGCCCAGCGCGAAGCAGAGCTGGCCGCCGAGCAATTGGCCGCGATCGGCGGACCCGCCAGCGCCAGCCAGCGCGCCGCCTTCGAAGGCGAGTTCCAGGCGTCCGGCAGTCTCGATTCACTGGGTGGCGCCGAGGGCGCCTGGGAACTGACCCTACTGGAGGATTACGCCCAATTCTCGCGCCCGGGCTTGGGCGAGGATGGCGGCGTGGTCGGCGCCCGCGATTTTCGTGAGCGCGGCTTGCGCGTGGCGGCCGGACCGCTGACCATCACCATCAAGCAGGAAGCGTGCGCGGCCAGCGGGGTAGAACTCCCTTACGTCGCCAATGTCCTGTTCGAAGGCGTCGCCTACCAGGGCTGCGCGCGGCGCGGGGTCGCCGCGGGTGCGCGCCCGACCTGGGCTTCGGTGCTGCCCGAATTGATGCCCGCGATCGATGCCTGCCTCGCGCGCGCTGAATCGCCGCCGGTGCGGGTCACATTCGCGGGCGCGCTTGAGGATGGCGAAGTCAGCGTGCGCCTGCGGAGCGCCGATGGAACGCGGCGCGTATGCACGGCGTCGGCCGCTGGCGAGAACGCGCGCTACGAGCACCTGTCCGATCTTGACACCGCGCCGGGCGAAGGCGATCCGGAATTTCAACGCGGCGCCGAACAACCGCGCCGCGCCGCGTGCGCGGAGCAGGCGCTCGACAGTTCAGGCCAAGTGCTCGGCTGGGTTATCAGGCGGAGGTGCTGAAGCCTCGTGCCAGCGCTGCTTTTGTCCGGCGATGAACGGCACTTCAGTTCGTCATTCCGGGGCGCACGCAGTGCGAACCCGGAACCCAGGGGCAACAGACGTGTTCTACGTCCCCTGGGTTCCGGATCGCGCGTCCCGCGCGTCCGGAATGACGGTGTGTGTGAAGGACTGATACCAACGGCCCTAAACATTGACCGTCGCCCAGGTGCGGGCGGTGACGGAGGCGACGACTTGGGGGAGCGCGATGAAAGCGTTCCAGGCTTCGCAGCATGCCGCGACGATGGCGTCGTAGTCGTCG
>JAKFYF010000326.1 GCA_021731005.1 Hyphomonadaceae bacterium
CATGAACAAGGGGCTCGAGCTGATCGAGGCGTCTTATTTGTTTGATTTTAAAGATGATAAGATCGACGTCTTAATCCACCCGCAAAGCATAGTGCACAGTCTCGTGCACTATTCCGATGGCTCGGTGCTGGCGCAAATGGCCGCGCCCGACATGCGCATCCCGATCTCTTACGCCCTCGCTTGGCCCGGTCGCGCGGCGGTGTCGACAGCGCGTCTCGACCTCGCGGCTCTACGCGAGCTCACGTTCGAAGCGCCCGATTTGGAGAAATTTCCGGCCCTGGGCCTTTGCCGGGCGGCGCTGCGGGCGGGCGCGGGCGCCACCGCGACCCTGAATGCGGCTAACGAAATCGGCGTCGAGGCTTTCCTGGGAGGGCGAATCCGCTTCCTCGACATCGCCCATCTGGTGGAAGAAGTGATGGAGGGTTCAGGCGGGATCGCAAAAACGCCTTCTTCCTTCGATGAAGTCGCGGCGGCGGATGGGGCCGCACGGCGGGCGGCCCAAAAGATTGCAGGACGCCTGGCGGCAGCCTAAACGCCAGGGTGCGCTCGATAGATAACAGAACGGGGCGCGGGGAGGATAAGGCGGCGGATGCTTGAATTCGTTCAGAACGCGATAACTTATGTCGGCTCGTTCATGCTGGTGCTGGGCGTAGTCGTGTTCGTTCACGAATACGGGCATTTCCGCGTCGGCCGCTGGTGCGGCATCGCAGTAAAGAGCTTCTCCATCGGTTTGGGCGGCGAGTGGTTCGGCTGGACCGACAAGCACGGTACGCGCTGGAAGGTCTCGAAAATTCCCCTCGGCGGCTTCGTCTCCTGGATCGACGACACCGATGGCTCGAGCACGCTGCCAGCTTCCCAAGAAAACCAGGCGCTGGCGCAGGAAGAGGCGCGCAGGCGTGGACACTTCCGCGCCATGCCGATCTGGAAACGCGCGGCAGCGACCGCGGCGGGGCCCGCTGCAAATTTCATATTCTCGATTTTCGCATTGGGCGTTTTGGCGCTGGTCATTGGCGGCGACGAAACCGATATGCAGGCGATCCCGGCTCGCCTCGCCTTTGTTGCAGAACAGAGCGCCGCCGCTGAGGCCGGATTGCAGCCAGGCGACATCGTCTTGAGCGCCAACGGGCAAGCGATCGCCAATTTTTCCGAACTGCAGTCGATCGTGGCGGCATCGCCGCAGACGCCGCTAACGATAGAAGTTGAAAGAGGTGGCGCGATGCTGGCGATGCGCGCCACCCCGCAACGCGCGAGCGAAAATGCAGGGCGCGGCGTGCGCGAGGGGCAGGGACTGCTTGGGGTCAGCGGACCGCTCGTGCTCGCTGCCGAGCGAAAGCTGGTGCGCTACAATCCTATCGAGGCGGTCGGCATAGGCGCGCGCGACACCTGGGCGATCGTGGCGCAGACGTTCGGCTACATTGGCGCGATCTTTGTCGGTCGTGAATCTGGCGACCAGATCGCCGGACCACTCGGCATCATCAATGTGTCGGGTCAAGTGGCGGCGTCGGCGTTGCAATCGCCTGACGCCAGCTTCGGCGAGAAGCTGCAAGTGCTGGTGCTGTCGCTGCTGCGGTTGGCCGCGTTTCTTTCCGTGGCTGTGGGTATCGTCAATATTTTGCCCATTCCCGTGCTCGACGGGGGCCATCTGGTCTTTTACGGGATCGAGGCGCTGCGCGGAGGACGCCCGCTGCCGCCGACCGCTCAAGAATGGGCTTATAGGGCCGGATTCGCTGTGATGGCGAGTTTGTTCCTGTTTGCCACCTGGAATGACATTACGAGATTGTTTCCAGGCACACAATGAACAGCGTCTCGTCCTTGTCTTTCGGGGCGGGATGAGGTCTTACAAACCAGGGCGCGGGGGAAGCGCCGGTAGCGTCGAGGGCTTGATGAGGCAAGTTCTGCGAGATGTCGTGCTCGGCGCGGTCACGTGTGTGGCCAGCGTTGGCGCGGGTACGGGCGCCTTAGTGGCGACCGCCGAAGACGCGCACGCGCAGCAAAACCGCGCGCAGCCCGCGGCCCCACAGCCGGCTGGCGTTGCCATTCGCCGCATCGTCGTCGAAGGCAACCAGCGCATCGAACCGGCGACGATCAGTTCGTATCTGCAGATCCGCCCTGGCGATACCTACGATGCCGAGCGCGTCGACCTATCGATCAAGACATTGTTCGCGACCGGGCTGTTCGCGGATGTGCAGATCGCTCAGCGCGACGGCGATCTGGTGGTCTCGGTGATCGAAAATCCGGTGATCAATCGGGTGATATTCGAGGGTATGCGCACCCTCGACGAGGAAGATCTCGAGGACGAAGTGCAAGCGCGTCCGCGCTCGGTATTCACGGCCGCGCGCGCGCAAGGCGATGTGCAGCGCATCATCGAAGTCTATCGGCGCGCGGGGCGCTTTGCCGCGCAGGTGACGCCGCAGGTGCGGGAGCTGGACCAGAACCGCGTCGATCTGATTTTTGAAGTGGACGAAGGTCCGGTAACGGGGGTTCGCGACGTCAACTTCATTGGCAATCGGGTGTTCTCGGATCGCCGTTTGCGCGACCAAATCGTCACAACCAAGTCGAGCTGGTGGAATTTCTTCCAGAGCAACGACAATTACGATCCCGACCGGCTTGAGTACGATCGCGAGCAGCTGCGCCAGTACTACAACAACCGCGGCTACGCCGACTTCCGCGTCGTATCAGCGGTCGCCGAGCTGACGCCCGATCAGCGCGACTTCTTCATCACCTTCACGGTCGACGAGGGCATACGCTACGAGTTCGGCGAAGTGAAAGTGCAGACCGAACTCAACCGCCTGCCCGAGGCGCTGCTGCTCGCGGCCGTTCCCATTCGTCGCGGCAACGTGTTTCGCGGCGATCTCATCGAGGACGCCATCGATGCGATGACCTATGTGGCCGGCACCGTGGGCTACGCCAATGTCGACATCACGCCAGTGGTCGAGCGCGACGCCGCCAACCAGGTCGTCAACATCACCTTTGAGGTCAACGAGGGTCCCCGCGTTTTCATCGAGCGCATTGACATCGTCGGCAACAACCGCACGCTCGACCGCGTTATTCGTCAGGGCATGCGGGTGAGCGAAGGCGACGCCTTCAACCGTGTGCTGCTGGACCGTTCGCGCCAGCGCATCCAGGCTCTGGGCTTCTTCAAGGAAGTCACGGTTGAGGAATCCGACGGCTCGCAGCCTGACCGTTCCGTTGTAACTGTTACGGTGGAAGAAGAATCGACCGGCGAACTCGCCTTCGCGGCGGGTTATTCTTCGAGCGAGAGTTTCTTGTTCGATGTCTCCATCACGGAGCGAAATTTACGCGGTCGCGGCCAGTTTCTGCGCCTGCGCGCGTCCTCGAGCCAACAGCGCCAGCAGCTCGATCTGCGATTCACCGAACCCCGCTTTATGGGACGCGAAGTGTCGGCGGGGTTCGATCTTTACTCGCTGCGCACGGATTTTCTCGATCAGTCTTCGTTCGAGAATCAGTCTACCGGGCTTGGATTGCGCACCGGGTTCCAGACTTCCGAGCACACTAGCCTTGGCCTCACCTATTCGCTGATCCAGGACGATACCCAGATCGCCAATCTGTTTGTCGACCATGACAACAATATCAACACCGCGCCTATCGATCAGTGCGATCCGCTCAATCCCAATCGACCTCTCCTGTGCGATCAGGAAGGCTCTTTCATCACCTCGTTGCTTGGGTATTCGCTGAACTGGGACCGACGTAACGAGGCTTTGCGGGCAACGCGCGGCTTTGATTTGCAGCTGAGCCAAGATGTGGCGGGGCTTGGCGGGGCGGTGAACTACCTGCGAACCGAACTGCAGGGCGGAGTCTATTATGGGCTGCCAGCGGGATTCCGCGCCACGGCCCGGTTGAACGCCGGGTACATCATGGGTTGGGGCGGCGATGACGTGCGCATCAACGACCGCTTCTTCAAAGGCGGCTCCTCCTTCCGAGGTTTTGACGTTGCCGGCGTGGGCCCGCGGCAGCTGCTGGTGGACGACGCCACCGGGAATATCGTCCAGGAAGGCGACGCCATCGGCGGCAATGCCTACGCCATAGGAACGCTGCAATTGGATGTTCCTTTGCCGCTGCCGGAATCGTTCTCCCTGGGCGGGGCGCTGTTCCTCGATGTCGGAACCCTGGGCGTGGTGGATTCGGCTAGCCGTCAGCCGATCGACCTTGGCGCGCAGAGTTTGCTTGTCGATGATTCACTGAGCCTGCGTGCTGCGGCCGGGGTGTCGATCTACTGGGACTCACCCTTCGGTCCCGTGCAGTTCGATTTCGCCGAGCCGCTGGCGTTCGAGGATTTCGACCGGCAGCAGGAGTTCCGGTTCTCGACCCGAACGCAATTCTAAGGAGTAGCTTGAAAATGCGGTTTTCCAGTTTCGTGTCCGCGGTGCTAGTCGCTGCGGCGGTTGTATCTTTGAGCGCCGATGCATTCGCCCAGCGCAACCGCCGCGGCGACGCGCCAAGCGTGGTCGCGTTTGATTTCCAGCGTGTCGTGAACGAATCCGTGGCGGGACGGGATCTGGCCGCAAAGCTGCAGCAGATTCAAACCCAGGTGAATACGGAAGCCCAGGCGCTCGCGCCGGAGGAGCAATCGTTGGCGCAGGAGGGGCAGCGTTTGACCCGCTTGCGCGGCAATCGGACCGACGAGCAGATTCGCAATGACGCGGCTCTCGCCCCGCAATTTCAGCAATTCATTCAGCGGCGGCGGCAGCTGGAATTGCGCGCCGCCACCTTGCGCGGCGATTTCGAGTGCTCGCAGGGGATGGCGCTACGCGATTTCCGGGCGGCGGTCGCGCCAGTAGCGCAAAGCGTCATGGCCGCGCGTGGCGCCACCGCGATTGTCGACGCCGCTTCCACCTTCTATGTCGCCCCAGAAAACGACATCACCACGGCGGTCATTCAGCAGCTCGACCAGAACCCGGCCACGCGCGTCGCCAACGTTGCCCGCCATCCGGTGGCTGAGTGCTTGCCGCAACAGCCGGCTGCCGCCGCGGCGCAGCCACAACAATAACCTAACCCAGGCGTGACATCGCGCTGCGTCTGCGCCAGCATGGCAGGCGCATGATCGACACACGGTTCTACGAAGCGCTCGGACCCTTGACGGTCCGGGCGCTTGCGCCTTCGGCGGACATTGGCGGGGATGCCGAGCGTCTGGTGTCCTCAGCCGCCCCCGCCGAGCGGGCGGGTAGCGGCGACCTTTGCTATTTTGAGGCCAAGAAGGGGGCAGCCGAGCTTGCCTCCGCGCCGGCGGCGTGCGTGATCGCGCCGACGGCGGCGCATCTGGCGCCGCGGGCGGGCGCGCTCATCCTGGCGGAAAAGCCGCGCCTGATGTTTGCGCGGATCGTCACTGCTCTGGCGCGTCCGCGCGGCTTCGGCGCCGAACGCATTGACGCGAGCGCCAAGATCGAGGCGGGCGTGCGGGTGGGACCCGGCGCTGTCATTGGAGCTGGCGCCGAGATCGGCGCGGGGTCTGAAATCGGGCCAAACGCCGTGATCGGCCCTGGGGTCGCCATTGGGCGGCGCACCCGCATCGGCGCTGGCGCGTCGATCGCTTTCGCGCTTATCGGCGATGATGTGACGATCCTGCCGGGCGCCGTCATTGGCGAACAGGGATTCGGTGTCGCCGGCGACGCCTCCGGCCCCGTGGACATCCCCCATTTCGGGCGGGTGATCATCCAGGACCGCGTCACCATCGGTTCAAACTCCACCATCGACCGGGGCGTGTTTGACGACACCGTCCTGGGCGAGGACTGCAAGCTCGATAATCTCTGCCATGTGGCCCACAATTGCACCGTCGGCCGCGGCTCGCTGATTGCCGCCTTCGCCGGCATCTCGGGGTCAACCGTGGTGGGCGACGGCGTCACCATGGGCGGGCGCGTCGGTATTGGCGACCACCGAACCATTGGCGTTGGCGCCACGCTTGCGGGCGGGGCTGCTGTGTTCCAAGACGTTCCCGCGGGCGAGGTTTGGAGCGGCTATCCGGCCAAGCCGTTGCGCAAATGGCTCCGGGAAGCGGCCTGGCTAAGCCGCAAGGCGTCAGGGGTTGGCAATGCAGGCGAGTGATCTCACCGACAAGCAGAAAACCAGCGAGGATGTGATCGAGATCGGCGAAATCCTGCGCCGTCTGCCGCACCGCTACCCATTCCTGCTGGTCGACCGCGCGATTGATTTCGTGGCGAACAAATCCATTCGCGGTATCAAGAATGTCACCATCAACGAGCCCTTCTTTCCCGGCCATTTTCCAGGCGCGCCGGTCATGCCCGGCGTGCTGCAGATCGAAGCTCTGGCGCAGACAGGTGCGCTGCTGATGTCGAAGACGCTCGAGGCTGACATCAGCAAGCACTTGATCCTGTTTATGTCGGTGGAGAATGCGCGCTTCAAACGCCCGGTCATGCCCGGAGACGTGATGGAGATGCCGGTGGAAGTGCTGTTCCAGCGCCGCAATATCTTCAAGTTTCGCGGCCGCGTCGAAGTGCGGGGCGAACTCGCCACCGATTGCGAGTTCGCGGCGATGAAGGCCGACCGGCCCGGTGGGGCGGCATGAGCGCGAAAATCCACCCCACCGCGGTTGTCGACAAGGGCGCGGAATTCGGCGCCGACGTAGAGATCGGGCCGGGCTGCGTCATCGGGCCGGATGTGAAAATTGGCGACCGCACGCGGCTGATCGCGCACGTGTTCATCGAGAGCCACACCACGATCGGCCCCGACAACACCGTGTTCCCGTTCGCGGGGCTCGGCGGCACCCCGCAGGACTTGTCCTACAACAACGAGCCGACGCGCCTGGAGATCGGCAAGAACAACGTCATCCGCGAACACGCCACCCTGCACCGTGGCACTGCGCGGGGCCGTGCGGTGACGGTCATCGGCGACAATTGCCTGATCATGGGCAATTGCCACGTCGCCCACGATTGCGTGGTCGGGAACCATGTCATCATGGCTCAGACCGCCACCATTGGCGGCCACGTCAAGGTCGGCGATCACGCGTTCCTGGGGGGACTGTCTGGCGTACATCAGCATGGGCGGGTGGGCCGCCACGCTTTCGTCGGGGCCTCCGCACTGATGACGACCGATCTCATCCCGTTCGGCTCGGCGATCGGCAATCATGCGCACCTCGGCGGTTTGAACGTTGTTGGACTCAAGCGCCGCGGC
>JAKFYF010000330.1 GCA_021731005.1 Hyphomonadaceae bacterium
AAGGTGACGCTGCCCAGGACCGGCGCGCGCGCGTTGTTCGGTTTCTCCATCCTCTACTTGTTTGCGCTGTTCGCAGCGCTTCTGTTCGACCGCGGGTTGGCGCCATGAGCGAACCGGTCGCGCTTTCGCCCGAGCAGGAACGCGCGCGCAAGCGCCGCAATCTTTGGCTGGCGGTTTCGATCGCCGCTTTTGTCGTGCTCGTTTTCGCGATCACGCTGGCGAAGTACAAGGCGGGCGCGCCGTGAGCAGGAAGAACGCCATCACCGCTGCGATCGTCGCCGCCGCAGTGGCGGCGATGACCGGGCTCGCCTTCTCCGCCGTGCCGCTCTACGACGCTTTCTGCCGGGCAACCGGCTTCGGCGGCGTCACTCGCACCGCCGAAGCGGCGCCGCAACGCGTCCTTGAGCAGCGCATCCAGGTGCGATTCGACGCCAATATCGCCCCAGACCTTCCGGTCGAGTTCGCCCCGAAGCAACGCACGCAGAGCCTGCGCATCGGCGAAACCGGGCTTGCTTTCTTCCGCATCCGCAATCTGAGCAACGAGGCGATCGTTGCGCGCGCTACCTATAACGTCACGCCCCACGTCGCCGGCGCCTATTTCTTCAAGACCGAGTGCTTCTGCTTCAACGACCGGGTGTTGGCGCCGGGCGAAGAGGCGGACCTGCCGGTGGTCTATTTCATCAGCCCTGATCTGGTGTCCGATCCGGACACAAGGGGCTTGAGCGAACTTACGCTATCATACACGTATTTCCGGGCGGCGGATCAGTCCGCGGCCGGGCCTTCGAGTTGAGAGAGGAAGCCATGGCGCACGGCGAGGTTAAACACGATTACCATCTGGTCAATCCAAGCCCCTGGCCGGTTGTCGGCTCCCTCGGCGCGCTGTTCTTGACGGTAGGCGGGGTCGTGCTGATGCGCGGCGTCGGCGAGGGCTTCTGGCTCGCCAAGGGACAATGGCCGCTGTTCGCCATCGGCGCCGCGATCATGACGCTCACCTGCATCGGCTGGTGGGGTGATGTGATCAAGGAAAGCCGCGCTGGCGATCATACGCCGGTCGTCGACATCGGCCTGCGCTACGGCATGATCTTGTTCATCGCCTCGGAAGTGATGTTCTTCGTCGCATGGTTCTGGATGTTCTTCGAACTGGCGATCTTCCACGATGCGCGTTCGAGCTGGATCGTGCCGTCGTGGAACGAGGAAACAGTGGCGGCCTGGGCCAATTGGCCGCCGCCGCATGTCGAGACATTCGACCCGTTCCATTTGCCGCTGATGAATACGCTTATCCTGTTGCTCTCCGGCACGACGGTGACGTGGGCACACCATGCGCTGCAGCAAAATGACCGCAAGGGCGCAACGCTCGGCCTGCTGCTTACGGTGCTGCTCGGCACGCTCTTCACCTACGTCCAATTCGGCGTCGAGTATCCCGAGGCGGGCTTTGCTTTCGGCAATAGCGGCGAGGTGGCCACGGCCAACGTCTATGGTGCGTCCTTTTTCATGGCGACAGGCTTTCACGGCGCGCACGTGATCATCGGCACGATCTTTCTCGCTGTGTGCCTGCTGAGGTTGATTTCTGGCGGCTTCACGCCGACCAAGCATTTCGGGCTCGAGGCCGCGGCCTGGTACTGGCATTTCGTCGACGTGGTTTGGTTGTTCCTGTTCACGTTTGTGTACGTGACGCCGTATCTGACCATGCAGGGTGGGTAGCAATATGGACCGCCGGCGTCCTCGCCGGCATAGTTGTTTCAACCGGCCAGGTTTCGGCAGGCGGAGGCGCGGCATGCCGGCGAGGATGCCGGCGGTCCATATTAAGTCATGACACCCACTCCATTTCTCGCCGGCTTGCGCATGCGTTGCCCCCAATGCGGGCAGGGTGAGCTGTTTCAAAGTTATCTCAAGCTGGCCGACCACTGCCGCGCCTGTGGCGCCGATTTTCGCGCCGCCGATGCCGGCGACGGGCCGGCGGTGTTCGTCATCCTGGTCGTCGGCGCCGTAGCCGCGCCCTTGCTGTTCATCCTGCAGATCGCGGGAGCGCCGACATGGGTGGCGATCGGCGCAACATTGGCGGTCGCGACCGCGCTGTGCCTGGCGCTTCTGCCGGTGTTCAAGGCGACGCTGTTTGCGCTGCAATGGAAGCACAAGGCGCGCGAAGCGACGCACGAGGACATCGAATGATCCGCTTTCGTCCGCTTTTGCTGATGACTATCTTCTCTATCGCCACGCTTGCGATTCTGGCGATGCTCGGACGCTGGCAATGGGAACGCTATGAGTTGAAGCGCGCCGCGGCTGCCGAGCCGGTGCCGGAAATCACCATCGCCAATTACCAGCCCGCGCTTGACGGGCTGCAATTCGTGTTCGGGGTGAGACCAGATACCCATGAACAGGGCTGGCGCGTTTTCGCACCGGTCAAGGACGGGGAAACCGTGATCTTTGTCGATGCCGATTTCGTCGCCGGGCTTGAAGCCCCCGATCCCAGTGAAGTGCGGTTCCCGGCGTCTTTGCGCGAGGGGGCGCCGATCACAGGTGCGTCGGTGCGGCCCGAGCCTCCGGGGCCGCTAGCGCTCGCGCCGCGGCCGTTGCAACGGCAGTGGTTTGTCGCCGACCTCGCGGCGATGGCGCGCAACGCGGGGCTTGCGCACAGCGCCGATTATTACATCGCCGCCGCCTATGTCGGCGCCGACGGGCGGGCGGCGGCGAACCCGTTCGCACGCGCTCCCGGCGCCGACACGTTGCCGCCGGAGCGGCATTTGGGCTACGCGCTGACTTGGTACGGTCTCGCGCTTGCGCTCGTGGCCATCTATTTTGCTTATCACAGAAGCGTGGGGCGGCTCTCGTTCCATGCGCGCGGGGATTGATGAAAGCGGAGGTCGAGCTTGTCCGTCTGGGCAATGGCGTGCGCGTTGCGCTTGACCCGATGCCGGGGCTTGGAACCGCGGCGCTCGGGGTCTGGCAGCGGGTAGGCGCGCGTTGGGAAGAGACTGCCCAGAACGGCGTCGCGCATCTGTTCGAGCACATGGCGTTCAAGGGCGCGGGCGGGCGCGATGCGCGCCAGTTCGCCGAAGCGATCGAGAGCGTGGGCGGTGTCCTGAACGCCGCAACCGGCTACGAGCGCACCGCCTATTACGCCCGCACTCTTGCCGAGCACGCCCCGTTCGCGCTGGAACTCATCGCCGACATCCTGTTCGCTCCGCACTGGGATCCCGCCGATCTGGAGAAAGAAAAAGACGTGGTCGAGCAGGAGCGCGGCGAGGCCTTCGATGCGCCCGATGACCGCGTGTTTGTGCTGCACCAAAGCGCGCTCTACCCCGATCAGCCATTGGGCCGGCCGGTACTCGGCGAGGAGGAAACAATTCGCGCGGTGGGCATCGACGACCTGATCGCCTTCCGCGAGGCGCACATGTCGCCGGAGCGGATCGTCATCAGCATCGCCGGCGCGTTCGATCGCGACGCATTGCTGCAAACGGCGGAGCGGCGGTTCGGCGCGCTTGCGCGCAAGCCCCAGCAGCCGTTCGCTTCCGCTATCGCCCATTCCGGAATGGCGCGCGAAGCGCGCAAGCTCGAGCAGACCCACCTTGTTCTCTCCTGGCCAGCGCCGGCGTCGGGCGATGAAACCCTCTACGCCGCGCGCGTGATGACCGAGATCCTTGGCGGCGGCATGGCTTCGCGCCTGTTCCAGGAGGTGCGGGAAGCGCGCGGGCTGGTCTACGCCATCGACGCCTTTCTGGACACCTACGAAGATGTCGGCCGGTTTGTTGTTTATGCCGGTTGCTCCGCCAAGAACGCCAAACCCGTCGCCGACATCGTCGGCGCGCAGATCGCGTTGATGGCCGATCGCGGCCCCAGCGCGTCAGAACTCGCCCGCGCCAAGGCGGTTTCGCGCGCTGGCCTGATGATGGGCGCGGAAGCCCCCTCGGCCCGCGCCGAGGCGCGCGCGAGCCAAATATACCTGCGCGACAGCGTGGCCCCGTTCGAAGACTTGAGAGCGCGGATCGAGGCGGTGACCGCCGAGCAGGTGCAAGCCGCCGCCCGCGCGGCGTTGGCGGGCCCCATGTGCACGGCAGCCATCGGGCCGAAGGCGGGGCTTGGCTTATCCAACGCGCTTCGGGCAGAGTAACGCCCGAAAGCGAGGCGCGATGGCGTTGGTGCGGAGGGATAGTGAAGGATCGCGGCGCGTCGACGGCGAGGGCGTGTATCTGCGCGCACCCGAACCGCGCGATTTTCAGGACTGGGCCGATGTCCGCGAGGCAAGCCGCGCGTTCCTCACCCCCTGGGAGCCGAGCTGGGGCAGCGATGAGAATTCGCGCGCGGCATTCCGTCAACGTTTGCGCCGCTATGCCGAAGACACGCGCGACGACAAATCCTATGCCTTCCTGCTTTTTCGCACCTCCGACGATGCGCTGCTCGGGGGGCTGACTTTGTCGAACGTACGACGCGGCGTCGCCTTCGCGGCTTCGCTCGGCTATTGGACCGGCGAGATGTACGCCGGCAAAGGCTACATGACAGAGGGCGTGCGCGCGATCGTGCGCGGCGCCTTCAACGACCTTGGCTTGCACCGCGTGGAAGCCGCGTGCCAGCCGGAGAATGTCGCCTCCCGCCGCGTGCTCGAAAAAGCGGGGTTCACGCAGGAGGGCATGGCCCGCGCCTACCTGAAAATCAATGGTGCCTGGCGCGATCACTTGCTGTTCGCGGTGGTGAATGAGTGAGCGGGGGCGACCTCAGAAACAGGAGTTCTTGTTTCTCAAGGTAGCGTCTGTCTCACACCGCATCCAGCCCCACATCCAGCGCGCGCGCGGAGTGCGTGAGCGCGCCGACCGAAATCACGTCGATTCCGGTTTCGGCCACCGCGAATACGTTCTCGATGGTGACCCCGCCTGACGCCTCCAGCAGCGTCTGCCCCTGTGCGAGCTTCACCGCCGCGCGCAGGTCCGCAAGCGAGAAATTATCCAGAAGCACCGCGCTCGGCGCGTGCGGCAGCGCCTCGCGCAATTGCGTCAGCGAATCCACTTCGATCTCGATGCAGGTGAGGTGGCCGGCGGCCGCGCGCGCGCGCGTCATCGCCGGCCCGACGCCGCCCGCCGCGGCGATATGGTTGTCCTTGATCAACATGGCGTCGTCGAGGCCGTAGCGATGCGCGCCGCCCCCGCCCAAACGCACGGCGCGCTTCTCCAGCGCGCGCAGGCCGGGCGTGGTCTTGCGCGTGCTCGCGACAATAACCCCCATGCCAGCAATCGCGTCGACATAAGCGCGCGTCAGCGTGGCTATTCCGGAGAGCCGACCGATGAAATTGAGCATGGTGCGCTCGGCGATCAGCACCGAGCGCGCCGATCCCTCGATCTCGGCGATTACGCCGCCGGCCCTGACCCGCGCGCCATCGGGGGCGGCGATGGTGAAGGTGATGTCTGAATCGATCACCCAGGCCGCAAAACTCGCCGCATCCAGGCCGGCGACAATCCCGGTTTCGCGCGCGGCGATCACCCAGCGGCCTTGGGTTTCGGGATCGATCAGCGCGTCGGTGGTGACATCGCCGGCAACGCCCAGATCCTCCGCCAACGCCAGCTTCACGATCGGTTCGAGCACGATGTCAGGCAGGGGCGGCAAGGCAGTCGGCGCGGGTGAGGAAGGTTCGCTGCGGCGCGCGGGCATCGGGGAAATCGCTCCTGTAATGGGCGCCGCGGCTCTCTTGTCTGGCGAGCGCGGCGGTTAGAATGAGGCGCGCCGCGACGAGCGCATTGGCGTGGCCATGAGTGTTGCAAAGCTCGGCGACTCCGTCGAGCGCCTGCGCCAAACCGGGCGCATCGCGGGTGACGCCTGCGTGGTTCCGCATCAGCGAGCGAAGCGCGGCGCGCGCGGCATCCGGAAGCGGCGGGGGCGGCGCGCTGTGTTCAGGCGCTCCGCGCGCGCGAACGCCGCCGTCACGAAGCCGCTCGGCAATGCGATAGGCGAACACCACCGCCTCCAAGAGCGAATTAGACGCCAGCCGGTTGGCCCCGTGCGCGCCGGTGGAGGCGCATTCGCCGACCGCGGAAAGGCCCTCAAGGCTGCTGCGTCCCCAGGCGTCGGTCGCAACTCCGCCCATGTGATAATGCGCGGCCGGCGCGACCGGGATTGGCGCGATACGAGGATCGAAGCCCGCCGCCATGCAGGCGGCGAACACGGTGGGGAAGCGCTTGGGAAAATGCGCGCCGATGGCCCCCCGCGCATCGAGAAAGGCGCCGCGGCCCGCGCGCCGCTCCTCGTGGATGGCGCGCGCGACCACATCGCGCGGCGCGAGGTCGGCAATGAACGCCTGCCCCTCGGAATTGACGAGATGAGCGCCTTCCCCACGCAGCGCCTCGGTTGCGAGCGGGGCCGGATCGCGCCCGACATCGAGCGCGGTGGGGTGAAATTGCACGAACTCGGGGTCGGCGATCAGCGCGCCCGCGCGCGCCGCCATCGCCAGGCCTTGCCCCATCGCTTCAGGCGGATTGGTGGTGATTTCAAACAAGCCGCCAACGCCGCCGGTGGCCAAAATTGTTTCGCTGGCTTCGAGGGCGGCGTCGCCGCTCGCATCGCGGCAAACCACGCCGCTCACGGCGCTGTCCTTGTCCCGCAGCAACGCCACGGCGCGCGCGCCCTCGATGACATCGATGTGCGCGGCCGCGCGCGCGGCGATAGTCAGCGCATCCATGATCGCCTTGCCGGCGAGATCGCCGGAAACCCGCACCACGCGAGGGCGCGAATGCGCCGCTTCCAGGCTTTGCGCGAGCTTGCCATCGGGCGTGCGATCGAACGGCACGCCGAGCGCAATAAGATCGGCGACGCGCGCGGGGCCTTGCTCCGCGACAAGCCGCGCGATGGCGGGATCGACGAGGCCCGCGCCGGCGCGGAGCGTGTCTTCGGCGTGCAGCGCGGGGTCGTCATCCGCAGCCAACGCCGCCGCTAGTCCGCCTTGCGCCCATGCGGACGAGGAGGCCGCACCCAGCGGCGCTTGACTCAGCACCGTGACCCGCCGCGGCGCGAGTTTGAGCGCAAGGAAGAGGCCGGCAAGGCCAGCGCCGACGATGAGGATGTCTCGGCTCATCGCCCCCTCCCCGCGAGGGGAGGGGGAAGGG
>JAKFYF010000340.1 GCA_021731005.1 Hyphomonadaceae bacterium
ATGTCATTGCCATCGCCGCCCTGCAGCGTGTCGTTTCCAGTCTCGCCGTTCAAGGTGTCGTTGCCGGCGGAGCCGAGCACATTGTCGTCGCCTGCCCCCGCGTTGACGGTGTCGTTGCCCGCATCGCTGATGATTGTGTCGTTGAACTGTGTCCCCGTGAACGTGTCGGCGCCGCCGAAAAGCGCCGACTGCAGGGCGGCTGCGTTGTCTGTGGTAATCCAGCCGATCAAAGTCGGCACGGCGATTGACAGCCCCGTGCCTGATATCGTCGTGGGAACACCCGGGGGAGGGAACTGAAAGCCCGACGTTGTGTAGGAGAACGAGGTAGCCGTCCCTCCGGTCGGGTCGCCATTGGCGTCGAAACCGGTGAAGGTTCCGTTGATGGTGAGGATCGTGCCCTGGCCGTCGTCGTAGGTGACATGGGTGGCGCTGTGGGAGGTCGAGAACACGTTCGAGACGATGCCGATGATGGCGTTGGGAAGCCCCCCAATAAAACCCATGTTGAAGCCGCTCACGCTATTTCCGCCTGAAAATGCATACGTAGCCATGAGCGTCCTCCGCGATGTGGGCCTGGGTGGCGGCCTGACCGTAGCGGCAATTCCAAAGCGGTAAAGCGCGATGCGCGAACCCGGGCGTGAAATCTTCCACCATGCTTGCTCTCACAGCGCCGTCGCACTTGCGCGGTTCGCACACGCGTTCATACTCCCGCAAATGCTGCGCCCGCTCACACACACGCTGCTGACGCCGCGCCTCAGGATCGAGCCGGTGACGCCGGCGTTGGCGCATGCGGCGCGGGCAGGGCAGCGCGCGTTTGCCGATGCGATCGGGGCGGCGGCGCCGGTCGAGTGGGTAGCCTCCAGCCTCAATCAGGTCGCGTGCTCGGCGGGACCTCCAGCGCCCACGCGCGCAGTGGCGGTGCATCGCAACGAAGGCGTGGTGGTGGGAGACGTGCGTTTCGAGCCGCCGGCGCGAGGCCAGTTCGAACTTGCCGACTTCGAGATCGGTTATTGCATCGCCGCCAGCCGGCGCCGCCAAGGTTATGCCAGCGAAGCGGCTGCGGCGGTGATCGAGTGGTTGTTCGAGCGGGCGGGCGCCGAGACCATCCTGGCCGGCTGCAACAAGGACAATCTCGCCTCCATCCGCACCCTGCGCCGGCTGGGCTTCTGGCTCGATTCCAACCCGGGCCGGGTGTTCTGGTGGGTGCTGGAGCGAGAGGCCCATCTGTCGCGCCGCGCTTGAACCGGACCCGCTAGGCGTGCTTCAAGCTAACCAACGGGACACAAAAGCGTCGCGCCGGTCAGCCGGCAGCGGCGACGGGAGGAAAAAGCATGACCGATACGGCTTTGCCGGGCGCCGCCGCCGGGCGCGCTACCGACCTGCTCGGGCATCCAAGGCAATTGTGGATGCTGTTCATGACCGAGTTCTGGGAACGCTTTGCGTTCTACGGCATGCGCTGGGCGCTGACGCTTTACATCGTGGCGCAATTCTTCGGCGGCGATGCGTCCGGCCAAGCCGAAGCAAGCCGCACCTACGGCGCCTATCTCGCCTTGGTGTACGCGACCGCGATTTTCGGCGGCTATGTCGCTGACCGGGTGATCGGCTATCAGCGATCGATCTTGCTCGGCGCGGCCATCACGGTGGCCGGGCTGTTTGCGATCACGATACCCGATAAGCAGATCTTTCTTCTGGGGCTTGCCTTCGTGATCGTCGGCAACGGCCTGTTCAAACCCAACATCTCCACCATGGTCGGCAAGCTCTACGCCGCCGACGATCCCCGCCGCGACCGCGGCTTCACTATTTTCTACATGGGCATCAATGCCGGCGCGCTGGTGGCGCCGCTGCTCACCGGGTGGCTCGCTAGCGAGATCACCGACACGCCAATGGTGCAAAACTACAAGATCGTGTTCATGGCCACCGGCGTGGGCATGATCGTCAGCCTGCTCTGGTTCTGGTTCGGCCGCCGCGATCTGGGCGACATCGGCCGGCCGCCGCCTGAGCGCAAGGGCGTGATGCCGTTGATTGCCGTGATTGTTGGCGCCGCGATCGCGGTGCCGATCATCTATCTGCTGCTGTCGCGCGTGGGCGCCGGTCCGCTGCAATATGTGCTGAGCGCGCTGTTCGTGGGGCTGGCGGTCATGCTGCTGGTGGAGGCGCTGCGCGAAGGGGCGGTGTCGCGCGACAAAGTCATCGCCATGCTGGTGCTGTTTACGTTCAACATTTTGTTCTGGTGCTTCTTCGAACAGGCCGGCAGCTCGTTTAATTTCCTGGCCGAGAACATCGTTGACCGCGATTTCGGCGGCTGGGAATTCCCGGTCGGCTGGTTCCAATCGGTGAACCCGGCTGGCATCGTGATACTGGCGCCGGTGGTGGCGGTGATCTGGGGGATGCTCGCCAACATGAAGGCTGAGCCATCCATTCCCCGCAAATTCGGCCTTGGGCTGATGGGCAACGCGTTGGGCTTTCTGGTGCTGATGTACGCGCTCGCCAATCTGGTCAGCGACAACGGGCAAATTCCGTTTTGGCCGCTGGCGCTGTGCTATGTGCTGCAGACGACCGGCGAATTGTGCCTGTCGCCAATCGGTCTTTCCATGGTCACCAAGCTGGCGCCGCTCAAATATGTGGGCCTGGCCATGGGCGGCTGGTTTCTCTCCACCGCCATCGGCAACAATCTGTCCGGCATCTTCGCCGCGGGCGTAAGCGGGGAGACTGGCCTGACCGTCGCGTCGGCGCTGAGCGGCTTCACCTTCAGCTTCTACCTGCTGTTGGGTGCGGGCGTGGTGCTATTCCTGGCGGCGCCGCTGATTCAGAAGCTCATGCACGGGGTGAAATAGCCCCAGTCGCGCCGGGCCCGAAAGACCCCCGCGCCGGCCCGTCAATGGCGGGCTGGCTCGGGGGGCGGACCATGCCGGTGTGGGCGTGGGAGGCGTTAACCAAGATTCTGGATAAATATAATAAAATCAATCTGTTAAATTATAACGCCCGTCGCTGAGCGTGCGTCTGAGGAGAAACATGCCCCTCAGCGTAAAGCGCCGTTGCGCCCGGCCTCAATCCGGGTGATCTTGCTTGGCCGGCTGGCGCGCCATGCCGGGCCCGGCCTTGCCCGAAGGCTAAGTCTGACCCGGGACCGCCCCACCGGCGGCCCCCAGGAGGTGTTCATGTCTCGGCCGCGCACTCCCCGCAAGAAGAAGCCGGTCGAGGCTGCGGGCTTGGGGCGTCCCGAGGTCACCGATCTGCTGCTGGGTTGGAAGTCAGACGACAGAAAAGACCCGATGGGCTTTGGCGCGCCGCGGGCGAGCGAGCAGAGCCTACCAGCCGGCGAAGCGCCCATCTCCTATAGCGAGGACCGCCACCTGGTGACCATCGCCCCTACTGGGGCGGGCAAGGGCAGGGGCGTCATCATCCCCAACCTGCTGCGTTTCGAGGGCTCGGTGATCGTCATCGACCCCAAGGGCGAGACCTGGCACGTCACCGCGCGCCGCCGCAAGGAAATGGGCCAGGAGGTGCGCCTTTTGGATCCGTTCGGCGCGGTGTCGAAGCGCACCGACAGCCTCAACCCGTTCGATCTGTTCAACCGCCCCGGCGCGCTGCTCGACGCTGACGCCGAGATGCTGGCTTCGCTGCTCGCCGGCGATGTCGGTTTTCACAAGGAGCCGTTCTGGGACAATTGGGGCCGCTCACTGATGTCGGGCGTGATCGCAGCGGTGGCCGAGACCGCTCCCAAGAGCGAGCGCCATTTCGGGCGCGTGCGCGAAGTGCTGATGAGCGATGATGCCGTCTACAATCTCGCGGCGCTGATCGAGAACCACGAGGGCCTCAACCGGCTCTCCAAGCAGAACATCTCTTCGTTCCTGCCGATCACCGAGCAGACGCGTTCGGGCATTCTCTCGACTGCCCAATCCTACTTGAAGGTGGTGAACTCGGATTCGGCGCTGCGCTCGCTGTCGAAGTCCACTATCAATCTCGATGCGGTCCGCCGCGGCGACCCGATGACGATCTATATCGTCATCCCGCCCGATAAGCTCGAGAGCCACGGCGCGTTGCTGCGGCTTTGGGTGGGCGCGCTCATGCTCACGGTGATGGGGCGCAAGCGCCGCCCCAAGCGCTCGACTTTGTTCCTGCTCGACGAGTGCGCGCAATTGGGCGAGTTCGGCCCGCTGCGCCAATCGATGACGCTGTTGCGCGGTTATGGCTTGCAGGTGTGGCCGTTCTTCCAGGATTTGAGCCAGCTGCAGCGGCTCTACCCGAAAGACTGGCGGACTATCTTTAACAATGCCGGCGTGTTCCAGCTGTTCGGCGTCGCCAATCATTTGATGGCCAAGGAAAGCTCGGAGCTGATCGGCGACATCGACGCCGACATGCTGCGCAACATGGCGCAAGACCGCCAGGTCATTGCCGTCTCGAACCAGAAAGCCATGGGCGCGCGGCTGCCCGACTATCTGGTGGACGCGCCGTTCGCGGGCATGTGGGACCCCAATCCCATGTTCGACGCCGGTCCGGACTTGCCAACCAAGCGCCGCGGCGGGCGGGCGCGGTAATATAGAGCGCCGGCGCCCTCGCCGGCATGCGGTGTTGCAACCACGCCGCTCCGTGCATGCTTAAACACCGCATGCCGGCGAGGGCGCCGGCGGTCCATAGTGACGGTGTTACTCAGCCGCCATCGCTTGCGCGCGCACGAGGTCCACTGAAACGAGCTGGCTCACGCCTTGCTCCGGCATGGTCACGCCATAGAGCCGGTCCATCCGCGACATCGTCACTGGGTTGTGGGTGATCACAAGAAAGCGCGTCGAGGTCAGCCGTTTCATCTCCTCGAGCATGCGGCAGAAGCGATCGACATTGGCGTCGTCCAGCGGCGCGTCGACTTCGTCGAGCACGCACAAGGGCGCTGGATTGGAGAGGAATACCGCGAAGATGAGCGCGGTGGCGGTCAGCGCCTGTTCGCCGCCCGACAGAAGCGAGAGATGCGTGAGCCTCTTGCCTGGCGGTTCGGCGAAAATCTCAAGCCCCGCGTCGAGCGGGTCCTCGCTTTCGGTGAGCTTTAGGTTGGCCTGGCCGCCCTCGAACAAGGTCGCGAACAATTGCGCGAAATGGGAATCGACTTGCTCGAACGCGTGCAACAGCCGGACACGGCCTTCGTTGTTGAGCGTGGTGATGGCGCGGCGCAGCTTGGCCACGCCCTGGGCCACGTCCTCTTTCTCCTTGGCCAGCGTGGCGATGCGTTCTTGCGCTTCGGCCAATTCTTCCTGCGCGCGCAGATTGACCGGGCCGGCGGCGTCGCGCTCGGCCTTGAGCCGCTCCATGCGGCGCTCGATCTCGGCGATGGAGGCGCCGCCAAGCGGCCCCGACATGAGCGCGCCCGCCGCGCTTGCCAGCTCATCGGGCGCCTTTCCTGTTTGCTCGTGCGCATGCGCGACAATGTCGGCGACGCGCGCCGATGCGGCGTCGGCGTGGGCTTCGGCGCCGGCGCGGGCTTCGCGCGCATCTGCGTGGGTTTGGTCCGCTTCGCGCTGGGCTTCGCCGCACAGGCGCGCCTTCGTCTCAGCTTCGGCGACGCGATCGCTCGCCGCGGCGCGGCGCGCTTCGGCCTGACCTGCCTCTTCAAGCAAATTTTCTAGTTTACCGCGAGCGGCGAGCGGCGCCTCCTTGGCGGCGTCGCGGCGGTGTTCGATCTCGTCGAGCTCGACGCTGAGCGCGGTCAGGCGCGCTTGCGCCGCATCGCGGCGGGTACACCATTGGGTGCTGTCGGTTTGGATCGCTTGCCGGCGCGCCTCGCGCTGGGTGCGTTCGCGCACGATTGCTTGCACCGCAGCGCTCGCCTCGGCTGCCTGCATTCGCGCCTCGGCAACGTGAGCGCGGGCGCTCGCCAAGGCGGCTTCGTCCACCGCTTCTGGTGCGCTCACGGCTTGTGCGTTCGACACAGCTTCGCGTGCGGCCGCTAGCTCGCCGCCGAGCGCGTCCGCCTGCGCGGCCAGATCGGCGCGGCGTTCGGCGCTGCGTGCGAATTCGGCGTCCGCCGCCGCAATCGCGCGCGCGCACTCGGCTTCGGCGCTTGCGAGCTTCGGTGACCCCGCGCGCAGCGCGCGCGCCTTGTTTTCCAACTCAACCCGAGCGGCTTTCGCTTTTTCCCAGGCGGCCTTGGCGCGCGCGAGCGCAGTCTCCGCCTTCTTGTGCTCGGCGCCGGCCGCAGCGAGGCGGTTCTTGTGCTCAAGCCGAACCGCGGCTGCCAGCGGCGCGTCGGCGCGGCGTACGAACCCATCCCAGCGCCAAAGATCGCCTTCGCGCGACACCAGCCGCGCCCCAGGGGAGAGCAGTTTGGCTAGACGCGGGCCGT
This sequence comes from Hyphomonadaceae bacterium, assembly GCA_021731005.1. Lineage (GTDB taxonomy): Bacteria > Pseudomonadota > Alphaproteobacteria > Caulobacterales > Aquidulcibacteraceae > Vitreimonas. Next base: position 6,329 of record JAKFYF010000340.1, read on the forward strand.
CCTTGGCGTTCACTACGCCGATCAGGGCCAGCCGCGCGCCAAGCGCTTCCGGCGCCTTGACGAAACGCACGATCGAATGGGCTTCGCCAGGAAGGTTCGGCGTCGGGGCCGTAGCGCCAGCCCAGCGCACGGGCGCCTCGGCCGCGAGCGACGCGTCGAGATCGTCGCCGAGCGCGGCGGCGAGGGCGCGCTCGTAGCCGGCTTCGACTTCGATAGACTCCAACGCCGGCGGAAATCTCTTGGCCTCTGGCGGCGCTAGTTTTGTGAGCGCGCGAAGTTCTGCTTCCAGATCGCGGGCCGCGTTTTCGGCGGCGCGATAAGGCCCCCACGCGGCCTCCTCGGTATTGGCGGCTTGCTTCAGCGCGGTTTCGCCGCTGGCGAGGAGCGACTTGTGGGTTTCGTGGCTCTTGCGCGCTTTCTCGGCGTCCTGCCGCGCAAGGCTCAGCCGCGATTCAAGATCAGGCGCGGGCGCAAGCGTCGCCGCCTGTGCATCAAGTGCCTGCTTGCGCGTTTCGAGCCGCTCAAGCCTTGCCTTGGCTCCGCGCGCCGCGTCGCCCAGCGCCTGCGCGCGCGCGGAGCCAAGGCA
>JAKFYF010000197.1 GCA_021731005.1 Hyphomonadaceae bacterium
ACCTACGAGCGCGCAACGGCAGGCGCCGCGCCCTCTGCTGCAGCGCCTGCCGTTGCGCGCTCGTAGGTGGGTGGCGCCGGGCGTGTGGGTGGCCGCGGTCGATAGCCCGCGCGCGCCCGACAATCGCGTCTACGTGCTTTCGGTCAAGCCCGGCATGCCGACGGCGTTCCACCACCATTCGGGCGCGGAGTTCTGCACGGTGCTGCAGGGGGGGTATAGCGATGGGCTTGGCCACTTCAACGCCGGCGATTTCGCTGCCGCCGACGCCGATCTCGCACACCAGCCCGTGGTGCAGCCAGGGCAGGATTGCATCTGCCTGTTTGCTACCGAAGGGCGGCTGAAAGCGCACGGTCTGCTCGGACGCCTGGCGTTCGCGCTGGCCGATGTGTGAACACCAACGGTGCGAAGTGCTAACTCATGGTCTTGCTTCGCAAGCCGGAGTGACGGCGCCTGGTTCTTTGCCGTGGGGTTCTTTTTGCCCGTGGGTAAAATCTGAAAAGAAAACGCCGCCCCGGGGAGGCGGAGCGGCGTCAGCCGATCGCGAAGCCAGACGAGGTTCGGCTTCGCGACCAACAGCGTTTTTCTGCGCCTATGCTTGTGGCGGCATCATCACCGTGTCGACGACATGGATGACGCCGTTCGACTGCAGCACGTCGGCGATGGTCACCATTGACCTGCCGCCAGCCGCGTCGGTGAGAACAACGTGATCTCCCGAGAGCGACGCGGTGAGGCGTCCGCCTTGCACCGTCGCCAGCGTTGCGCTGCCGCCGCCCGCGGCGATTTGCGCGACAAGATCGGTTGCGGTGATGCGCCCGGCCACGACGTGGTAGGTGAGAATCTTGGTCAGCGCCGCGCGGTTGGCTGGTTGCGTCAGCGTTTCCACCGTGCCCGCCGGCAGTTTTCCGAACGCGGCGTTTGTAGGCGCAAACACGGTGAACGGCCCGGGACCGGAAAGCGTCTCCACGAGGCCCGCAGCCTGCACGGCGGCGACGAGGGTCGTGTGGTCACGTGAGTTGACCGCGTTCTCGACTATGTTTCGCGACGGGTACATGGCCGCGCCGCCCACCGTTACGGTCCGCTCCGCCATTGCCGGCGCTGCGGCGTCGGCTTGGGCAGTCTGCGTGCCAGCGCCGCAGGCGCCAGCAAGCAAAGCGCCGCCAATCGCGGTCGCGACCGCGAAATTCTTGAACACCATGGAAGTCTCCTCTGGGCAGGCAAGGGGAGGAAGCGCCCGCCTTCAACATCGTGGTTTACGGGCCACGCGTCTGTTCGGATCACCACTGCGCCACGCGACGCGCGCTACGGCGCGAGCAGAAATACCGCTTCTTCGCCAAACCAGTTGGCGCGTAGCATGGACTTCGCGAACGGCGCGCCGGGGTTGCCGCGCGATAGCGGCGTTGCGCGCTCGATGTTGAGGCGCGCCGCGCGCGCCAGAGCCGCAAAGTCGCGGATGCTCCAGGGATGCGCGATGGCGCCGTGCGCGCCAGCTAGCATCCGGCCGGTGAACGCGAGGCGCAGGCGCGCGCGCCAATGTGCGGCGTTAGCGATCGACACGATCACACGTCCGCCGACGCGTCTTGCTTCGCGCAGCGCCCAATGCGGATCGCGCAAACCCTGCAGCGTGTGCGAGAACACCACAAAATCGAACGCCCCGGTCGGGAAATCGGCAAGCGCGCTCTCAAGTTCGCTTTGCACAACCGGCAGTCCGCGCGCCACGCAGGCATGGGCCTTGGCGCGGTCGGGTTCGATGCCGCGGGCGCGGGCGCCGCGCTCGCGCGCCAGCAAATGGAGCAGCGCGCCCTCGCCGCAGCCGATTTCGAGCACCTTGGCGGCTTCCGAAACCAGCACCGCAATGGCCCGCTGATCCGCCCGCGGCGGCGGTGCGTCCTGCATTGGCGATTGTCGTACAAGTTCAAGCAAGGTGGGATTCTCCGTGCAAGCCAAGGCCGCGCGCGCTTGCCGCGGCGTCGATAAACCCGGTCAGCGCGGATTCGAACGCCGGCTCTTCGCCTAGATAGGCGTCGTGGCCGGCCTCGCTCTTGATTTCAAGGAACGAGGCCTCCGCTCCCGCCGCCATCAAGGCGCGGGCGATAATCCTGCTTTCTTCGGGCGGAAATCTCCAATCGCTTGAGAACGCGAATACCGCGTGCCGGGTCTGGTCGCCCTGGAACGCGTTGGCGAGCGCGCCGCCGAAATCCGCCGCGAGGTCGAATGCGTCCATCGCGCGCGACAAATAAAGGTGCGAGTTGGGGTCGGAACGGTCTTCGCGGGAATCAGGCGCGAGCGAGAGCCGCTCTTGCGCCAGCCCGCTCTTGAACGTCGCGCGCACCTGGTCGGGCGATTGGCCGGAGAGTCTTGCCGCCGCGCGCACCAGAGCCGCGCCGCGCGAAGGGCGCACGCCGTGGGCGAGATAGCCGCCATTCCGCCAATCGGGGTCGGCCATGATCGCTTGTCGGCCGAGTTCGGCGAAGGCGATGTTCTGCGCCGGTTGACGCGCCGCGGAAGCCACGCTGGCGCACGCGAACACCCGCTTTGGAAACGCGCTCGCCCAATTCAGCGCCTGCATGCCGCCCATGCCCGCGCCGATCACGAGAAAGAGATTGTCGATGCCGAGCGCTTCCAGCAGCAGCGCTTGCGCGCGAACGATGTCGCCCACACCGATCATGGGAAAGCGCAGGCCATAAGGCTGGCCGTCCGGCGCAAGCGAGGCCGGACCGGTGGTGCCCATCGAGCCGCCCAGCATGTTGGCGCAAAGCACGAACAAGCGGTTGGTATCGATCGGCCGGCCAGGACCGACGATGCGCGGCCACCAGGGCGGACGTCCGGTGACTGGATTGGGCGAAGCGACGAATTGATCGCCGTGAAGGCCATGGCACACCAAGACGGCGTTGCTGTGGGCGCTGTTCAGCGCGCCATAGGATTCAAACGCGATGGTTAATGGCGACAGCGATTCCCCGGTCGCCAACAGCAGCGGCCGGCTTGAATCGAGATTAAGGGAGCGTACGCCTCCCACTGCCTGCACGCGCGCGATTCCTGCTTGAATCATGGCTGTTTGCTATAAACTGCGTCGCCGCTCGCGCATCCACAAATCCCTCATATCCGCCCGATTCGCTGTGTATTGCCGGCGCAGGGTTCGTTTCGGGTGCTGAGCGAGGCGTGCAATCACGCGCTGCGTGCGCCGCGTTGGCGGCGGCGTGGATTTGCTTCTATGGTTATCCCCATGGACGATGTGACATCTCCGCCCGCAACCGATTCCGTGGATTCAGTCCGCCGGGAGATCGACGATCTCGACACCGCCATGCTGGCGCTGCTGAGCCAGCGCCAGCATCTGGCGGATCGTCTGCGCGGCCTCAAGGCGCCCGACGAGGGCTTGCCGATCCGGCCAGCGCGCGAGGTGCAATTGCTTCGCCGTCTGCTGGGCGCGGCCCCGGGCTCGCTGGAGCGGGAATTCGTTGTCGAGGTTTGGCGCGCCATCATCGGCGCGGCTTTGCGCCGACAGCGTGTCGTGGACGTCTATGTCGGCGGCGGACGCGGCGATCCCTCGCGCATGTTCGACGTCGCGCGCCGCCATTTCGGGGCCAGGGCCCGCATTCAGCATGTGGGCGAACCGCAGGCGGCGCTTGTGCGCGTGCTCGATGCCCCGGGCAGCTGTGTGGCGGTCACACCCTGGCCTGCTGCCCCCGGCGTCGGCGGCTGGTGGCCGGCCTTGAGCGAAAACCGCTTCCGCGACCTGCACGTCATCGCCGGCCTGCCGCTGCTTGGCGGGGGAGAGGAGAGCCCGGAAGCCTGCGTGTTCGCTGCATCGAAGCCGGAAGCCGCGGGCGAGGATGTCACCATGCTGCTGGCGTTCGATCCGCACCATCGCGTGCAGCGGGCGCTCAACGAGCTTGGGCTCGACGGCAAGGAAGTCGCCCGCGCCGAGCCGCGTGTCTTGCTGCGCATCCAGGGCTTTCTCGGCGTCGACGATCCGCGCGCCGCCGCGCTCACGCACTTCGGGCTTGAAAGCGTGCGCGTGCTCGGCGCTTATGCGCGCTTGTGACGATGTTTCAGCGGATCGCGATCCTTGGAATTGGTTTGATCGGCGGCTCGATCGCGCGCGCCGCGCGCGCGCTTGGGCTGGCGCAAACCATCGCGCTTTACGATGCGGACGCCAGCGTGCGCGGCCGCTGCCGCGAGCTCGAACTGGGCGAAATTTGCGATAAGATAGAGGCCGCCGTTTCCGGCGCCGACCTGATCGTGCTGGCCGTTCCTGTCGGCGCCATGGGGGCTGCGATGCAGGCCGCGGCGCCAGCGATAGCGGAGGGCGCGATCGTCACCGACGTCGGATCGGTCAAAGGCGCCGTGATCGACGCGGTAGCGGCGAGCTTGCCTGCCCATGCGCTCTTTGTCCCCGGCCATCCGCTGGCGGGCACCGAGCATTCCGGCCCCGATGCGGGCTTTGCAACATTGTTCAAGGGGCGCTGGCACATTCTAACGCCGCTGGAGGACGCACGCCCTGGCTACGCCGCCGCAATCGACAAGCTCGAAGGCTTCTGGCGCGCGCTGGGGGCCAATGTCGAGCGCATGGACCCCGCGCGCCACGATGTGGTGCTCGCCGTGGTCAGCCATCTGCCGCACTTGATTGCGTTCAACATCGTCGCCATGGCCGAGGATTTGGAGAGTGTCACCGAAAGCGAGGTGGTGAAATATTCCGCGTCCGGCTTCCGCGATTTCACCCGTATCGCCGCCTCCGATCCGACCATGTGGCGCGATGTGTTCTTGAACAACCGTGACGCCGTGCTCGAAGTGCTCGGCCGTTTCTCCGAGGATCTGGCCGCGTTGCAGCGCGCGATCCGCTGGGGCGACGGCGAGACGCTTTACGATCTGTTCGATCGCGCCCGGCGCATGCGCCGCGAAGTCATCGAAGCAGGCCAAGACACCCCCGCGCCGAACTGGGGCCGGGAGAATTAGGCCGCCGCCGGCGCCAGCCTTGCCGCGCAGGAGGCGAACATGTCGCTCAGATCGTTCTCGACCGAACGTGATTGGATCAACGCGCCGGTGATGTCGGCGAGGTCTTTCATCAGAGCAATGTCGTGAGGCCGCCAGTTTCTGGGGACGTGATCGATGGCGCATAGGCTGCCAAGCGCGTGCCCGTCGCCGGCGCGAATGGGCGCACCGAGATAGGCGCGCACGTGCGGCGGGCCTGTGACGAGGGGATTGCCGGCGAAGCGTCGGTCGCGGAACGCGTCCGCAATAACAAGCGCCTCGGTCCCGCAGATGACGTGGCCGCAGAACGAGACTTCGCGCGGGGTTTCGCAGGCGCTGAGGCCAACCTTGCACATGAACCACTGCCGATCGGCGTCCACCAGCGAGATCAGCGCCACCGGCGCGCCAGTAGCGGCGGCGACCACGCGCGTCACCGCCTCGAAACGCGGTTCGGGCGGGGCGTCGAGTAATTTGTGGCGCAGCAGCGCGGCGAGTCGCTGCAATTCGTTGGCGGGCGTCGGAGCTGCGAGCATGGCAAACCAGATGCCGCATTCGCGTAAAAATTGTCTTACAACTTAAGATAGAAAAAAACTAACCTGGACCGCCGGCGCCTCGCCGGCATGGGCGCAAACACGCGGGCCGGTGTGGGGGGTGCAACAAGGCTGCCGGCGAGGCGCCGGCGGTCCAGGTTAGCTGAGCGTGATTTTTGGCGCCGGTTTGGCGAAGCGCGCAATGTTGGCGTGGGCGGCTTCGGCGATGTCGCGGAAGCGCTGCGTCAGCGCGTGATCCGGCGCCGCCGCGGCCAGCGGCCGCCCAGCATCGCTGGCTTCGCGCAGCGCTACTTCGATTGGGACTTCGCCAAGAAATGGAACGCCGGATTCCGTCGCTGTGCGCCGCGCTCCGCCTTGCCCGAAAATGTGGGTGCGCCTGCCATCCGGCGCTTCGAAATACGCCATGTTCTCGATGATGCCGAGCACGGGCGCGCGCGTTTTCTCGAACATGGCGATGCCGCGGCGCACGTCGGCCAGCGCCATTTCCTGCGGCGTGGAAACGATGATCGCGCCCGCCAGCGGCACGCGCTGCACCAGCGTCAATTGCACGTCGCCAGTGCCGGGGGGCATGTCGAGCACAAGCACGTCAAGCTCGCCCCAGACGACCTCGTCGATCATTTGCCGCACCGCGCTCGTCGCCATCGCCCCGCGCCAGACCATGGCGGACGAGGCGTCGACCAGATAGCCGATCGACATGGTCTTGAGGCCCCAGGCCTCGATCGGCAGGATGGTTTTGTCCGGGCCTGGCTTGGGCTTGTCGCGTACGCCCAGCAGAGTGGGCGCGGAAGGCCCGTAAACGTCGAGATCGAGCAGGCCCGTCCGAAGCCCCAGTGACGCAAAAGCGCACGCCAGGTTCACCGCGATGGTGGACTTGCCCACCCCGCCTTTGGCCGAAGCAACCGCGATCACGTGCTTCACTTGCGCGATGCCGCCTGTCTGCGGTTTGCCCTCGTGCGCGGTCAGCACGGCCACGACGCTCTTAACTCCAGGCAGTGCGCGCGCATCCGCCTCGGCCCGGTCGCGCAGTGGAACGTAGCGCGCAACCTCCCCGGGGGGCGCCTCTATGGTGAACGAGACCTTGCCAGGATCCGGGCCATCCTCGCGCGCTTCCAGGCCAGAAATGCGTCCGGAAGTGAACAAACCCTTGCCGGTCAAGGGGTCTTCGATGGCGTCGAGGCGTTCCTGGAGGAGCGCCAACCGGTTGTTCATGCTTGATCCTTTAGGTGTGGAGCCACATATCGGCGCGCACGAGCGCGAGCAAGCCGCCAAGAAACTGGCGCGCAATGGCGGGATAGAACATCTGATGCCTTGGAACGATCAATCGGGCGGTTCAGGTCAAGGCGGGGGCCAGGGCCCCGGTCAGGGGCCATG
>JAKFYF010000247.1 GCA_021731005.1 Hyphomonadaceae bacterium
TCGTGCAACTGTTCAGGTGGTTCAAAGCGGGCGGGGACCAGTGCCGGATTTCGGTCTCGCGACCAGGAACCCAACGGTCTCCCGCCCGCGACCTTCATGCCAGAGTCGCAACACACAGGAACCCAGGGCTACAGCCCCGTTGGCAGCCCTTGGTTCCGGATCGCGCGTCCCGCGCCTCCGGAATGACACGAGCAAGGAAAATACATAGTTTTATTGGACGTTCAGTCCTCGTCCTTCTTGGTCATCGCGGCTACTTCGGCGGCGAAGTCGGTTGTCTTTTTCTCCACACCCTCGCCGACGGCGAAACGAACGAACCCTTTCACCGCAACCGGCGCGCCAGCGGCCTTGGCCGCATCCGCCACCGCCGCTTCCACGGTTTGGTCCGGATTCAACACGAACGCCTGCTTCAGCAGCACCGATTCCTCGAAGAACTTGCGCATGCGCCCTTCGAGCATCTTGTCCAGCACCTGCTGTGGCTTGCCTTGCGCCTTGGGGTCTTCCTTGATCTGCTCGGACAGAACCGCCCTTTCGCGCTCGACGCGCTCGGCGGCGATTTCGCCCTCGTTCAGCGCTAGCGGGGCCGCCGATGCGATGTGCATGGCCACCTTCTTGCCGAAGCTTTCGAGCGCGCCCTTGTCGCCGCTCGATTCCAGCGCCACCAGCACGGCGATGCGGCCGAGATTGTCGGCGCCGTCCACTTTCGAGTGCACATAGGCCGCCACCACGCCTTGCCCCACCTTCACGCTCGCCGAACGGCGCAGCGTGATGTTTTCGCCGATGGTGGCGATCAGATTGGTCACCGTGTCGGACACTTTCGCGCCGCCATGAGCAGCTTCCAGCAGCGTTTCATGGCTGGGCGCCTTCAGCGCAAGCTTGGCGAAATCGCCAGCCGCCTTCTGGAAGTCGCCGTTGCGGGCGACGAAATCGGTCTCGGAATTGAGTTCGATAACCGCACCCTGGCCGCCCTCGATGGCGATCGCCACGATGCCTTCCGCGGTGGCGCGATCGGCCTTCTTGGCGGCCTTCGACAGACCTTTGGCGCGCAGCCAATCGATCGCGGATTCAATCTCGCCGTTGGTTTCCACCAACGCCTTCTTGCAATCCATCATGCCGACGCCGGTTTTTTCGCGCAGGTCCTTGACCAGCGCAGCGGTGATTTCCGCCATGTCTACACTCCTAGCTTCTTCAGTAATTCGCGCCCGAGGGCCCATCGATCGGGCTTTCCACCGGCACATAAGGCGCGGGCTCGCGCGCCACCGCCGGCTCCGCCGGGGGCCGCGCGGCGGCGCCAATGTCGGCGCCGCGGCGGACCTGGCTTTCGGTCAGCCCATCGAGCACGGCGTCGGCGATCAGATCGCAATAGAGCTGGATCGCGCGCGCGGCGTCGTCATTGCCAGGGATTGGATAGGTCACTTCGTCCGGATCGCAGTTTGAATCGATGACCGCCACCACCGGAATGCCCAGCTTCCGCGCTTCCTTTATGGCGATGGCTTCCTTGTTGGTGTCAACCACGAACATGATGTCGGGCACCCCGCCCATGGAAGCGATGCCGCCGAGCGAACGGTCGAGCTTGTCGCGCTCGCGCGTCAAATTCAGCACTTCCTTCTTGGTGAGGCCGACGCCGCCGCCGGAGACGATGGCCTCCAGTTCGCGCAGCCGCGCGATCGATTTCGACACCGTCTGCCAGTTGGTCATGGTGCCGCCGAGCCAGCGCGAATTGACGAAATACTGCGCGCAACGCTGCGCGCTCGCTTTGATGTGCTCGGCCGCCTGCCGCTTGGTGCCGACAAACAGCACCCGCCCGCCTTGGGCTGCGACTTCGCGCACTTTCATCAGCGCCTGGTGCAGAAGCGGCACCGTTTGCGAGAGGTCGAGGATGTGGATGTTGGACTTTTGGCCGAAGATGTAGCGATCCATCTTCGGGTTCCAGCGGTGGGTCTGGTGTCCAAAATGCGCGCCAGCTTCCAAGAGCTGGCGCATGCTGAAATCAGGCAGCGCCATGTTCGTTCCTTTTCCGGTTTGCCGCTGCGGGAAAGGCCTAGGAATTTTTTCCTAGGACCGGATGGAGGAAACGACCGCTTTCAGACCGCCCCGCCGCTCCCGCATGCGAAGTGAGGTGCGGATATAGGGGGAGGGAGGGCGCGGGGCAAGCGCCTCAGCGCCGCGCCGGCCCCGATATCCCCGCCGCCGCGCGCAGATCGCTGCCTTGCATCAGCCGCCCGTCGCGCATCACCGCGAGCACATTGCGCAGAGCGCCGATGTTGCGGCTGGGGTCGCCTTCGACCAGGACGAGTTCGGCGAGCCTTCCGACCGCTATCGCGCCGCTCTCCGCGCCGACGCCGAATTGGCGCGCGGGCACGATGGTGGCGGTGGCCAGCGCCTGCGCCGGCGTCATCCCCGCTTCGACATAGAGTTCGAGTTCGCGCACCAGTTCGAGCCCAGTGCCGTCGGTGCCGGCCACGATGGTGACGCCACGCCGGTGTAATTCGCCCACCAGCGCCACCAGCGAGCGGAAGCCGGTCCGCATTTGCTCGCGTGAAACTTCCGGCGTCGCCAACAGGCCGCCCGCCTTCAGCCCGCGTTCGACCTGCGGGGGCAGCGTGCCGATGAAGGGCGCGTAGGTGGCGGGAACCTCGCCGGCTTCTGGCACATAGAGCGGCTCGAAGGTCGAGAGCGTGGGGTCGACCGCGATGCTCCGTCGCTGCAATTCGCTGAGATAGGCGCGCACGCTGGGCGAGACGAGATTGACGCCTGGGCCGAACTGGGCGGGCCCGTAGAAACGCTGCAGGCCGTTGGATTGCTGAATGACGCTTTCGGGCATGGCCTGCATCATCACCCAATTGATGTGGGTGATCTCGTTGTAGCCGGCGCGCACCGCCGCGAGCGGACGCATCCCGCGGGGAATGTGGCCGTGCACGCGCAAGCCCAATCGCCGCGCCTCCCGCGCCATTGGCGCGACCCAGGCGGGATCGAGCGAGCCGTAGAGCTTGACTCCGAAATAATTCTCCGCCCGCGCCCGGCGCACCGCGGCGATCGCTTCTTCGCGGTTGCGCACGGGAACAGCGGTCTGCGCCGCATTGGGGCCTACCCCATCGATCAGCATGGACGGCACAATCCGCGTGCCCAGAATTTCGCCAGCCTCGATGCGGCTCTGGCGCGCCGGCGCTGTCTCTGGATTGTTACCCGGATCGCGCACGCTGGTGATGCCTTGCGAGAGCAGCAGCGGGCCGGAATCGTCGTTGCCGTAGTGCTGGTGGTTGTCCCAAAGACCGGGCACGAGCGTGCGCCCTTGGCCCTGATAGACGATAGCTTGCGCCGGGATGCTCGCGGACGCCGCCGGCGAAACAGCGCTGATGCGCCCATCCTGCACAACAACCGTCATGGCGTCTCGGAAAGCCAAATTCTCCGCGTCGTAGATGCGCACGTTCTGGAACACCACCGGCAAGGTCGCGCGCGGGGCAATGCGCCCGATCAGCGAAGCGCTGCGCGTCGCGAGCGCTGCGTCCTGCGCGCGGTTGAGCTCCGCCGCCACCGATTCCCATCCCACCGGCATCCACGAGAGAAATCCCGCCGAAGCAAAAAAGCGGTCGCCCTCATACCAAATTGGAAACGGTGAAAGCCCGATGCCGATGATGGCGTAGGCGGTCAGAGTTTTTGTTTCGCCGCCGCTTGAAACCTGCAGCGTCGCCAAATCTTCCAGCCGCGCGCGCCCGGACGGCAACAAATTCAGCGTGCGCTGCGGCGCTGCAAGCAGGGCGTCGACCAGCGCGACGGTGGAATCGATGCTGCCGCCGAACGACGCATAGTGCGAGCCCGCCGCCGCTTCACCTTCGGCGCGGTCCACCGGGCTGCGGAATTCATAACGCCCCGCCGACGCCGAGAATTGCTCCCCCGCATCGCCCGATGGCGTGACGCCGCGTACGATCTGGCCGGCGAGAGCCCCGTCTGGCGCGAACCGCAATTGCTGGTCGATCTCGGTGACGAACCCGCGCAGCAGGATGCCTTCGCGCGACCAGCGCACGCCTTGCGCGTCGGTCCAGCGCAGCGAGCGGCCGTGCTGGCCCGAACCCGAGATGATCGACCAAGTCTGCGCATTCTGCGGCGGCTGCGCCAGTTCGGCGGCGGGCGTCTGCGCCAGCGCGGCCCCTCCGAGCACGGTCAGAACCAGAGCCGTCAGCGATGCGAGCGCGAATTTCATTGGCGATTTCCCCGTGAGGTCAGGCGGGTCCCTAGACCCGGCCCGCGAAGCCGGCAACTTTTCTGCGACGCGCGGGCCCTCCAGCGCGGCGAAGGGGCGGCGTGTAAACGCCCTGTTTTCCATTAATCTTATCTTTACCTGTTAGCTTCATATTCACGAATGTCTTCCCTTGGAGACACCCCACCATACCCAACGCCTTCGAGGGCCCCGAAAGGGGCCCTCGTTTTCTTTGGGGTCGGCTCGTTCCTGGGAACGCCCCTTTGACCTTGGCGCGGAACTTGATAGAGACGCGGCCTCGAGCTCGATCCGCGGTAGCTCAGTGGTAGAGCAGCCGGCTGTTAACCGGCTGGTCGTAGGTTCGAATCCTACCCGCGGAGCCATTTCGCATTTTCGGGTTTTTGGCCCCTATCAGGGCCTTTTTCGTTTCCCGCGCGGGCGACCGATTCCGCAAGGAAATCAAAGGGCTGCTTGAAGTCGGCGCGCAGCTCGCCACCGCCCCACGTCAAGTTCGAACACACCAGATTCAGAAGCAGTTTTTTACGCGCTGACGGCTCGTCCTTGAAAATATTCCCAGCGTTCTGCGCCAAGCTCAGTAGCGCGATGCCGTCGTCCATGTAGTCCCAGTTGGCTTGGTCGAGCCGCTGGACGTCGCGCGCGCAGCGCGCCAGCTCGTCCCGCCACTGCGCGGACATGCTCTCGTAAAAGCGCGGATCGACCTTGCCATCGGCCTTGTCGACCCAGAGCAGCTCAAGCCGTTTGTTGAGGCGATCCTGCTCCGCCCGTAGGCGGGCGAGCGCCTCGGCGTGGTCCTTGGTCTCGACGGCAAAGCTTTCCTTGAGGGCGCGGGTCATTAGCGCGAGCGTTTCCTCGTCAAACCGCAGGCGGTTGAGAATCGCGGCGCATTGCTCCTCGAGCACTTTCTGGCGGACATAGGGCTCACCGCAGCGGCCCCGATTCCCAGAGCAGCGGTAATAGATGTATTTCTGCTTCTTGAGGTCGCCGACCAACGCGCAGCCACAATGCCGGCAGGTCATCATCCCCGTGAACGTGAAGTCATGGGCGCTGCCGCGAACCTTGGCTTCGCCCCGGCCGTTCAGAATCTCCTGAACCTGCTCCCACATCTCCTCACTGATAAGCGGTTCGTGCGACCCGACATAGGTTTTGCCAAGCCACTCGAACTTCCCCGTATAAATCCGGTGCCGCAGCATTGTATGGACCGTGCTCACACCGATTTGCGCGCGGCTCTTGCGATAGACGAGCCCAATGGCGTGGGCCTTCGCGCTGACTTGCTTTAAGGAGTAGAGCCCGGTCGAATACCATTCAAACAGCCGCTGAACCAGCGGACCCGATTCCGGATCGATTGTGATGATGCGCTTGCCGTTCGGCCCTTGGACATTCTTGTAGCCGATCGGCGCGAACGTCGGCCATAGCCCCTGTTCGGCCTTCTCCAACATTCCCTTGCGGGTCTCTTCGGAGAGATTGTCGATATAGTTCTTGGCGACCAAAACCTTGATGCCGTGCATGAACTTCTCGGACGAACGAGAATCGGCGGAAAGAACAACATTTTCTTTCACGAAGTGGATCTCGACACCGAGTTCGTCGATCGTGACCCAGTCCTTGAGGTTGCGATAGAGCCGGTCGGTCTTCTCGACCAAGATTGAGCGTATGGATGGATGCTTCTTGAGATACTGCACCATCGCGCTGAAATTCGCCCGTCCGCTGCGCTTGGCGGTTTCGACATCGGCGAATTCCTCGACGATGCGCAGCCCGTTCGCTCCCGCGTAGTCGCTCAACAGCTTCGATTGCGCAGGAATCGAGAAGCCCTCTCGCTCCTGATCTTTGGAGGACACGCGCACATACGCGACCGCGCGATTGCCGCTCGTTTCTTGTTCGCCAATTCTACTACGCGCGCGCGCCATGGTTTGTGCTCCGCTTTCGGCCGACGACGTCAGCTTCGCCAATGAGCCGCGTCTGCGCAACATGAAGATGCAAATATTTCGCGCGAGATAGCGAGAATTACGCACGCGCACTGTGCATGTGCGCGGCTTTCACTTCCGAAGTTCGAGTTGCGTTTCATCTGGGGTATGGGCGCCAGAGTTCGAGTTGCATCGCATCCGGGGCTGTCCGCGCACATCGGTAGAGTTCGAGTTGTATTTCATCCGGGGTTCGTTCGCCCACCGAGGTCGTGTCCATCCGGCAAATCCGGCAGCATCGCTCCCCTGTTCGGGTTGCATTGCGTGGACGCCGTCAACAAGCGAATGAAGCCTGTGAGGCCCGCGAGCATCGCTCGGGCCTCGGTTTCGCTGATGTCTCTGCCTAACCGTCTTGCGAAGAGGACCCGAGCCTCAAGAACAAGTTCAGAAGAGAAATGCCGGGCCAGCCGTGCTGCGGGCGGCGGCTCCGGGCTGTCACTCCCACCAGCCATGGGCGGCGCTCCCAACATATCCTGTTGTGAGCCTACCGATCGCACTGCCTCCGCCATGAGCCCTCGCGTTCCGCAAACATCGTTCGATGTCTGGAACTATCGCGCGGCGGCCTCTGCGCGGAGTCGTACGGAAACCAGCGGAAACAAGAGGATGGCGCGGGCGACGTTTCCACTGGTTTCCGCTGGTTTCCGGCCCCGCTCTTGATAACT
>JAKFYF010000363.1 GCA_021731005.1 Hyphomonadaceae bacterium
CGCGACGAGCGCCTGTTCCGCGCCCGCCTGATCGCCGCCTTGCGTCCGCTAATGCACAACACCACCGACGACACCGGCTCCGACATCACCGGCGCCATTGCACAAGCGACGCGGCGGCCCCCGCGTGGACGCACATACGCCAATGTGTTCGTTTTTTCCGATATGCTTGAGAACAGCCAGGCGCTGCCGTGGCGGCAATTCGCTCAGCAATCCGCGGCCCAATCCATGTCGGTGGTGACACGCTTCGATCTCACGCCGGACGTTCGCGGCGCCAACGTGCGCATCGTCGGCTTTGGACGCCTCCATGACGGGCGGCGCTCGCCGTTGCCGGCGGAATTGGATCAACGCATCCGCGGTTTCTGGGCCAACTATTTTCTCGCGGGTGCTGCGCGCAACACATCGTTCGAGACTTCGATCGCGCCATAGCAGCAAGCGATCAAACCGCGCCCAGCTCAGCGGCGATAGCTGCGAGAAAGCCAATGAACGGCGCCAACATGAGAAACAGGATCGAGATTCGCGTCCAGCGCGCGTTCAGATTCATCAGCTTGCGGTTTTCTCCAATCATCACGTCAAGTTGCACCGCCACTTCGCTGACGATCCGGCGATAGGATTTGCGGGCGCGAAGGTCGCCCGCGACCCAGCTCGGCGGCCACCCCGGCGTATGCACGCCCACGGGCGACATCGCCCGCATCGCCGCGATGGCGGCCATGGTCCAGAACAAGCCGGCGATGGTGGGGCCGACAACCAGGGCGTCGTAAAGTCCGGGACTCGCCCCCCAGCTTGCCACAGCGCTGCTGAAAGCGGCCGCGCTGAACCCCGAGGCCACCGCCAGCATGCCCTGCGCCCGCCCGTCGGAAGCGCGCGCCAGCTCGATTTGTTGTTTCAGCCGCTCCTGAGCCTGCGACATCAGCAGGCTAACCGTGTCCTCTTCCGCGGACTCGAAGTCGGCGATTGCGATCGGCGCCGTCATCGAAAGTTTCGCCTTGCTGGCACTTCACGTTACCCATCTAAAGTTGTATTTCGATATAGACGCGAGCCATGCCAGATGAAACCCCCCCCGCGGGAAACCAAGGTTGTGCGCATGCGGCGCGGCGGCAAAGCCTTTCGAGCGCATCCGCTGGAAACCGCGGAGCAGCGCGACACTGTCGATAAATCACTGCAATTTCACGAGCTTCGCCTGGGCGCCATCGACCAGGAATACCGCCACGCAATCGACGCGGCGGAGACGGAGTGGGAAAATGCCGAGTTCGAGTTTGGCGAATTGAACGCGCGGCTCGATCGCCATCCATCGTGTTGGCCCGCGCCTTTCTCCTGGCTTTACTGGGTCGGGCTCATCGGACTCGCGGCTGCAGAAGTGCCGATCACATGGCTGAGCTTCGAATATTTTGGCGACACTTCCACGAACGCGGTACAGTTGGCGTTGCTGATCGGCGTGTTGTTGGTGTCGCTCGCGCACCTGCTCGGTTTGACGGCGCGCCAGTTCAGCCACGCGTCAGCCAGCGTCGGCGGCGCCATCACGGCCAGCGCCTGCTTGGTGCTACTGGCCCTGGCGCTGTATTTGCTCTGCTACGGCGTGGCGATCTTACGGCAAGGGTTCTTTGAGCAATTCGCGCAGCAAAAGCATTCGCTCTCTGCTTTGCTGGCGAACGACGCGATCAGCGACGCCGCCGCCGCGCTTCGCACCAGCCTTGGCCCTGAGGGCTTGTTTTTTCTGTTGGTGAAATTGCTGGTCGTTGTCGTGGTGAGCCTATTCTCGTTTCTGCGCCACGATCCCCATCCCAATTACGAGGCGCTGGATCGCCGCCGCCGCCGCACACAGGCGGCCTATCTGGCGATCCACCGCAAGGTGGACAGCGAACTCGCCGCCGAGCGACGCCGCTTCGCCGCCGAGGCGCGTCGCAAGGGTTGGCGCATCACGGAGGAGGGCTAGCGTGCATCCATCCGGTCGACCGGAGGAGTTCCGAATTCCGGGATGCCGGACCGGACGGATAACGTGCGCATCAGATTGACGGTTGCCGGCCGCTCCCTTACATCGCCCAACTAGGTCCCACGAGGCGGGGCCGGTCGCGTTCTTGGAGCGCGAATGCCCAGATGGCGGAATTGGTAGACGCACTGCTTTCAGGTAGCAGCGGGTAACACCGTGGAGGTTCGAGTCCTCTTCTGGGCACCATTTGCAGGAAAGCGCTGTTTTTCAAAAGCTTGCGGCCGCCGCGCGTTCCGGTGTTCCGCCCGCGCGCGAACGCCTTTATGGGTCGGTGCTGGAGGCGGCTGATGACACCCTGGGCGCGGCTGGCGCGCGAAGTCCGATTCGTGAGCGGACTGGCCCGCGTGTTCTGGGCCATCCGCGAAATCAACCCGGAATCGGGGATGCTCATCTGCGACGATTGGGAACATTCCTGCGAGCGCTTCGCCGACCACACCGCGCTTGAGTTCGAAGGCGAGCGTTACACCTATCGTCAGCTCGATGCGCTCTCCAACCGTTTCGCGGCCTGGGGCCTCGCTAATGGAATTGCGCGCGGCGATACGGTCGCGTTGCTGCTGCCGAACCGCGCAGAATACGTTCCCGCCTGGATGGGGCTGGCGAAAGTCGGAGCGGCGGCGGCGCTGATCAACAATAATCTCACGGGCGCAGCACTCGCGCACTGCCTCTCGATCTCAGGCGCGAGCCACGTGATCACCGATACGGAAAGCCTGGCAGCGCTCGCCACCATCCGCGCCGGACTTGCGCGGCCTCTGACCTATTGGGTGATCGACGCTGCCGCTGCGCTCGGCGAAAATCAGCGTGCGCTCGATCTGAAAGAACCGAAACTTGCGCCGGAAGCGCCGCCGCGCGCGCTGCGCGCCGGGATCAAGGCGCGCGACACCGCGCTTTACATTTACACGTCGGGCACAACGGGCATGCCGAAAGCGGCGAAGATCGCCCACACCCGCGCCCAGCTCTATATGCGCGCCTTCGCCGGCGCGACCAACACCAAGGCCGACGACAAGCTCTATTGCGCGCTGCCGCTTTATCATTCCACGGGCGGTCTATGCGGCGTCGGCGCGGCGCTACTCAACGGCGCTACTTTGGTGCTGCGGCGTAAGTTCTCCGCTTCGCACTTCTGGGACGATATCGTCGACCATGGCTGCACGGTGTTTGTCTATATCGGCGAACTCTGCCGCTACCTGGTGAACCAGCCGCCGCACCCGAAAGAGCGCGCCCACAAGCTGCGCCTGGGTTTCGGCAATGGCTTGCGGCCCGAGGTTTGGAGCGAATTGGAAGAGCGCTTTGGCCTTGACCGCATGTTGGAATTCTACGGTTCCACCGAGGGCAATGTCTCGTTGTTCAATTTCGACGGCAAGGTAGGCGCCATCGGGCGGGTGCCGGGCTATCTGCGCTTCCGCTTCGATGTAAAGCTTGTGAAGTTCGACATCGAAACCGAAACCCCGGTGCGCGGTGAGGACGGCTTTTGCATCCGCTGCGGGCCCGACGACATCGGCGAAGCCATTGGGCTTATCAAGGACGACGCGCGCGGGGGCTATTCCGGCTACGCCGACAAGGCAGCCTCCGAGCGCAAGATCTTGCACGACGCGTTCGCGAAGGGCGATGCCTGGTTCCGCACTGGCGATCTCATGCGCGAGGATCGCGACGGCTATTTCTATTTCGTCGACCGCATTGGCGACACCTTCCGCTGGAAGGGCGAGAACGTCTCCACCACAGAAGTGGCCGAAGCGATTGCACGCTATCCTGGGGTCGCGGAGGCCAATGTCTATGGCGTCGCAATCGACAAGCTCGACGGCCGCGCCGGCATGGCCGCGATCACGCCGGGGGACGGCTTCGATCTCTGCGGCTTGCGCGACTTCCTGGTGCGCGAGCTGCCCTCATACGCGCGGCCCTTGTTCATCCGCATTCAGCCGGCAATCGAGACCACCGGCACATTCAAGTATCGCAAGGTCGATCTCGCCCGCGACGGCTTCGATCCCGCCAAGACCGAGCACCGGTTATACTTCGACCACCCGCTGGCGCATCGCTACGAAGCGATCGGGCCGGAATTGTACAAGGAAATACAGGGCGGCGGGTTTAAGTTGTAGGGAACGGCGGGGACACGCACTCACGTGAACGCTTGCGGGAGATTGGCGGCGCCTGTGCCATCAGTGTGTGTGTCTCCTCACTCGAACACCGCCGTCAGTGCGCCTTCAACGCGCACCAACCTCCCCTTGCGCCCATACGCCTCTGTCAGCGCCGCTTCGCTGAGCGCCGCCTCCGGCGCGCCGGCGGCGACGATACGCCCATAGCTCAACAGCGTCACGCGATGCGCCACGCGCGCGGCAAGCGCGATATCGTGGGTGGAGAACAGCACGCCCCCGCCAGCTTCGGCGTGCTTGCGGAAAATCTCCGCGACGCCCAGCGCTTGCGCCGGATCGAGGCCCGCAGTCGGCTCATCCAGCGCCAGCAGCGGCGCCTGCTGCGCCAAGGCGCGCGCAAGATGCGCACGCGCGCGCTCGCCGCCGGATATCTCATCCATGCGCCGCTTACGCAACGGCGTGAGCGCGCAAGCCTCGATGGCTGCATCAACGGCCGCTCGGTCGCGCGGACCTAGCCGCTCCGGCGCCGCGCCGTGTGCGTAACGGCCGAGCGCGGCCAGCGCCTCCACGCTCACCGGCCAAACCGCCTGGGGACGCTGCGGCAGATAAGCCGCGCGCAGCGCGCGCTCGCGCGCCGAGAGCAAGCGCGGCGCCTCGCCGCCGAGCTTGACGCTCCCGCGCTGGTGATCCTGCAAGCCCTGCGCGACCCGCAGCAGCGTGGTCTTGCCCGCGCCGTTGGGCCCCAGCAACGCGACGATCTCGCCGCTGCGCACGCTAAGCGTCACGCAATCGGCGACGCGTGCGCCGCCCAGGATAACCGTGACGCTGTCGAGCTCCACGAGCGCGCTCATGCATCCCCTCCCCGGCCCGCCAGCCGCGCGGCGATCAGCGCGAACACCGGACCGCCGATCAAAGCGGCGGCAACGCCAAGCTTGAGCTCGGCATCGGTGGGTAGGAGCCGCACAGCGATGTCGGCGCAGACAAGCAGCGCTCCACCCGCGAGCGCGCTCGGCAGGAGCAGCCGCGCGGGATCGTGGCCGGCAATGGCGCGCACCAGATGCGGCGCGGCGATGCCGACAAAGCCGATCACGCCCGCCACAGCAGTCGCCCCGCCGGTGCATGCCGCCGCGCCAAGCACCACGAGCACGCGCGTGCGGCCGAGATCGGCGCCGATGGCGGCGGCTGCCTCTTCGCCGAGCGTGAGCGCTTGCAAGCCGCGCGCGGCGAACGCGACCAACACAGCGCCAAGCGCAAGCAATCCTCCCACCAGCGCGACATCGTTGAGCGAGCGTCCCTCCACCGAGCCCAGCGTCCAATTCACCAGATCGGCAAGCGCGCCTGGGTTCGGCGCGAGGTTAAGCGCCAGCGCAATCAGCCCGCCGGAAAGGCTCGAAAGTCCGACGCCGATCAGCACCAGGCTCGCCGGTCCGCGCGCGCGCCAACCGAGCACGGTCACAAGCATCGCCGCTGCAAGCGCAAACAGGAGCGCCGCAATCGGCGCGAAAGCGGCAAAGCCAAAAGCGAATGCGATCACCGCGCCCAGCGCGGCAAAGCCCGAGAGCCCCAGCACGCCGGAATCCGCCAGCGGATTGCGCAGCAATCCCTGCAACGCCGCGCCCGATAGTCCGAGCGCCGCGCCCACCAGCCATGCGGTCAAAGCGCGCGGAAATCGCACCTCCCACACGATCGTGTGGGTGCGCACATCGCCCGCAAACGGATCGGCGATGGGCGCGGGTCCTAGCCACAATGCGGCAAAGAGTGCGCAGAGGCTCAACGCCGTGAGCGCGAGCGATAGACGCATCGCGCCACTCATGGCGCACGCAAGACGTCGGCGATGATCTCAGCGGCGTCGATCGCATACCACGCTTCGCACGCGATCGCCGGCGCCGGCAGCTCCACCGTGCGCGCGCCCGCAATCATCCGGCGCAAAGCCGGATGCCGCGAAGGCGACCATGCATTCATGCGTGTGCGGCCAGTATCGAAGAAACCAAGCGCGATCAACGCGGGCGGCGCATCGACCAACTGTTCCAACGGCAGCACGGCCCAGCTATCGTCCGCGCGCAAATTGCGTCCGCCGGCCGCTGCGATCACCGCATCCATCAGTACGCCGCGCCCGGCAACCGCCCCACCGGCGGAGAGGTACATGACCGGCGGCCGCTGGCGCGGAGCGGATTGGCTTAGGCGGGCGAGACGCCGGTCAAAGTCGCGCGCAATCGCCTCCCCGCGTTCAGGGTGACCTAGCGCCCGGCCTGCCGCGATCACGTCGGCGCGCGCGGCGGCGAAGTCCGGCGCATCGCCGATTTGCAGCATCGGCGCGCCAAAGCGTGCGTACACAGCCTCCGCGTCCCACGGCCCGCCCCAATTGCGCACGATGAGGTCAGGACCGAGCGCCAGCACCTCCTCCAACGTTCCCCGGGTTTGCCGGATGCCGGCGGCGCGAGCGCGGAAATAAGAATCGTCGCGTTGCGATCCGCGCGAGAGCGCCGCGATCTGCGCGCGGTCGGCCAAGGCCAGCACGAATTGATCGGCGCAATAATCGAGGCTGACGATCCGGCGCGGCGCGGCGTGCGCCGGGGAGAGTGCGAACGATAAGACTATCGCTGCGATCCCGCACGCCATGACGAAGTTTTTTACGCACTTACTTCGCCTCACCCATTTCTGCGAAGAGTCGGCGCCGTCGCGGGAATGGCGTCCCGCCCCCCAACCGGGGGAGGGTA
>JAKFYF010000210.1 GCA_021731005.1 Hyphomonadaceae bacterium
ATACGGCCGCGCTGCACGATTCCATCATCCGCCGCTCCGACCGCTCGCGGGCCGAGGAAGGCGCAAATCGCCGGCGAACCGACTCCTTGGCCGGCGCCTTGGCGCTCCTTTCGCTCGTCACGTCCGCGCTTGCGATCCTCGCCTTGCGGCGCGAACGCCAACAATGGCAACTGGCGACCCAAGCGGCGGAAGAAGCACGCGCCCGCGCGCATGCTTCGGACCTGGCCAAGACGCGCTTCCTGGCGGTCGCCAGCCACGACATGCGCCAGCCCCTACATGCGCTGACCTTATATCTCAGCGCGCTTGAGCGCCGCGTCGAAAGCCAAGAGGCGCGCGACATCATCACGAAAATGGACCGCGCGACGCAGTCTATGGTGGGCATGTTCTCTACCCTGCTCGACCTCGCCCGCATTCAGGCCGGCGTGGTGAAGCCTGAGTTCGAGATTGTGCCGCTGCAGCACGTGATCGACCGCATCGTCGCGGAGCATCCGGGCCATTCGGTACAAGCAGCGCACACAGATCTCGTCATCCGCACGGATCCGATCCTGCTTGAGCGCGTGCTGCGCAATCTCGTCACTAACGCGCTGAAGCACGGCGGCGGCACGGCGCGCATCGCGGCGAGCGCATCGGGCGGGGAGGTCGAGATTAGCGTCTCGGATAATGGCCCGGGCATTCCGCTGGAGGATCGTGAACGCATCTTCGAAGAATTCGTGCAACTTGAGGGTCGCGCTGAGGGTTTGGGGCTCGGTCTCGCCATCGTGAAGCGGATCGCGGACATTCTCGAAATGCCGATCAACGTGGAGTCCGGACCTGGTGCGGGCGCGCGCTTCGTGCTGCATGCGCAACGCGCCGTCAGTGCGCCGCCGGAGGCCGTAGAGGATGTTGCGCTTTCTCTGGAAGGTGCAGCGGTTCTTGTCGTTGATGACGACGCGCTAGCACGCGAGGCGGTGGGCCGGTCTTTGATCGATCTCGGCGCCGATGTACGCACAGCGGCGAACGAGACCGAGGCAAACGCAGCGTTGAACGCCTTCACGCCACGCCTGCTTGTGATGGACTTGCGCATCGACGGCGAGTTGATCGGCGTCGAGATCGGCAAACGGCTTCGCCAAACGATCGAACCCACGCCTGAGGTGATCGTCATCACCGGCGACACCGGTCCAGAAACGCTGGCGTTGCTGCGCGGCTCGGGCTTTGCGTGGTTGATCAAGCCGGTCAGCCCGGCCGATCTTGGCCGCGCGGCGATGGAGCAGCTCAGCGCTGCGTGATCAGTTGGACTTGAGCTTGGCGATCGCTTCAGCGCGCGTGCGCACGCCGAGCGCGCGGTAGATCGCGGCGAGATGAATCTTCACCGTGCCTTCGGCGATATCGAGCGAGCGCGCGATCTCTTTGCTCGCTTGGCCCTTCAGCAGCTCGTTCAAGACCTCGCGCTGGCGCAGCGTGAGCTTGTCGCCGGCGTCGATCGTCGCGGTTGGCCGTTGCGGCGCGCTCGCGTCGCGCCGGCCAAGCAGCGGCGGCACGAAGATTTGACCATCGAGGACGGAGCGGATCGCCGCGGCGATCTCAGACGACGGCAGTGACTTTGGAATGTAGCCGTGTACGCCGGCGCTCAACGCGGCGATGATCTCAGCGCGCTCTTCCCACGCGGACACGACAGCGACCTTGGCCTCGGGAAATCCATCGCGCAGCGCCGCGAGCGCCTCGGCGCCCGACATGCCGGGCATCCGCAAATCAACGAGCACGAGATCGCCCGCGCCTTCGTTCGTCAGTATTTCGATGGCTTGATCGAAAGTCTCGGCTTCACGAACGTCTTCGGCGTTCAAGACGTCGACGAGTAACTGCCGGAGCCCGCTGCGAAACAACTCATGATCGTCTGCAATGAGTGCGCGGATCGGCATTGGGCTTCGTTTGGTTTATCGCGGCCAGCCCCGTCCGACCCGGCCGCCGTTGGTACGACGCTCTAACATGCGACGGATTCCCGGCGCGCTCAACCTGCAATTTTGTTCCAACGACTAAGGTTGTCCGCCGCCTCGCGTCGGCGTGAGCACCGCTTCCTGCGGCGCGTGCTCGTTGGCGCGGACTTGGCGCAATGTGTCGATGCGTTGGCGCTCAATTTCGAACAGTTCCAACGCCCGGCCCGTCAGGTTGCGGCCGTTGGCGACGCGCAGGTTGATCGGATTGATCTGCTGTCCGCGGCGCAACACTTCGTAGTGCAGGTGCGGGCCGGTGGAACGGCCAGTGGTCCCGACATAGCCGATGATCTGGCCCTGCCGCACACGCGTTCCGGCGCGGATGCCGCGCGCGAAGCGCGACATGTGCGCATACGCCGTCTCGTAGCCGTTGGCGTGACGGATGCGCACGTAATTGCCGAACGAGCTGAACGGACCGGCGCGCACGATGGTGCCCTCGCCTGCGGCCAGGATGGGCGTGCCGATCGGCGCGGCGAAGTCAGTGCCGCGGTGCATACGCGAATAACCGAGGATCGGGTGACGGCGCATGCCGAAGCCCGACGAAAGGCGCGCGCCGTTGATCGGCGTCTTCATCAGGAAGCGCCGCGCGCTCTTGCCGTCGGCGTCATACCAATCAGAGCGCGTGTCGCCTGGCCCCATGAAGGAGTAGAAGTTGCGCGGGCCGCGGCGCGTTTCGAGCGAGACGAACAACAGGTCGCCGGTGCGCACCGTATTGCCTTCGTCGTCGTAATAGCGCTCGAACACGAGTTCGAAATTGTCGCCCGGCTGAACGTCGCGTTGAAAGTCGACGTCGTACGAGAACGCGTCGGCCAGCGCCGCAATCTCTCGATCGGTCGCGCCTTTGGCCATTGCGGTCGAATAGAGCGTGCCTTCGACGGGAGCGGCGATGCGCGCGATCTCGAACGTCAGCGGCATCAGCACTTCACGCGCAGCGAAATCACCGGCGGTGGTGCGGTTCGCCGTAACCGAAGCGCCGGGCTCGGAGCGGAACGCTAGGCCGGTGAGCTGGGCGTCAGAGAAGAAGAGGCTGACGGTTTGTCCCGGTCGAAGGCGGCGTGAATCGTAAACGCCCGTTAACGAAGCCATCGCCGCGTTCGCCTCGGAGCGCGAGGCGCCGGCGCGCGACAACAGACCCGCAAGGGTTTCGCCACTGCCAACGCGCATCTCGCGTGCGGTGTGGGCGAGGTAAGCTTCCGTAAAGGCGCGGTGCTCGGCCCGACGCGCGGCCTCAGCGCGCACGGCAGCCGTCTCGGCCGCTTCCGCGACCGCGCCGCCGCCAAACAGGCCGGCATTCCAAGCAAGACCCAACCCAAGGCCAAAGGCGGCGGCCATTATGGTGAACGCCGCTAAACCTTTCCGAGCCTTCACGAGCCGCTGAGCGAATTCTGCCCTCAACCTGCGCTCCACATCCCCGCCCCAAGCGGAAAACATACAAAGGACAAGTACTTTCGCCCTTTGGTTATCCGACCAGCAACTGAATTGGCGGCATTTGCTTGACTGCAATGTCGCCTTTGAAGACGTCATCAAGCGAGCAAGGACCGCGCCAAGCGAAAGAGTATGGCACATAGGTCTAACCAGGCCGTTGCGAGTCAAGAACAACCAGCGCCGCAGGCGCCGGGTGACCCGCCGCCGGCCCGCCGATTTCTGATCGGCTGGTCCACAGCCCTTGTGGCCTTGGGGATAAGTACGGCTGGCGTGGTCGCGGCGCTCTGGCTGCTCCGGTACCCGCTTGCTGAGTTCTTTATTGGCTCGGCCCTGGCCGAACGGGGCGCTGAGGCGGACTTCGAGATCACGGAGCTGAACCTCGGTCACGCCGTGCTGAGCAATGTTCGCTTCGGTTCCGAAACTAGCCCGGATGTAGCGGTTCCCACGATTGACGCCCGATGGAGCTGGTCGGGCCTTTCGCCACGGCTTCAGAGCATCCATGTCATCGCGCCAAGGCTGCGCGTCCACATGGACGAAGGCGGACGCATCTCGGCGGGCTCGCTCGATCGCTTGCGCGGCGGTCCACCCGGGCGGCGGCGGCCGGCAATCCCTGAGATCGAACTGATCATTGAAGACGGGCAAGCTCTCATCGAAGCGCCGTTTGGCGCGCTCACAGCGACATTCCGTTCGACGGGGCGCATCGGTGAAAACTTTTCCGCGACTGGCCGCATCGCCGAGACGTCGCATCGTAACGGCGCGTATGCGCTCAACCGCGGCAGCGCCGATCTGGTGATCGTCTCGCGTGACAACACGATTGCTGCGCGCCTCAACGTGGGTGCGCATGGCGTCAACTGGGCGGGATCAACTGCGAACGAAGCGACCATGCGTTTGCTGGCGCGCGCGCCACTCGATCTCGCGCGCTATGACCTCGAAACGGCTTGGCGCGTTGCATCACTGGACACGCCGCATGTCGACGGCGCGCGTGTGGAAGGCGCCGCAGGCGTTGAAGCGGTTGCGCGCGAGAACAGCCTTGAGCCCAACGTGTGGCAAGGCCAAGCACGTCTGAACGCGGGCGTGCTTTCGTTGGCGTCGAACGACATCACGCAGGCGCGTGTCGAAATTCTGATCGATGGCCGCGAGGCGCGCGGCAACGGCCGCTGGTCAATGGCGGGTGATGGCTTCGCCGGCCTGGCGATGATTGCCGAGCGTCCGAACGCCGCGGGCACACTTACATTCGATTTGCGCGGCGACGAGCGGCTCACCGGTCAGGCGCAACTCTCGCTACCACAAGCGCGGCTGGACGTGGACGCACAGCAGGCCCTGCGCGCCACATTCCCTGATATGCCGACGGCGCCGGTCGGGCCAACGTTTGCGCGCGCCGAAAGCGCGCTCGATCGCGCGGCGGATCGCTTCTCGCTCGCGATCCCGCTCGCGATGACAGCGGACGAAAACGGTTTCCACCTGCGCGTCCCGGCGCCGATTGAAGCGCGCGCGGCAAGCGGCGCCGTGCTGAAAATTTCTCCGCTGCGTCAGGATGCGCCCGCACTCATGGTCCAATGGCCGGGCACACAGGTTCACGGCGCAGTCGCAGTCGAACTCTCCGGCGGTGGCGCGCCGAACGCGGCGCTGTTGCTTGACACGCTTGATTGGTCGCCGGGCGAACCGTTCGAAAGCGACGGCACGCTAACGCTTTCCGATTGGCGCGCTGAAGGCGCTAGCATCGCGGCGAACGAACTCAACATCTCGATGGCGATCTCACCACAAGGCAATGGCCGCATCGACCTTCAAGGCCATGCCCGCATCACGGGGCCGCTCGGCGAGGGCGAAGTGCGCGATATGGTGGCGCAACTCGATCTTGCGGTGCTGTGGAATCCAGGTTGGCGCGTGGTGCCGAACCGCGAATGCTTGCCGATCCAGCTCGGCGGCCTCGATGCGGCGGGGCTTTCGTTCAACAACGGCTCGTTCGCGCTCTGCCCGCTCGACGGCGCGCTGATTGCAGCCGACGCTTCGCGCAATCTCTCCGGCGGATTCAATATCCGCGGGCTTGCTCTGAACGGTCGCATGTCTGGCGAGAACGGGCAGCCTGCACGTTTGAGCGCGGCCAATGTCGTCGGCCGCTTCCGTGGCCGCACCGGCGATGTGACGCTTGCGGTCGAAGCGCAATCGCCAACGCTGAGCATCGATATGGCCGAAGCCCGCACGATGGCCATCGCCATGCAACGGGCCACGGCGACTGCGCGCATCTATAACAACACATGGCGCGTCGATGGCGTGTTCGACGCCGGCTCGCTCAGCGATCCAACACTCCCCGGCTCCGTTTCCACAATTGCAGGCCGCTGGAGCGCGGCGCCCGATGAGAACGATGGTCCGGTTATTCGTGTCGAAGCGGGCGAGGCGCTGCTTACGGCCAACCGCCCAGCGTCCGACGAGGAACGCCCGCTCTTCAATCCGCTTCGCATGACCCAAGTCGACGCCACGGTCCGCGACGGGCACATTGATGCGACCGGCGCCATTGTGCTGGAGGATCGCTCTCGCGCTTTGGCGCAGTTCGTGGCGACACACGACATTGGTGGCGGCAACGGCGCGGCGCGCGTGTTTGCCGAAAGCATCGTGTTCGGAAACGAGCTGCAGCCCTACGAAATCACCGAGCAAGCGCGCGGCATGGTCGAGAACGTGCGCGGCCCCGCTTCGCTCGACGCCAACATCGTTTGGGCGCACGACGCGATCACCAGCAACGGCACGGTGGGCTTGAATGGCGTCTCGCTGGCGACCTCCACGATCCCCGTCGTCAACGACGTACACGGCAACATCTATTTCGACGACCTGTTCGAACTCACCACACCGCCGGGTCAGCAGATCACAGTCGGCGAGCTCAATCCCGGCGTCGCCGTCAGCAACGGCCGCGTGCGCTTCCAATTGCTGCTGGAAGAACGCGTCTCGATCGAGCAAGCCGAGTTCGACTTCGCCTCCGGCACTCTCGCGATGTCCCCGACGACGATCGCGCTGGGCGCTGATGAGACGCGGTTCGAACTCACGTTGCGCGATGTCGATGCCGCAGAATTGCTCGCGACCTTCGAAGTGCCCGATCTCACCGCAACCGGCCGTGTTGAGGGCAACTTCCCACTGCTGCTCACGCGCCGCAGCGCCTTCATTGAGCACGGCGTGCTGCGCGCGTCAGCCGAAGGCGGCACCATCGCCTATACCGGCAACGCCGGCGGCGAAGCGGCGGGCCCT
>JAKFYF010000355.1 GCA_021731005.1 Hyphomonadaceae bacterium
GGGGGGTGAGGGGCGCGCAAACCTGCCGGCGCCTGATTGTCGGCCCGCCCCTCACCCGGCCGCTTCGCGGCCACCCTCTCCGCATGGGAGAGGGTGCGCGCCTGCGCTTGGCCCCGCCCCGAAACACCGCTAAGAGAGCCGCCAAATCCCAACCCTTCCCAAAGGCCGGCGCGCCAGAAGCGGCGCACAAGCGAGGTTTACGTGGTCAAAGTCATCGCCAGCGACGTGCGCAAAGGCAACGTGCTCGAGCACGAGGACGGCAAACTCTACGTGGTGATGAGCCACGAAACCTTCCGCCCCGGCAAGGGCACGCCGACGACCACCATAGTCATGCGCCGCATTACCGATGGCGTGAAGACCACTGTCACGCACAAAACAACCGACGGCCTGGAGAAGGCCTTCGTCGAGGAGGTCAAGCACCAATTCCTGTTCGACGACGGCGATGCCGGCCTCGTATTCATGAACCCGGTCAGCTACGAGCAAGTGCATTTGACGCGCGACATGGTCGGCGATTCCGCCAATTATCTGGCCCCGGAAATGGAAGTGCATCTGACCATGTTCGAAGGCCAGGCGCTCTCGATCGAACTGCCGCCGCGGGTGACGCTGACGATCGAATCGACCGAGCCGGTGGTGAAAGGCCAGACCGCTTCTTCCTCTTATAAGCCGGCGATGCTCTCCAACGGCCTG
Source organism: Hyphomonadaceae bacterium (assembly GCA_021731005.1). Classification (GTDB taxonomy): domain Bacteria; phylum Pseudomonadota; class Alphaproteobacteria; order Caulobacterales; family Aquidulcibacteraceae; genus Vitreimonas. Next base: position 688 of record JAKFYF010000355.1, read on the forward strand.
AAGACGATGGTGCCCCCCCACATTGGCGCGGGCACGCGCGTGATCGTGTCGACCGAAGACGGCTCTTACGTGGAGCGGGCGAAGGATTAAGATGGTGAAGCGCGATCCCGTCACCATCTATCACAATCCCAAATGCTCCACCTCGCGCCAGGTGTTGGAGATGATCGAGGCGGCGGGGCGCAAGCCTGAGGTGGTCGAGTATCTGAAAACCGGCTGGACCAAAGCGCAGCTGAAAAGATTGTTCGCCGATGCTGGCGTCACCGTGCGTCAAGCCTTGCGCGCCAAGGCAAGCGAAGCCGAGGAACTGAGTCTGCTCGACCTGAGAGTGAGCGAAGCCAAGCTGCTCGACGCCATGGTTGCGCATCCGGTGCTGGTCGAGCGCCCGTTCGTGGTGACGCCGAAGGGAACGCGCCTTTGCCGGCCGAAGGAAAGCGTGCGGGATCTACTGTGACTATGGACCGCCGGCGTCCTCGCCGGCACACGGTGTTCAACTTGCACCGGCCTGAGCAGAGGCATGCACCGTGTGCCGGCGAGGACGCCGGCGGTCCATATTAGAGCGCCCGCGGCGCAAGTATCGCGCCCAGCCGATCCGGTGTTCCCTCGATGCGCTCGAAGCGCGGATAGCGCAGGCCGCCGTGATAACCGATGGCCAGCGTGCGGTATTGATCGCCGCTCTTCACCAGAAGCTCGATCGGCGCGGCGCTTTCCTTCGCGGCGGTGATGGCGCGGCGCAGCGCTTCGGCGCTGAACGCATCGCCGTTCACCGCGATTGCCTGCGCCGCGACCGTCAGACCCTGATTGAACGCCGGTCCGTCCCATTGCACCTGCGTCACGTTGTTGGCTTTGTCGAACGCCGCGCCGATCGAGAACATGAAGTCGGCGACTTCGTTGTTGGCTTCGTATTGCTTGAAATAATTGCTGCGCTCGTCGCTGTAGGTGAGCCGCCATCCCCCGCGGGCGACGCCGTCCAGCGGCGCCGCGGCGGCGACCGCATCGACGTGCGCGCGCAGGAACGCCGCCCAGTCGTAAGGCGTCACCGCGTTCAACGCCGCCACCACATCCTCGAACGCATAGGTGGACGGTGTCCACGATCCGTCGCCGCCGCCGAAGAAGGCGCGCGCGAAATCGTCGAGCGAGCGGCGCCCGCGCGTGCGCTCGCGGATCAAGGTGTCGGCGTCGAGCCAGATTAGCAGGCCCTCGGAATAATAATCCTCGCTGCGCTGCCAGCTGCGCCACGGCTGTGGGCGGCGCATCGAAACGATCGGATCGTTGGTGGTGTCCTGTAGCGCGCGCCAATTGCGCCCCACCCGTGCGTCGTAGATCGCCGCGGTATGCGCGAGCGAATCGAGCGCGTCTTGTCTGCTCCACAGCCCCGACCGCGCCGTCAGCACGTGCCCCCAATATTGCGTCTGGCCTTCGTAGACCCACAGCAAGCTATTGCGCATCGGATTGTTGTAGTCCGCGGTCCAGAGATCGGCGGGGCGGCGGAACTTGCCGTTCCAGGAATGCACGATCTCGTGCGGCAGCAGCTCGCGATCATCGAGGTGCTCATCCCAGTCGGTGAAATAACCGGCGCCGACCGCGTTTTCGCTGGAGCGATGGTGTTCGAGGCCGATGCCGCTGAGGCGGTCCGAAAGTCCGAACAGGAAGTCGTAATGATCGTAATGGCGCGAGCCGAACAGGCGGTAGGCCTGCCGCACCAGTTCTCGGTGCGGGCGGAGCTGGTCTTCGCTGGCTTCGAGTTGGTCGGGGCGGTCGGCGAAGATGTTGAGCGTGACGCGGACGCGCGCATTGGGGTCGAGATCGACGCGGCGCACGTGCTGCCCGGCAAAGATGGGCGAATCGACCAGCGTCATCAGGTCAGTGTCGGCGAAGCGCGTGGTCCGGCCTTCCGTGCTCGCGCCGTCGAGCGCGGCAGCGAAGCTCCAACCCTCGGGCAGCACTACGCTGGGGCTTACGCGGATGCGCGAGACATAATGCCCCGCAGGATAGAGCACGACCGTATTCCATTGCAGGTTCAGCATCGCAGGCGTCGCGACGATGCGGCCTTGATTGCCGGCGGTTGGCGACAGGAATTGGAAGCGTGCTTCGATCGCGCTCGCTCCCGCCGGCACGTCGACATGGAACGCGTACATGTTGACCGTATCGCGCCGCCACGGAATGCGCGCGCCGTTGGCGCTGATCTCTATGCCGGCCAAATGATTGGTCGGCCCGCGCGGGGCGTGGTTTCCCGGCAGCCATTGCGGGTAGAGCAAGGTAAGCGGGCCTGGCCCGGCGACCGGGATGCTCTCGCGCACTCGGAAAATGCCGAGCGCGACATCGGAGACGTCGACCTCCAGCGCGATGGTTCCGGGGTAGGCCTCGTCGCGTGGCGCGGCAATAGCGGGCGGCATCGGCGCCGGTACGGGTTGGGCCGAAGCACCGGCGCAAGCAAGAGCCACACCCAAGCCGAGCCAAGCGGCGCGCCAATTGTTCGTTCGCATGCAGATCCCCCTTTTTCGCCAACCAAGCTTTTTTGCGGAACGTGGTCAATCTGTTGGCGACGAACACCATGCCGGAGCGCCGGCTTCCAGCGGTGTCGGTGTCACCAGGTTGGAGCGCGCACCTCCTGGTGCGCATATTTGCCGCGGGAGCGGGCCTCTCGGCCCGCGGGCGCGGCAGGAGCCGCGCGCTCCAACTTGGAGGAAACACCATATGCCGGCTGGAGGCCTGCGCTCCGCTGACGTGCTAACCAATCCGCTTGAGCGCACCGACCAGCCTTCGCGTTCCTGGCGAAAACAGCGTTGGTGTGAAGTAGGCGCCGGCGGCGCGCTTCCAGATCTCGCCGCGCGTGGGATAGGGCAGGACCGGGCTGGTGAGTGCGCGCACACCAAGTTTTGACGCCATCGCCAGCGCAATCGGCGCGATCAGTTCACCGGCCTCGGCGCCGACGCACGTCGCCCCCAAGAGGCGCCCGCCCTTGCCGATAACAAGCTTGCAGAATCCCTCGGTATCGCGCTGCGCCTGAGCGCGGTCATTGTCGTGGAAATGCACGCGCGTTACCTTGACGCTGTCACCGTGGCGCTCGCGCGCTTGCGCTTCTGTCAGCCCAATCTGCGCTAACTCCGGATCGGTGAATGCCACCGCCGGCATCGCCAGCGCATCGGCGCGTGTCGGCGCCTTGAACAGCACGTTGCGCACGAACACGCTGGCGTGCCAGCCGGCGGTGTGGGTGAAGCCCCCGCCAGCGGCGTCGCCCAGCGCCCAGACGTTGGGATTGCTTGTGCTGCGCAGGGTCGGCGATGTTGTAACCGAGCGCCGGTCAAAAGCGATGCCGGCGGCTTCGAGATTCAAGCCCTCAAAGTTCGGCGCGCGCCCAGCAGCCACCAGCAGGTGCGATCCGGAAAGCGTCTTTCTTGGACCGCCGGCGTCCCCGCCGGCAGCGGTGGACACAACCCCCGCGGCTGTTTCGTTTGCAAGCACCGACGCCGGCGAGGACGCCGGCGGTCCAAGTAGATCGAGCGCAATCCCATCAGCGTTGCGCGCCGCGCGTTGCGCGCGCCAGCCTTCGAGCACCTCCACGCCCTCGGCGCGCAACCGAGCCAGCACGATCTCCACCGCCTCTCGGTCTGCGCCGCCCAGCGCTTTTGCCGCCTCGACTATGGTGACTTGCGAGCCAAGTCGCCGGAACGCTTGGCCCAATTCCATGCCGATGGCGCCGCCGCCCAGAACGATCAGATGTCGCGGCAGCTCGGGAACATCAAAAATGGTTTCGTTGGTGAGCGCGCCCGCGCCATCGAGCCCCGGAATCGGGGGCATCGCCGCACGCGACCCGGTCGCAATCACCATGCGCCTGGCGCGCACGCCTGCGCTGTCGGAAACAATCGTGCGCGCGTCGGCAAAGCGCGCGCGTTCGCGGATCACGGTGACACCGAGGCCTTCGAAGCGCGCTTGCGAATCATTCGGCGCGATGGCGTCGATCACACTCCGGACATGGGCCTTGACCTTATCCCAGTCCACGCGCGGCTGATGCGCGGCGACGCCAAACTTCGCGGCGTCGCGCATTGCCTGCGCTTGACTAGCCGCCGCGATCAGCGCCTTCGACGGCACGCAGCCATAATTGAGGCAATCCCCCCCCATCTCGCCGGCCTCGAACAGCACGACCGACAAGCCCAGTTGCGCCGCGCCAGCGGCCAGCGAAAGGCCAGCTGAGCCCGCGCCGACGATGCAGAGATCGGGCCTGTGGTCTTTCACGCCGGCGTCTCCGCGCGGCGTCCTCGCAGCAGCTTGATGGCGACAGGCAGCAGCGCCAGCGCAATCAGCGCCAGGATCGGCCCGAACACCGCTGGCGAAAACAGGATCGCGCGCGCCGCTTCGCTAGGGTTGGCGGCTGCGCCGGTCTCAAGCGCGGCGCGCAAGCCCGCGCCCACGGAAGCATAAACGAACGCACCCGGGATCATGCCGATCAAGGTTGCCAGCAAATAATCGCGCAATTTCACGTTGAAGAAGGCCGGCGCGAGGTTGACCACGAAGAACGGCGCGATCGGCGTCAGCCGTAGCGCCAGCAGATAGCTGAAAGCGTTGTCGCGAAAGCCGGCGGCGAGCCTGTCGAGCCAGCCCGAGGCGCGCGCGCGCAGAAGATCGCCGAACGCGGTGCGCGCGGCGAGGAAGATCGCCGTGGCGCCGATGGTAGCTGCGATCCACGCGGATGCGCCGCCCGCCCAGGTTCCGAACAGAAAGCCCCCGCTCAGTGTCAGGAAGCTCGCGCCCGGAATGGAAGAGGCAACAGCGGCGCCGTAGATCAGCATGAACAGCGCGATCGCCGCCGCGTAATTGTTGGCGACAAAGCTGTCGAGCTGCGCGCTCTGGGCATAGAGTGTGTCCAGCGAAAGCCGTTCGTGCACACGGAACGCAAGCGCGAGGGCAAACACCGCCGCGACCGCGATGATAGGCGCGAACCGCGCGATGGACTTCTTGGCGGGCTTTGCGGGGCTGTCGGTCACGGGTATGAGTTCGTTCTTGGGAAGGGCTGCGTTACGTATGCAACCGGTGGGCTCGCCTGGACGTATCATGGCTTGCCACGGAGCGGATAGATGCGTTGGTTGACCCTTCTCGGCTTGAGTCTGGCCCTGCTGGCGTGTTCGCCATCGGCGGCGCAAACGCAGCCCGCCGCGCCGGTTCATCGGGCCGAGGCGGTGTTTGCCGGTGGCTGCTTCTGGTGCGTCGAGAGCGATTTCGAGCATCTGGACGGTGTGATCGAGGCGGTTTCAGGCTATACAGGCGGAACCCTGAGCAATCCGACCTACCAGAATCACGAGGGTCACACTGAAGCGGTGCGCGTGATCTACGATCCAGCTCGCGTGACCTACGCCCAGCTGCTGCACCATTTCTGGCGCCACCACGATCCGCTCGATTCCGGCGGTCAGTTCTGCGACCGCGGGCCGTCCTACGCGAGTGCGATTTTCGTGGCTGAAGCCCAACGCGCCGAAGCCGAAGCCTCGCTGACGGAGACGCGCGCCGCGCTGGGCCGCGCCGTCGCCACGCCGATCCGCCCGTTGACCCCATTCTGGACCGCGGAAGAATATCATCAGGATTATTATCGCAAGAACCCGCTTCCCTACCGCTTCTATCGCACGCGCTGTGGGCGTGATGCGCGAATCGCCGCAGTTTGGCGCGGGCATTGAACCGCTATCGGACCGCCGACTTCCAGCCGGCATGAGCGGGGCGCCCGCCCTGTATGCGCGCCGGGAGGCGCACGCTCCAACCCACGAACGTTGGAGCGCCCTCGACCTGAGCGGAATCAAGACGGCGCCCGTGCTCCCCCGCAAGGGCAGGGCAATCGCATTTGCATTTCGCGGCGCGGGATTGACGTGGCGCGTCGTGTTTGAGCGCCTCCCCTCCCCCTTGCGGGGGAGCACGGGCGCCG
>JAKFYF010000294.1 GCA_021731005.1 Hyphomonadaceae bacterium
GAGCGAGGAAGAGAAGAAGATCGACTTCTCGCACAATCCGTTCTCGATGCCGAACTATGATCATGAAGCTTTTTTGAAGCTCGACCCCAACGACCGCGCTGCGATCGAGGAGATCACCGCCTTCCAGTACGACATCGTCTGCAACGGCGTGGAGCTGAGTTCAGGCGCGATCCGCAACCACAAACCCGAGATCATGATCAAGGCGTTCGAGATCGCCGGTTACGGCCGCGAAGTGGTGGAGGAGAAATTCGGCGGCATGCTCAACGCCTTCCGCTTCGGCGCGCCGCCCCACGGCGGTTCGGCCCCAGGCGTCGACCGCATCGTCATGCTGCTCGCGGGCGTCGACAATATCCGCGAAGTGATCGTGTTCCCGTTTAATCAGCAGGCGCAAGACCTGATGATGAACGCGCCGGGAGAGGTGACGGCCAAGCAGCTGAAGGAACTGCATATCAGGGTGGTGGAGTAGGCAATTGTACAAGACCTCCCCACGAGAGGGGGGCAGGGTGAGCGGGCGACACCGTGTTTGCGGCCGCCGCGCCGCTGGCGCCAACCACCACCCCTGCGCGTTCCACCCTCACCCTGCCCTCTCCTCCCAGAGGAGGGAGAGGGTTTCAGAGTGCGCTTTTCAGAGTGCGCTAGCGTGTCCCGCTGAGCGAAGGCCGTTTGCGAATCCCCGCGCGCGCGGCAAGGTGAACGCGCATGCGCACCCTGATCCTGCTCCGCCACGCCAAGGCCGTCCGCGCCCATGAAGCGCCGAGCGACGAGGAACGCGTGCTGACCGGGCGCGGGAGGCGCGACGCGGAGGCGGCGGGGGAGGCGATCAGCGCTGCGGGGCTTGCGCCCGTGCTCGCGCTAGTTTCATCAGCGCAGCGCACGCGCGAAACCGCCGAGCACGCCCTGAAAGATTTCGGCCTCGCGGTGGAGCACGATGAGGCGCTCTATCTGGCGTCGCCCGAAGGCATCTGGGATGCGTTCGTCGCCAGCGATGCAGCAAGCGTGATCGTCGTCGGTCACAACCCCGGCATCGGCGAACTGGCCGCGCTCTTGGTGCGCGAGGCCCATGACGGCTCCAAGCTCGCACGAGCGGTCGCATCCGATTTTCCCACAGCCGCCTGGGCGGCGTTCGAAGTGAAAAGCGAACTCCTCCGCGCCGCCGGCCCGCGCCTGCTGGCGGCATGGCGGCCGGAGCGCGGCTAAGGCAAGATCGTCGCGCCAGCCATTGCGGCGTCGGCGACGCTGCGGCCTGCGGGGATGTACTCAGCGCCGTCCCAGCGATGTAGCGGGTGCTCGAAGCCTGGCCCTGCGAAAGCAATGTCGCGCACGCCGCGGGTTTGGCTCGGCATGACCGCCAAGAACCCGCCGCGGCTCGAATAGATCGCGCGCCAGCTTGCGCCTTCGCGCTTCAGCAAAGTCAGCCCCGGGCCATCGCCATAACACGAGGCCATGTTCGGACCCCCACCCATGGCCAGCAATGCAGCCTGCCCGACACCTCCGCCGAGATCGACCTGCCGAAATAGCGGCTCGACCCGCTCGCCGCATTCGTTCTCCACCAGCCCGCGCGCGTCAGCGCTCAGGTTCAGCGCAGCCAAGATGGCCGCACGGTCGGCGGCGCTGAGTTCGGCGGCTGGCGCTGCCCTTTCAGCGGCTTGGCCTGACGCCGTAGTCTGCGCTCCGGCGCTGCCAGGCGCGGTGGCTTGGCCGCAAGCGGCGAGCGCGAAGAGCAGCAACGAGGCGATGTGTGTGCGCATGAGCAGCCTCCCAGGGTGGCATAGTTATGCATAGCGCCGCAGCGTCGTCACGCGCTATTGGCTCGCCCACAATATGCGCGCGATCCAGTCGATATCGGGCACGGCGATATCCCGAGCCGGGTAGGTGGGGTTGACCGAGACCAATTCCACGTTCTGGTCGTTGCGCCGGCCCAGCACCTTGGCCATCACCTCGCCCGCGCGCGTGCGCACGACGACGCGATCGCCGCGCCGCACCGCCGCGCCGGGCTGAACGATGACGATGTCGCCGGCGCGGTAGGTGGGTTCCATGGAATCGCCGGCGATCTCGAGCGCATAGACGCGATCCTCACCCAGGTCGGGAAACCGCACTGTTTCCCCGGCGCCGACTGGAAAGCCACTCTCGTCGAAGAACCCGTCCGCGCCGGCGCGCGCCATGCCGACGATTGGTATGGCGCGCCCGAGCCCCGCAGCGCTTCCCGCGAGCAGCGCGGCGAATTCTTCCCAGCTGGTTTCCGCTGCATCGAGCGCGCGCGCGAGGCTTTCGGTGGAAGGCCAGCGCGCCTTGCCGTCCGGCGCCTGGCGTTTCGACTTGTTGAAGGTGGTGGGGTCGAGCCCCGCCGCGCGCGCGAGCCCGGAGGATGAAAGTCCCTTGCGCGCCGCCAATGCGTCGAGCGCACGCCAGATTTCGCCGTGCTGCATGAGCCCCGTTCTAGGACCCCATGACAGGACTTTCAACCCATCAATAGGAAATTATTCCTGGTTGCAGCCAGCAGAAACAACAACCGGGAGTCGTAATTTTCGCTTTTCGCCCGAGCGCCGAGTTTTGTCGAGCCCCGGCGATGCGTACGGTTCGAGAATCCGGCAGAGGAAATGCGTGGGAAACCTGCACGATGCCGCGACGGGCGCCTTGCGCCTGCTCGATCCCGAGACCGCCCATTCGGCGGCGCTCTGGGGTCTGCGCGCGGGGCTGGGTCCGCGCGCGCGCGCCGGCAAATTTCCACGGCTCAGGACAAAGCTGTGTGGGCTCGACCTGCCCAACCCGCTCGGCATGGCTGCCGGCTTCGACAAGAATTGCGCCGCACCGGCCGCGCTGCTGCGTTGTGGCTTCGGCTTCGTCGAATGCGGCACGGTCACGCCGCGTCCGCAGCTGGGCAACCCGCGTCCGCGCATCTTCCGCCTGGCCGAGGACCGTGCGATCATCAATCGGCTCGGTTTCAACAATGCCGGCCTCGATCCATTCGCCGAGCGCCTGGCGCTTTGTGGAAATAGGGGCATCGTCGGCGCCAATGTCGGCGCCAACAAGGACAGCGCCGATCGCGTCGCCGATTACCTGTTGGGAATGGGGCGGGTCTGGCGGCGCGCGTCCTATGTCACGGCAAACGTCTCCTCGCCCAACACGCCTGGCTTGCGCGGTCTCCAGGAAAAAACCGCGCTCGAAGATTTGCTCGGGCGCATGCGCGAAGCGCGTGCGCCGCTTGAGGCCGCGCATGGCGGGCGGCCGCTTTTTCTCAAAGTCGCGCCCGATCTCGACGACACAGCGGTGGGCGACATTGCCGAGCTTGCGCTTGCCTACGGGCTGGACGCGCTCATCGTGTCCAACACCACGCTGCAGCGCCCGCCGCAGCTGACCAGCGATTCCCGCAACGAGGCCGGCGGCCTCTCCGGTCAACCGCTGTTCCATATCTCGACGGAAATATTGCGCCGGTTCGCGCAGGCCCTGGGCGGGCGGCTGCCGCTTATTGGCGTTGGCGGCGTTGAAAGCGGGGCGACGGCGCTGGCCAAGCTCAAGGCCGGCGCCAGCGCCGTGCAGCTTTATACCGCGCTCATCTACAGCGGCCCCGGCCTGGTGGCGCGCATTCTCGACGACCTGGACGGCCTGCTCGCCGCTGAGGGCGTCGATTCAATCGTGGAAATCGTCGGCTCCGATTTGCGGTGAGTGGGGAGGACGGATGTGTATGCTCGGCTTGAATCCTCTTTAACCGCGCGCGGCCACGCGCTGACGCATGGCGTTGGTTTGGGTTTGGATTTGGCTCATCAGCGAGCGAATATCGCCGCCATTGCTGCCGAGTTCGGCGAGAAAATCCTGCTGCTGCAGTTGGCCTAGCCAGATCGTATCGCCGTTCTGGGCGCGCACCTGGAGGTCGAACACCTTCCAGCCTTGGCCCGAGCGGTTCAGCCGCCAGCGCACGATCGTGGTTTGGGTTTGCCCGCGCGGGGTCACTTCGCTGGTGACATCGACCACCTGGTTCTGGGTCAGTTCATCGGAGCCCACTACGCGCAGCGCGCTGCCGGAATAACGGTTCATCCGGTATTCGTAGGTGGCGATGGCGAAATCCTGAAATACGCTGGTCCATTGCTGGCGCAACGAAGTATCAGCGCGCAATTGGGCGCCGTGGCGGCCGAGCACCCACAGCGCGATGCGCGGCATGTCGGAGAATTGTTCGACCAGGCGATAGAAGGTCTGTTGCTTCTGCGGGCCGGTGAGCGCGGGGTCGCCCAAGGCCGCCAGCGCCGCGCTGGCGTGCACCTGCACGTAGCGCTCCGCCTCGGCGTTGCGCGCCGCATGCGCGGCGGGCGCGAATGCAAGCGTCATTGTGCTCGCCAACGCGACGAGGACAGCTGAACGGGTGAGGCTGCGGGCTTTCACTTCAATTCTCCTGGCGTGGTTGAACTTGGCGGCGCTGCCGAGGTCTGTGCTGGCGGCAATTCTTGAGGGGGCTCTGACGGTATTTGCGTCGGTTCCGATGTGGGGGTCGCATCGTCGGGCATGGGGGGCATATCGTCGAAATCAGGCAAGTCCTCGACCCGCTCCTCGCTGTTTCGAACCGCGCTCTGGCGCAGCAAGGTGTAGGTGGTGCGCACTGAAACGTAGGGGTCGAGCGAGTTGGCGCGAAGATCCTCGACCGACTCGATAAGAGATTCCCGCGATGACAGCGCCGTCGCGCCGCTGCGAACGCCGCGAGCAGTGTTGGCATTTTCGAAGTCGGCCCAGGAGAGTGGGTCAAACGCTATGTCGACAATGCGTCCCGCGGCGTCGCGCACCGTGGTCGGGCCCAGCAGCGGCACAAAAACGTAGGGCCCAGCTTCGACTCCCCAAGCGCCAAGGGTTTGGCCGAAATCCTCGTCGTGCAGTTCAAAGCCAAGGCCGGTGGCCGGGTCCATCAAGCCGCCCAGCCCCAAGGTGGTGTTCAGGCCGAACCGGGCAGCAGTCACGCCCGCGCGCTCGGCCTCTCCCTGCAGCACATCGTTGGCGAACGTCATCGGCGCGCGCAAATTGCGCAGCACATTGCTGACGCCAGTGCGAAATATTCGCGGCGTGATCGCGCGATAGCCGCGCGCCACCGGCTCAAGCACGGCCTGGTCGATAGCGTCATGGACCGCGTAGAGGTTGCGGTTGGCGCCTTCCCAGGGGTCGGAGACAATCTCTTCCTGGGCGCAAGCAGTTGCGGGCGCGAGAATGCCCGCCGCCGCCAAGCCCAAGGCCGTCAAAAAATACCGCATGAATGCGTCCCTCGGTGATCGCAATTAATGCCGCGTCACGGTTAATCAACATCAGCCGGCGGCGAAGCCGTCGCCGCCCGGCTCTTAATTGTGGAGTGCGGCTAGTCGGCCACAAATCGCGGCTCGGCGCGCTTGCAGGGGTCAATTTCGGCTTTGCAAGCTTTCAGTACTTATGACATATAGAGATATGTTTATATCTCAAACCTACGTTCCAGAGCGCCGCGACGCCGGCTGGGTCGTGGGAACCCTGCGGGCGGCTGGCGAACAGACCCGGTTGCGGGTGCTCGCGCTGCTTAGTCAGGGGGAGTTGGCGGTCGGAGAATTGGCGCAGGCGCTGGGCCAGAGCCAACCGCGGGTCAGTCGTCACTTGAAACTGCTGACGGAGGCGGGCCTGGCCGAGCGGGCGCCGGAAGGCGCGTGGGTGTTCCATCGGTTGCCGCGCGCCGGCACTCCGGAACGTCATTTCGCCGACGCCGCGCTGGCCATGCTCGATCCCGCCGATCCGGTTCTCGCCAGCGACGGTGAGCGTCTGCAGGCGGTTCGCGGCGCTCGCGAGGAGGCCGCGCAGGCGTACTTCGCGCGCAATGCGGCCGACTGGGATCGCGTGCGCGCGCTACACCTTCCCGAGGCCGACATCGATGCCGCGATCCTCGATTCGGCGGGTGAGGGGCCGTTTGACTTGATGGTTGACGTGGGCGTGGGCCAAGGACGCATGATTCAGCTTTTCGCCAATCGCGTGCGCCGCGCCGAAGGGTTCGACACTTCGCGTCACATGCTCGCGGTTGCGCGCGCTTCGCTTGACGATCTCAAGGCCAAGGCGGGCGTTCGCTTTGGCGATGCGTATGCGCCGCCGATCGAAGCCGGCGCCGCCGACCTAGTCACCATTCATCAGGTTCTGCACTTTCTGTCCGATCCACTGCGCGCGGTGCGCGCTTCCGCCGAGATGTTGCGGCGGGGCGGGCGGCTCGTCATTGTCGATTTTGCTCCCCACCAGCTGGAATTCTTGCGCGAACAACACGCACACCGGCGTTTGGGCTTCCCCGACGCGGAGATCGAACAATGGTGCGCCGCCGCCGGAATCGGCGCGCTCAAAACGGTGACGCTGTCGCCGCACGAGCGCGACGCGCTGGCGGTGAAGATCTGGGCGGGGGATAGGTT
>JAKFYF010000224.1 GCA_021731005.1 Hyphomonadaceae bacterium
GCGCCCCCACCACCGCCAACGCCCACCCCCACGCCACCGACAAGGTCGCGATTGTCCACAATGGCATCATCGAGAACTTCCGCCCGCTGCGCGAGGAGCTGATCGCGGCGGGACACACATTCGCCTCGGAAACCGATTCCGAGGTTATCGCCCATCTCATCACCATGTACCTGCGGCGCGGACAAAGCCCGGAACAGGCCGCCATCGCCGCCGTGCGCCGGCTCGAGGGCGCATTCGGCATCGCTTGTCTCTTTGCCGACGAAGAGGACGTGCTCATCGGCGCGCGCAAAGGCAGCCCGCTGGCGGTGGGCCTTGGCGAGGGGGAAATGTATCTTGGAAGCGACGCTATCGCGGTGTCGCCCTTCACCACCCGCGTGATGTTCCTGGAGGAGGGCGACATCGCCATCCTCTCACACGCCAAGGCCAAGATACTCGACGCCGATGGCCAGATCGCCCAGCGCACCATCCATGTTTTCGCGGGCGGCGCGGCGGCCGTGGAAAAGGGCAATCACCGCCACTTCATGCAGAAGGAAATCTACGAACAGCCCGAGACCACCGGACGCACCATCACCCGCTATGTCAACGCGTTCGAGGAGCGGGTGGAAATGCCGGACCTCGACGGCGTCGATCTCGCCGCCGACAGCGCGCTGATCATCGGCTGCGGCACCGCTCATTATGCTGGCCGGGTGGCTGAATACTGGCTCGAGCAGGTCGGCGGCATTCCTGTCGAAACCGACATCGCTTCGGAGTTTCGCTATCGCAAGCCGGCCTTCGCCAAGAAGAGCTTCGCGGTGTTCGTTTCGCAGTCGGGAGAGACCGCAGACACGCTCGCGGCGCTGCGTTATTGCAAGGAACAGGGCGTGAAGACGCTGGCCGTCGTCAACGTCCCCGAATCGACCATCTGGCGGGAAGCCGACGCGCGCCTGCCCACGCTGGCCGGCCCCGAAATCGGCGTCGCCTCCACCAAGGCCTTCACTGCCCAGCTCTCGGCGCTGGCGGCGCTCTCAATTGCGGTTGGGCGCGCCCGCGGCGCCTTGTCGAGCCAGGAAGAGCGCCGGCTGGTGCACGCGCTCATGGAAACGCCGCGTCTGATCGCCGATGCGCTGAAGGCCGAGCCTGGCATCGAGGCGATCGCCCATGATTTGGCGCAGGTGCGCGATGTGCTCTACCTCGGACGCGGAATCCATTATCCGATCGCGCTCGAGGGTGCGCTGAAATTGAAGGAAATTTCCTACATCCATGCCGAAGGCTACGCCTCGGGCGAGTTGAAGCACGGGCCCATCGCGCTGGTCGACGAGGGCACGCCGGTGGTGGTGGTGGCGCCTCATGATTCGCTGTTCGAGAAGAGCCTCTCCAACATGCAGGAGGTCGCCGCGCGCGGCGCCAAGCTCATTCTGATTTCCGACGCCGCTGGCTGCGCGGCGGCCAGCGACATCGCCGCCCACACCATACTGGTTCCGGCGTGCGATCCATTCGTGGCCCCGCTTGCCTATTCGGTTCCAATCCAGTTGCTCGCCTATCTGACCGCAGTGCATAAGGGCACCGACGTGGACCAGCCACGCAACCTGGCGAAATCGGTGACTGTCGAATGACGAAACTCAAGGCGGGGGTAATTGGCGCGGGCGTGTTCGGCGCGCACCACGCGTTCAAGTATCGGATGGACAAGCGCGTCGAGCTGATCGGGGTCTACGACCTCGATCCCGAGCGCACCGAGGCGCTCGCCGAGACTCTCGGCGTGCGCGCGTTCTCCACCATGGACGACATGCTCGACCTGCTCGACATCGTCACCGTCGCCTGCCCAGCGCAGACGCATGCAAGCGCGTGCGCGGCGCCGCTCGAGTATGGCAAGCACGTGCTGGTGGAAAAGCCGATCTGCACCTCCACCATGGAAGCACAATTGCTCGTCGACATCGCCAAGGAGATGAAACTGGTGCTCGCGTGCGGGCATCAGGAGCGCCTGGTGTTCGAGGCTATGGGTCTATTCGAAACGCCCGAAGCGCCGACCCGCATCGAGAGCGTGCGCGAGGGTCCGTGGAGCGGGCGCAGCGCCGATGTCTCGGCAACGCTCGACCTCATGGTGCACGACCTCGACCTCGCTCTGCAACTGATGGGACGGTCGCCGGAGAAAGTCATCGCCCAAGGCCGCGCCGAGAAAGGCAAAACCGCCGACTCGATCGACGCGCGGCTGGCGTTCGGCGGCGCGGAGGCGGTGTTCGTGGCCAGCCGCGTTGCCCCGGCGCGGCGGCGCTTCATGCGCCTTGTTTATCCCTCGGGAGAGGTAAACGTCGATTTTCTCGCCCGCACTTTCGAGAACACCACCGACTTCCCGCTCAACGCCGATTTCGCTTCCACGCCTAAGGGTTCCGATCCGCTCGGCGCCAATGTCTCGATCTTCATCGACGCGGTTCTGGGCAACGCCGAGCGTCCCGCCGTCACTGGCGCGGAGGGGCTGGCCGTGCTCGATCTCGCGCTGCAAATCGACAAGGCCGCCGGACTGCCATCCATCAGCTAGGGACAAACATGCTGCCTTTTATCGACCTTGCGTCGCAACGCGCCCGCATTGCCGGCAAGATCGACGCCGCGCTCGCGCGCGTGCTCGCCCACGGCCAGTACATCAACGGCCCGGAGGTGCGCGCGTTCGAGAGCCAGCTCGCGGCGTTCTGCGGCGCCACGCACACGCTCGCCAACGCCAACGGCACCGATGCCTTGGCGCTGCCGCTGATGGCGTGGGGCGTGGGGCGTGGCGATGCGATTTTCTGCCCGGCGTTCACCTTCGCGGCGACCGCGGAAGTCGCGCCCTGGGTGGACGCCACTCCCGTGTTCGTGGATGTGCTGCCCGATACGTACAACATCGACCCCGCCTCGCTCGAAGCCGCCATCGCGGGGATCAAGCGCGAGGGCAAATTGCGGCCCAAAGTGGCGATCGCTGTCGACCTGTTCGGCCAACCCGCGGATTATCCGAGGCTCGCCGAGATTTGCCGGCGCGAAGGCCTGAAGCTGATCGCCGACAGCGCGCAGGCCTTCGGCTGCACGCTCGACGGCGAGCACCCGATGCACTGGGCGGACGCAACCACCACGAGCTTCTTCCCGGCCAAGCCGCTCGGCTGCTATGGCGACGGCGGCGCTACGCTCACCAACAGCGAGGCAGACCTCGCCGCCATGCGCTCGTTTGCCGTGCATGGCGCGGGCAGCGACAAGTACGACAATATCCGCATCGGCATGAACTCGCGGCTCGACACCATGCAGGCCGCGATCCTGATCGAAAAGCTGGCAATCTTTGCTGACGAAATCCGTGAGCGAAATATTGTCGCCGAGCGCTACCGGCAGATGCTGCCGAACGCGGTGAAAACGCCGAAGGTCATCGCCGGCGGCGTCTCCACCTGGGCGCAATACACCATCGAGATCGAAAACCCCGACAACCTCGCCGCACACCTGCGCAACGATGGAATCCCCACCGCGCGCTATTACCCCAAACCCCTGCACCAGCAGAGCGCCTACCGCGCGTTTCCGGTTGGGGCGGGCGGCATGAACGTGAGCGACGACATCTGCAAGCGCGTGATCAGCCTGCCTATGCACGCTTATCTCGATGAAGCCACGCAGGAGAAGATCGCGGGGAGCGTGCGCGGCTTCTGCGATGCGGGCGGGTGAACCTTCAAGCGCCAAGGGACGCCTGCAATTTCACCCGAAGATGAAATCGGCGCTCGTGAGGCTGGCGAGAGTGACATTCTGAAGCGTCAGTGTCTGGCCGCCTAAGTTGAGCACTACGTCGGCGCCAGCTTGAGAGGCGGCTGCGATGACTTCCGCAAATGTATCGAAGCTTGGGCCGAAGCTTGCGAGCTGAACGGCGTCGTTGTTGCCTGCGCCGACAGCGCTGAAATCGGTTATGGTATCGTTGCCCTCGCCGGCGCGGAACACGAACGTGTCGTTGCCAAGCCCGCCGGTATAGGTGTCGTTTCCCGTACTGCCGTCGAAGATATTGTTCCAGAGGCTGGTCTTGCCGATGATGATGTCGTCGAAGCCCGAGCCGGTCACATTCTCTATCGAGACAAGCACGTCGCCCTGGGCGTGGCCGCCAGAACCAAGGCCGGTTTGCAGGTTGATGGTCACGCCAGCGTCCGACTCGGCATAGACCACGTAATCATTGCCGGCGCCGCCGCCCAATGTGTCGGCGCCGGCGCCGCCAAGCAGGACATCGTTGTCGGCGCCGCCCAGGAGCGTGTCATTGCCGGCTTCGCCGAAGAGCAGATCGGCGCCTTCGCGCCCGGTGATAGTTTCGTTGCCGCCGCCGCCCCAAATGACGTTGGTTCCTGCGTCGCCGGCCAACGTATCGGTCTTGGTCGCCGAGCCTCTGATGTACTCTATAGAGGTGTAGCTATCGCCATTGGCCGAGCCGCCTGACGCCGCGCCGGAGAATAGCCGCACATCGACGCCATTGGGCGAGAGCGAGTAGTCCAGCGTATCGACGCCAGCGCCCCCGTTCATGACATCGGCGCCGCCGGTGCCGCCGGAAAGCACGTCGTCGCCAGCGCCGCCGTTCAGCGTGTTGGCAAAGAAGTCGCGGCCGGTCAGCACATCGTCGAACGCCGTACCGATCACGTTCTCAACCGACACCAGCGTATCGCCCTCGGCATCGCCGCCCGAGCCCGTTCCTGTAACCGCATTGAGATTGATGGTAACCCCTGCGCCGGTGGCGGAGACGGAGTAGTCGGCGGTGTCCACGCCGCCGCCGCCGTTCAGCGCGTCCGCGCCCGCGCCGCCGGTCAATGCATCGTCGCCGGCGCCGCCATTTAGGATGTCGCTGCTGAAATCGAGCTCGCTTGCCACGTTCACGCCCAGGAAATATTGCTGCCCGGCGGGAACAGCGGTCGACACCGTAATGTAGAAGGCGGCCGCGCCGCCGATAGCGCCAGGC
Source organism: Hyphomonadaceae bacterium (assembly GCA_021731005.1). Classification (GTDB taxonomy): domain Bacteria; phylum Pseudomonadota; class Alphaproteobacteria; order Caulobacterales; family Aquidulcibacteraceae; genus Vitreimonas. The sequence goes on from JAKFYF010000224.1 coordinate 4,913, forward strand.
ACATTCGCGGGCACGCTGACTGTGAAAGTCGCAGGCGACGCAAGCGACCCGGAAGCAAAGAAATTGCCAGCCGCATCCGTTATCCGGACAGAGCCCGCGGAAGACAAGCTGACGGTCAAGACCGCGCCAACATTGAACAGATCGATCCGGTACACGTGGTCAGCGCCGTCTGTCGTCGCCTGCACTTGCAGGTTCGCAGTCGGATCGAGGCCGGCGAATTCGTGCGAGATGTCGAGCGCCGTGGCGATATCGACGCTTCCCGCGCCGGGCGCGCGCACAACAAAGCCAGCGCCAAGACTTATCCCGCTCGCACCAGCGCCCAGCAGAATGTCGTTGCCGTGGCCGCCATTCAGGGTGTCGGCGCCTGCCGCACCGTTGAGCAGGTCGGCGCCAAGCCCGCCGGTCAATTGGTCACTGCCAGAAAAACCGCTCAAACCGTTGTCGCTGGCGTCGCCGACAAGCACGTCATCCAAGGTACTACCGCCAACATTCTCCACGTTCGTAACCGCGCCGGCCCCGCCAAAGCCGTCATCGCTGATGATTTGCAGCGAAAGGTCGACGCTGATCCCGTGGGTTGCGAAGCTGAGATCGGCAAAACCGTCGCCAGTATTGTCAGGGACGAGCTTTGCCAACGAGAAGATCGCAATGGTGTCGTTTCCCGCCCCACCATGGACGGAAGCTGGCGCAGCGCCGAGGAAAAAGAAGTCGTCACCGCCATTGGCCGACAAGATGTCGCCAGTTTCGCCGAACAAGAGATTCACGGCGTCGTCGCCAGTGAAAGAATCCGCGAAGATAGTTCCGTTTCCCAAAGCCTCGACCGAGGTGAAGGTCTCGGAATTGCCGAAGCCGTCATTGCTGATCGTTTGGGTGGCAAGACTCGCCACGACCCCCTGCGTCGCGCCAGTCAGCACAAAGCTGATGCGATCGAAACCGGCGCCGCCGTCGTAGAAATCGACACCGGGGCCGCCCTTGAGGAAGTCGTCGCCATCGCCGCCGTTCAGCGTGTCATTGCCAGTGGTGAGATCGCGTGGCCCGTTCGAGCCGCCCTCCACAACATCGGTCCCGGCGCCGCCATTGACGACATCGTCTCCGTCGAGGCCGCGCAGGAAATCATTGCCGCCGAGTCCGTCGATCGTGTCCGACCCGGCCGTGCCCTCCAGAAAGTCGCTTCCTTCGGTGCCTGTGAACACATCCTGCGGCGAAGGGATCGGGCTTTGTGCAAACAGCCGCGGCGTTTGCGGCGCGTCCGCGCGCCAGTCGCCCGCAAACGTCACACCGTCGAGTACAAACCCACGCACGCCGATTGTGGAACGCTTAACGGCCATGTCACTCTCCCTGACGCAAATACACAATCCGAGTTTTCGACGGCGTGGCTTACGCCCCACTGATGGCAGAGGCAATTCGTTGCGCGCCCCTCCCCTCAACGGGGGAGGGGGGGTGATGACCCT
>JAKFYF010000267.1 GCA_021731005.1 Hyphomonadaceae bacterium
TCATCCCGTTCATCGATATTCTGCTGGTGCTGCTGATCATCTTCATGGTCACAGCGCCGATACCCACCGTCGACATTCGCGTCGATCTGCCGCCGCCCAATCCGGTGCCGATCAAGCTGGAAGGCCTGAACCCCACTATTGTCGGCTTGCGGGAAACTGGAACCGGGCTCTCGGTGTTCGTGGACAATCAAACGGTCACTCTGGCCCAGCTTGGCGATGTCGCCTTCGATCATGCGCGGACCAACAATCCCGCGCTGGAATACCAGGACATCTACGCCGAGGCGCGGATTTTCGTGCGCGCCGATCAATCAACCGCTTACGGCAATGTCGTTGACGTGATGAGCCGGCTGCAAGAGTCCGGCTTCGTCAAGGTCGGCATCTTCGCCGAGCTGGCGAGCGAAGGATAAGCTGCCATGATTCGCCTTCGCCTCATTTCGCTGGGTCTCGCGGCGCTGGTCTGCGTCTCGCTGATCGCCTACGCCCTGCTCAGCCGCTTCGACGCTGTCATGGAAATGTTCAACGACACCGAAGCGGTGAAAGTCGAGATCGAAGAAAAGGAAAAACCGAAACCGCCGCCGCCGCCGCCGCCGGATCGCCCGCCACCGCCGCCGCCGCCCGAACAGCGCGTGCCGCCGCCAGATCTGTCCGCGCCGCCAACGCCGACGCCGATCCCGATCGCCGTCGATCCGCCGCCCGCGCCGCCTGTGCAAGTCATCACCAGCCCTCGGTGGACCACGCGACCGAACGGTGCCGACTATGAGCGCTTTTGGCCACGGCGCGCCCGAGAGAGTGACATCGAAGGTGGCGCTCGAATCGACTGTTTGGTGGACGCGGAGGGTAGGTTGGCGTGCACGGTGCTAGAAGAATCACCGGCCAATATGGGTTTTGGTGAAGCGGCGATTCGTGTCTCGCGGCAATTTCGCATGCAGCCGCTGACTGTGAACGGCGAGGCAACTGCCGGCGGCCGATACCGCACTTGGATTAGGTTCCAATTCGGGGATCGCTAACGCGGTTAGTCTGGGGGATTGAGCGTCGCAAGTAGCATGCGCTTGACCCCAAACGACTCGCAAGCGCGCGTCGCGGCGCCTAATGTGCCGCCCGCGCGCATGTGGGCGTGGCGAAACTGGTAGACGCACTGGACTTAAAATTCAGTACTTTCAAAAGTGTGCGGGTTCGACCCCCGCCGCCCACACCAAGCCCTCCAGCGACCCGGGCGCTGCGTCGAGAACGCAGACGCGGTCGCGCCGCTCTCCACTCCGCGATCAAGCGCCGCGACTTTGCGACCGGGCCGTCTCGCGCATGCAGCTGCGACGGCGCTAAAGTTATGCATGCGCGTTGCTCACGCCCTGGCTCTCGCCGCCGCAATTCTGCTCTCGGCTTGCGAGCCCGCTCCTGCCGGCGGCGCAAGCGCCAGTACGCCGCCGGCAGGGCGCTACGTTGCCGCCTCTGAGACCTCGCGCCTGCGCACCGGCGATATGACCATCGAGCGCGGCGGGCTCGTGTTCACGGCGGGCCAAGTACTCTACACCCGCGTGCTCGACCCTCGCCGCGGTTACGACGCGGTCGCGCGCGGCGGGGACTCATACGCCGCTCTCGCGGTCGGCCCAAGCGACATGGCGGTAGAGCTGCGGCGCGTCACCGACCAGACGCTTCCTGCCGGCGCGCAAGGATTGTGCGGCGATGAAGCGCCAGCCTATGTGGCGTTGGCTGCCGCGGAGCACGCCAAGGCGGTGACATTGTTGGTGTTCGCGGGCGAGGAGCCGCCAGGCCCGGACGCCGTTGCAAGCCGCTATTGCGGCGCTTTCGCCTACGAAGCGCCCGACGGCGCGCGCACCCGCCAGGGCGTCCTGCTTTGGTAGCTCAATCGGTTTGCCCAAACGGCTTGATCGGCTCGCCCAGTTCGTAGAATTCGGTGCCTTTGTCGGTTTGCATCAGCAGGTAGCGTTTGTCGTCCTTGGGGTAGCTCAGCACGTCGATCGGCCGGTCCTCGCCGCCCATGAGGTAGGTGCATTCCTCGCTGAAGGTGTTGCGTAGAAGGTGCGGCGCGGAAGGGGTGGCAAAGCCCATGAAATCGCCGGGGCCGACTTCGCTCGATCGGTCGTCGATCTCGGCGATGGCGCGTCCGGAAAGGATATAGATCCATTCCTCTTCCAGCATATGCGCGTGATAGGCGAAACTGTCCTTTCCCGGGGGCAGGCGCACGAAGCTCACATGCGCGCGGCTCATGCCGGCGAGGCGGGAAAGCGCTGCCGCGCGAAACAGGGAATTGGGGTTGAGCCTTTGGGTGAACGGCCGCATCGTCGGGGCGATCTCGGCGGCTTTCCACAGCGTTTTTTTCGCCTGTTCCGTCATGGCTGGGCTCCTCGGTTGAGCCTGGGCGGTGTGCCAACTTGCCAGCGCCGTCAAGCCGGCGGATAGTCCGGCCCTTCGGGGAGGGACGCCGATGCGCAATTTTTGCCTGGCGGGCTTGTTGATTGCGGCGCTTGCGGGACCGGCTCTAGCGGAATCACGCGACGAAATGGCGCTGCGCATGCAGGCGGCGGAGGCGGCGGCGCGCGCCGCCACAACGTTGCCCACCGACGAAGCGATGACCTGCGAGCAGGTGCGGGCCGAACTGGCCGCCATCGCTCAGCAGCCCGCTTATCGCGCCCAAAGGCAACTTGCCGCCGAGTCTCAGGCGGCCGCTGTGCAGAGCGGCGCCTACGCCTATGTTGGTATCCCCGGCGGCGCTGGGTTGGAATTTGCCGGCGCCTTCGCGCCAGGTTTGGGCTATGCCCACATGGCGGCGCTGCACGCGCAAAGCGGGCAGGTGCGCCGCAACGCCGAGGCCAACGCGATGCAGGCTGCCGCGATCAATGAATCAGCACTTGCCCATATCGCCCGCTCCGAGCGCCTGCAGGCGCTTTCTCACGCCAAAGCATGCGAACCGCAGGCTGATTTGAACCTGGAGCGTCGGCACCCCCTGCCGGTCGCGACAAGTCCTTAGAACTCCACTGGTTCGTACGCACGCCACGCTCCGCCGAGCAGCAATTCAAGCGGGCGGAACAGCGCCTTGTAGTCCATTTTATCGGAGCCTGGCACCCAATAGCCAAGATAGAGATGGGTGAAACCCGCCGCGCGCGCTTGCTGGATGTGATCGAGGATCGTGTAGATGCCGAGACTTCGCTTTGGCTGCCTGGGATCGAACCAAGAATAAACCAGGCTTAGCCCGCCGCCGAGCACGTCAACCAGCGCTGCTGCCGCTAGCGCGCCTTTGTCGGGGCCGCTGGTGTAGCGATACTCAACCACGTGGGTGCGCACGGCGGTCTCTTCCACCATGGAAGCGAAATCGCCAGGGCCCATGTCGGCCATGCCGCCATCGCCGTGGCGCGAGCGCAGATAGGCGCGCAGGAGGTCGAATTGTTCCTGGGTTGCTTCCGCCGGCTTCAGCCCGCGTGACAGATCGGCATTCGCGGTCAAGACCCGCCGCCATCTGCGAGTAAACGCGAAACGCTCCACCGGAACACGCGCGGAAACGCAGGCTTCGCAGCCGTCGCAGGAGGGGCGGTAGGCGATGGTTTGCGAGCGGCGAAAGCCGTTGTGGGTGAGCAGATCGTGCAGCGGCGCGGCGTTGTGGCCATCGAGCCCGGTGAACACCTTGCGTTCGCGCCGCCCCGGCAAATAGGGGCACGGCACGGAAGCAGTCACGAAGAACCGCGGCTTCTTGGAGTTGAAGGGTTTGGTCACGCGCCGTCCATGGTCGCTGAACGAGCCCGCCCGTCAAGTCGGCCCCCTGCATTGGCGCAGAGGCGGCTTAAGAAAAGCTTGTCTCACCTCGACCGAGCGGGTCGGGGAGGGGCTCGCTATCCGGTGTGAAATGCAGTGATACCGAATTGATGCAATAACGAAGGCCGGTAGGGCGAGGGCCGTCGGGAAACACGTGCCCCTGGTGGCTGCCGCAGCGCGCGCAGCGTGTCTCGACGCGGGTCATGCCGAAGGAATTGTCCTCTATCCCAAGCACATGGGCAGGGTCGACGGGCGCTGTGAAAGAGGGCCATCCAGATCCGCTCTCGAATTTGGCGTCCTGGCGGAACAGCGGCAGCCCACAGAGCCGACAGCTGTAAACACCGGCCTTCTTCTGGTTGAGCAGGCCGCCGCAGAAGGGCGCCTCTGTGCCATGGTGAAGCAGCACCCGGCGCTCCTCCTCACTCAGGGCGCCCGCGAGCCGAGTGCGCTCGGCCTCGGTTGGGGGGGTGAGGTCAAAGCCGGATTTTGAACGGGCCATCGGCGCTCCTTTAGTGCTGGAGTGGTTACGTGGGAAGGCCGGCGCCGGTTTCTTGATCGGGCGCGTGTCGCGCATCTCGTGAACATGGCAAGCATGCAGCCATGCCTGCTCTGATCCAGAACCTCGCCGCAGCCACCGCCATGGTCACGCTGACCGTGACCATCCACTTTTTCGGCCTGCTGGGTCTGGTCTATTTCCTGCGCCGGCGCGGTGACCGCTTCCGCGCCCACGAGAGTACGCTCGGCCAGGGCGCGCTGATCCTGTTCCTGGTGTTCGGCATTTTTGCCATTCACACCGTCGAGATCTGGCTCTATGCGGCGTTCTACCTGGCGGTTCACGCGCTCGGCGATTTCGAGTCGGCGCTCTATTTTTCGACAGTGACGTTCGCCAGCGTGGGGTTTGGCGACATCGTGCTTGCCCGCGATTGGCGCATGGTGTCGGCCATCGAGGCCGCCAACGGGGTCATCCTGTTTGCCTGGTCCACCGCCTTCTTGTTGTCCGTGATGGCGCGGCTGAAGGCGCTGGAGCACGATTGGCTGGAACGCTGAGCCGCGCCCCGTGTGGTGGTTTGACGCGTGGGGGCTTATCTCTTGCTTGGCGTCGAGGGCTCGCTAGCGGGCGCCCAGTTCGGCTAGGATTTCTGCAATGCAAGAAAAATGGACTCCTTCCGGCTGGCGCGCCAAGTCGGCCAGGCACATTCCCGCCGATTATCCCGATCCGGAGGCGCTGGCGCGGGTTGAAACTCAGCTGCGATCATATCCCCCCTTGGTGTTTGCCGGCGAGGCGCGCAACCTGAAAGCGCGGCTGGCGGACGTCGCCGCCGGCAAGGCGTTCCTGCTGCAGGGCGGGGATTGCGCCGAGAGCTTCAAGGAATTCCACCCCGACAACATCCGCGACACCTTCCGCACGCTGATGGCGATGAGCGTGGTGCTGACATTCGCCGGCTCCCGGCCCGTGGTGAAGCTCGGCCGCATTGCCGGCCAGTTCGGCAAGCCGCGCTCTTCGGCCACCGAAACTAAAGACGGGGTCACGCTGCCGTCTTATCGCGGCGACAATATCAACGGCATGGAGTTTAACCTCGAAGCGCGCACGCCCGATCCGGAGCGGCTGGTCAAGGCGTATTCGCAATCGGCCTCGACGCTGAACCTGATCCGCGCCTTCGCCAACGGCGGCTATGCCGACCTGCACAACGTTCACCGCTGGATGCTCGGTTTCGTCGAAGGCAGCACACAGGGCAAACGCTATCGCGAGCTGGCCGACCGCATCACCGAGTCCATCCAGTTCATGGAGGCTTGCGGCATCACGCCCGAAAGCGTGCCGCAAATGAAGCAGGTGGATGTCTATACCAGCCACGAAGCGCTGTTGCTTGGCTACGAAGAGGCGATGACGCGCGTCGATTCCACCAGCGGCGACTGGTACGACACCAGCGCACACTTCCTCTGGATCGGCGACCGCACCCGCCAGCCCGATGGCGCGCATGTTGAGTTCGCGCGTGGGGTGAAGAACCCGATCGGCATCAAGTGTGGACCAAGCCTCGAACCCGATGAGCTGCTGCGCCTGATCGATATCCTCAATCCCGCCAACGAGCCCGGCCGGATTACCTTGATCGCGCGCTTCGGCAGCGAGAAGGTGGAGCAGGGCCTAGCCAAATTGGTCCGCCCGGTGCTGCGCGAGGGCAGGGCCGTGGTGTGGTCCTGCGATCCGATGCATGGCAACACGTTCGAAACCGCAAGCGGTTTCAAGACGCGCCCGTTCGATCGTATCCTCGCCGAAGTGCGCGCGTTCATGAACATCCTGCCGGCGGAGGGGGCTTATCCAGGCGGCGTGCACGTGGAGATGACTGGGCAACAAGTGACGGAATGCCTGGGCGGCGCGGCGGCGGTTACGGAAGAGGATTTGTCAAGCCGCTATCACACCCATTGCGATCCGCGCTTGAACGGCGCCCAGGCGATCGATCTGGCGTTCCTGATCGCGGAGCATCTGCGCGGCGTACGCGTCAGCGAAGCACAGGCGAAGGCGGGGTGATGGGGCGAAATTGGTTCACCGTTAGCGAAACCTCCCCCCTCGCGGGGGAGGTGGCCGCGGAGCGGCCG
>JAKFYF010000312.1 GCA_021731005.1 Hyphomonadaceae bacterium
ACCCCGCCGCTACGCGGCGACCCTCTCCGCAAGGGAGAGGGTGGGCGCTAGCGCTTGCCAATTCAGCGCGCGCTCGCCAGCGTGTTCACATGAACGCATCCCCGCCCCCCAAACCCCTCGGCTTCTGGTCCTGCTGGGCGCTCACGGTTGGCTGCATGATCGGCTCGGGCGTGTTCACGCTGCCGGCGGTGCTGGCGCCTTATGGGCTGATGAGCTTCGGCGGCTGGCTGATTTCCGGCGCCGGCTCGATTGCGCTTGCACTTGCTTTCGCGCGGCTGGCTTCGCGCACGGCGCGCACGGGCGGGCCCTATGTCTACGCGCAGGAAGCGTTCGGCGATTTCACCGGCTTCCTGATCGCTTGGGGCTATTGGTGCTCGTACGTGATCTCGATACCCGCCGTGGCCATCGCCTTTGTGGGCTACCTTCCGGTATTCTTCCCGGCGCTGGCGGACAATCCCATCGGACAAGCGCTCGCGGGGCTGGCGCTGATTTGGGTTTTCACTTTCATCAATGTGCGCGGACTGCGCGAGGCGAGTTTTGTACAAATCCTGATGACAGTGCTGAAGCTCGCGCCGCTCGCCGCCATCATCGGCGCGGGCTTTTTCGTCGGCCACGCCGTCAACCTCCCCGCGCCCAACCCATCCGACGGGGCGCCGCTTTCGGTGCTCGCCGCCACCGCCTTGCTGACGCTGTGGGCGTTTACCGGGTTCGAGGTCGGCGCCCTGCCCGCGGCCAGCGTCAAGAACGCCGAGCGCACCATACCGCGCGCGCTTGTGGTCGGCATGGTGACGGTAACCTTGATCTATCTCGCCGCAAGCCTCGCGGTCATGCTGCTGGTGCCGGCCGCCGACTTGGTCCGCTCAACCGCCCCGTTCGCCGACGCCGCGCGAATTTTCGGCGCCTGGGGCCCGCTGCTCATCGGCGCGGGCGCGCTGGTGGCCACCGCTGGCACACTCAACGGCATGATCTTCGTGTGCGGACAGACGCCGATGGCGGTGGCGCTGGCGGGGATGGCGCCCCGCGCGCTGGCTCTGACCAATGCCGGCGGCGCACCCACCACCGCGCTTCTCTTGTCCTCGCTGCTAGGCTCGGCGCTGCTGGTGCTGAACTATTCGCGCGGCCTGGTCGGCGCTTTCACCTTCCTGCTGATGATGAGCACGGCGACGGTGCTCGTGCCCTATCTGGTCAGCGCGCTTGCGGAGCTGCGCCATTCCTGGAAGTCGGCGCGCGCCTGGGCGCTGATTGCATTGCTCGCGGCGGCCTATTCGCTGTTCGCGATCATCGGCTCCGGGCTCGAAGTGCTGGCCTGGGGTGCGTTGCTGACGCTGCTCGGCGCACCGCTTTATTTGCTCACGCGCCGCGGCAAGGGTTTGGCTGGGGTCGCTCCTTGAGCGTGCGCGTCCGGGGCTGCTAGCATCGCGCCATGAGCCTCTCCATCACCCGCAGAACCGCCGCCCTTGGGGCGGTGAGCGCAAGCCTCGCCGCCTGCGGCTCGCCCGCCGCCGTCGCCTTCCCGGCGCCGGCCTCACGACAATTTCCAACCGACTTCATCTGGGGCTGCGCCACCTCGGCTTTCCAGATCGAGGGCGCATTGGGTGAAGACGGCCGCGGCCAGAGCATATGGGATGTATTCCCGCGCGAGGCCATTGCTGACCGCTCCGATGCGAGTACCGCCAACGATTCATACCATCGCTTCGGCGAGGATACGGCTTTGCTCGCGGACGCGGGGCTGAAAGCCTATCGCTTCTCGATCGCGTGGCCGCGCATCATGCCTGTCGGCGCGGGCGCGGTGAATCAGGCCGGGATCGACTATTATGCGGGCTTGGCGGATGCCTGCCTGGGGCGTGGCATCACGCCCTACGCCACCTTGTTCCATTGGGACTTGCCGCTGGCGCTGCAGGCCACAGGCGGCTGGACTTCGCGCGACACGGCGCAACGCTTTGCCGATTACGCCGCTGAAATCGGCGCGCGTTTGGGCGGCCGCATCAAGCATTTCGTGATTCTGAACGAGCCCTCGGTGCACGTGTTCGCCGGTCACGTACTGGGCATCCATGCGCCGGGATTGAAGGATGCGAGCCTCATTGGACCCGTTACGCATCACCAGAATTTGGCGCAAGGGCTGGCGATCCAGGCGCTGCGGGCCGCGCAGAGCGACCTCGCCATCGGCACGACGCTGGCGGTGACGCCCTCGCGCGCGGCGCGCGGCTGGCCGTTCTTGAACGACAGGGCCGCCGACGGCTTCGATGCGGTGTGGAACCGCGCCTATCTCGATCCCTTGTTCAAGGGCGAGTACCCGAAGGCGGCGCGTGATTTCGTGGAGGCGTCCGTGCGCGAGGGCGACATGGACATTATCCGCCAGCCGCTCGATTTTCTCGGCGTCAATTATTACGCGCCAGCCTATTTGCGTTTTGACCCCAGCAGCGATGCGCGCATCGCGCTCGGAGAACCCCCGGGCGGGGTGGAACTCGACGCATTCGGCCGCCACATCGATCCCTCGGGGCTCTGGCAATTGCTGCAGCGTGTGCGCGAGCAGTACGGCAATCCGCGTGTGCTCATCACCGAGAACGGATGCTCCGATCCATTCAGCACCGGCCCTGCAGTCACCGACGACCGGTTCCGCATCGACTATCTGCGCCGCCATCTCGAAGCGGTGAAGAGCGCAATGGAGGCGGGCTCGCAGGTGGGCGGCTATTTCCACTGGACGCTGGTCGACAATTGGGAATGGGCCGAAGGCTATCGCTCCAAGTTCGGCCTGGTGGCGCAAGACCGCGCCAGCGGCGCGCGCACCGAGAAGGCCAGCTATGCCTGGTTCAAGGCGCTGGCCGAGAGCGGGGCGCTGCCGGCGTAGCGAGATGCTGGAACCACGCTATATCTCGATGTTCTTCCTGAACGGCGCGTGTTCTTTCAGTGCTTCGGCTTCGTCACTCATGGCCGGCGTCTCTGCCGCCAGATAGCGCGCCACCGCCTCACGCAAGCCAGGATGGGCGATCCAGTGTGCGCTGTAGGTGGGCGCCGGCACATAACCGCGCGCCAGCTTGTGCTCGCCTTGCGCGCCCGCTTCGACGCGCTGGAGTCCCAATTCGATGGCTAGTTCGATCGCCTGGTAATAGCAAAGTTCGAAGTGCAGAAACGGCACATCGGCGGTGCGTCCCCAATACCGCCCGTAGAGCGCCTCGCCGCCGATGAAGTTCAGCGCCGAGGCTACTGGCCGCCCCCCGATCGCCGCCACGAACAGCACACATTGCTCGTTCATGCGCTCACCGATGAGCGCGAAGAATTCGCGGTTGAGATAGGGCTGGCCCCATTTGCGCGAACCGGTGTCCATGTAGCAGCGGAAGAAGAAATCCCAGTGCCGCGGCTCGATGTCGGGGCCATGCAACCGCTCGATCGTCAGACCCTCGTGGGCGCGCGCGCGCTCGCGGCGAATCGCTTTGCGCTTCTGCGAAGAGAGATCCGCGAGGAAGCCCTCGAAGGTTTCGTAGCCGCGGTTGAACCAGTGATATTGCAGGCCGATGCGCGTCAAATAGCCCAGCGGTTCGAGCCTTGCGCATAGGTCGCCGCTCGCGAATGTCGCATGTACCGAGGAAGCGCCCGCGCGCTCGGCCAACCCGGTCGCCGCGAACGCCAACGCGCGCTCCACTTCTCCTTCGCCACTGAGAATGCGCCTTCCCGGCGCCGGCGTGAACGGCACAGCGGCTTGCAGCTTCGGATAATAGCGCCCGCCTGCGCGTTGCAGCGCATCGGCCCAGGCATGATCGAACACGTATTCGCCGTAGGAATGATCCTTGAAATAGAGCGGCATCGCCCCGACGACGACGCCGCGGTCACGCGCGATCAGATGCGCCGGGCGCCAGCCTGTGCGGGCGCCAACGCAGCCGCTTTGCTCGAGCGCCTGCAGGAAATCCCATGATATGAACGGATCGTGCGCTGCGCCGTGAGGATTGGCGAGGCTGTCCCAAGTCTCACGCGGGATGCGCGCGAGGCTGTCGATGGCTTCGACGGTGAGGGAGTCGCTTCCGTCCATGGTTTTAGGCAACGCCGGCGCAGCAAGCACCCGCTCTTGGGGGCGGGGGGCACAGGGACGTGCAGGAGGAACACCTAGAGGCGCTGCTTGTATTCTTGCTTGGACCGCCGGCGTCCTCGCCGGCATTCGGTGTCGGAGCCACCCAGGTCCGTGCATGTCGAAACATCGTATGCCGGCGAGGACGCCGGCGGTCCAAGCAGAAGGCGTGCGCGGCCTCACTCAATCTCAAACACCCCATCCACCTCCACCGCGAAGTTCAGCGGCAAGTTCGCCGTGCCCACCGCCGAGCGCGCGTGGCGGCCGGCATCGCCGAACACCGAGACCATGAGGTCGGAGCAGCCGTTCATCACTTGCGGTATCGGTGAGAAATCAGGCGTCACGTTGACGAAGCCGTTCAACTTCACCACGCGCTTGACACGGTCGAGATCGCCCCCGCACGCGGCTTTCACTTGCGCCAGCAGATTGAGCCCGCACAGGCGCGCGGCGGCTTGGCCCTCCTCCACTTCGATGGCGTCGCCTAGTTTGCCCTTGATGCCGCCGGACGCATCCACCGACACTTGCCCAGATACATGCACCAGCTTGCCGACGATCACGTACGGCACATAAGACGCCACCGGCGCCGGGGGTGTCGGCATCATGATGTTGAGTTCCCGCAAGCGTGTTTCGATCCTACTCATGGCCCCGCTCCTAATCGTTCTCGCGCAAGTGGCGCGAGGGTTCCATCCTCTGATGAAGTACGGCAATCGCTACCAATTGATGCTCTTCACGACGCACGGATACAACATGCGATCCTGACCTCACCGAAAACAGCCCCTTGCCGTATTCATCGCGTGGTCTGAGCGGAATTTCTCCGGCCGCGGCCTTGGCCACGTCCGCCTCAATAGTTTCGATGTATCGGTCGGCTCGCACAGCGCCCCAGCGCGGTATTGAGTATCGCAATATCTCGTCCATGTGCTTGGCGGCTGTCGGCGTAAAGCGGTATCTCACTCGGCCTGCGCCAACCGCTTGTGCGCTGCTTTTATGATCTCGGCGGCGCCGCCCTCGAAATAGATCCCCGCGTCCGCCTCCGCCAAACCCGGCGCGAGCGCCGCCTTTATCGCTTCGACCTTGGCCTCGTCAGCTTCCGACAAACGCCGCACCGCGTCCTCGATAACATCCTGCTCCGAGTGATACAGCCCCGCCTCCACCTGACTGCGAACGAATCGGGAGAGATCGGGAGGCAAATCAAGTTCAATCTTGCTCATTAGTGCAGCCTACCATGCGTGACGCCATTTGTTAATCCTCATCCCGATCAGACTTCAGCGCCCGCCCGGTTTGCACCGCGCCTTTGCCGAACTTGGCCCGTGCGCTTGCGACCGCGGCTTCGGCAGCGGCGCGTCTGGGCGTGGCCTGGTCGAGCATGTCGCCCTTATCAGCTTCCGATGCGGTGCTGAAGTCGGATAGGCCGACGCCGATAAGGCGGAATTTCGCGCGCCCATCCGCATCTCCCGCCAGCAATTCGCGAGCGGTCTCGAAGATCCGATGCGCCAGCAGCGTTGGTTCCTGTAATTGCCGCCGCCGCGTCATGATTTTGAAGCGCGTGTCTTTGAGTTTGAGCGTCAGCGTGCGTCCAGCGCTCTCGCTGGCGCGGCAGCGCGCGGCGACCTTTTCGCAAAGCGGCCAGAGGATATCTTCCAGAGTCTCGATATCGGCGACATCCTCGAAGAACGTGGTCTCCGCCGAGATGCTCTTGCGTTCGCCGTGTGGATCGACGCGACGCGGATCGTCTGCCATCGACAGTGCGAACAGGTGCGCGCCCCAATCGCCATAGAGCGCACGCATCCGTTGCGGGCCGGCGGCGCGGATATCGCCAATGCGTTTCAGCCCGTTGCGCTCCAGCGCGCTGGCGCCGGCGGGCCCCACGCCTGGCAAGGTCGCGACCGCGCGCGTCTCGAGGAACGCAAGCGCTTCCGCACGCCCAATCACGGAGAAGCCGCGCGGCTTGTCGAGATCGGAGGCGGTCTTGGCCAGGAACTTGTTAAAGCTGATGCCGATGGAGACGGTGAGCTTGCGCTCTTCCCAGATGCGGTTCTGCAGCCTGATCAGCGATCGCGCCGGGGCGCCGCCATGCAGCGCCTCCGTGCCGGACAGATCCATAAACGCTTCGTCAATGGAGAGCGGCTCCACCTGCGGAGTGAGTGCTTCCATCATGGTGCGGATGATGCGCCCTTCTTCGGCGTATTTGCCCATGTCGCCGTGCACGACTTTGGCTTGCGGGCAGAGCTTGAGCGCCTTGAACATCGGCATGGCCGAGCGCACGCCATACGCGCGCGCGACGT
>JAKFYF010000101.1 GCA_021731005.1 Hyphomonadaceae bacterium
GGACAGGGGACAATTATGGACCGCCGGCGTCCTCGCCGGCGCCGCTGCAACAGCCGCTCAACAAAGCCGGCGGGACGCCGGCGGTCCATATTCATCGCACTGACTTCCGCCTCCGGATGCGTTATAGCGCGGCCCCCCATGGACGAGCGCCGCAAAAAACTGAGATTTCGCGCCTGGCGCCGGGGCTTCCGGGAGATTGACTTGATTCTAGGGGCATTTGCCGACCGAAACTTGGCCGGGCTCGACGCTGGCGGCCTTGAGGCGTTTGAACGGCTGCTCGACGCCCCCGATCAGGACGTCTATTCCTGGATCGTCGGGGAAGCGCCCGCTCCAGCGTGCTACGACACGCCGCTGCTGGCGGCGATCCGCGCCGGGGCGCTATCGAGGTGAGCCCGCTCCCGACACGCCTGATCGAGACGCTCGCCAGAGCCAAGGAACAGCTGCCCGTCATCGGCGCGCCCGAGGGCGTCGATGCGGCGGCGATCGCGGAAGCCGCGCGGGTGCGCGGCGGCGTCACCCTGTTCGTCGCCCGTGACGAAACCCGCGCCGCGCAATTCGAGGCCGCCGCCAACTTCTTCGCGCCCGACATCGCCAGCCTGCGTCTGCCGGCCTGGGACAGCTTGCCCTACGACCGCATCTCTCCGGCCGCCTCGGTTGCGGCGCTACGCTGCGCCACGCTCGCGCATCTGGCGCGGCTCAAACCAGGAGGAGCTCCCCTGCTCGCCATCGCCACCGCTTCGGCGGTGGCTCAGCGCGTGCCCCCCCGCAAACGCATGGGGGAGGGCGCGTTCGCCGCAAGTGTCGGCGAAGAAATGGAGATGGCGGCGCTGGAATCTTATCTCGTCGTCAACGGCTACGCCCGCTCCTCCACGGTGCGCGCGCCCGGAGAATTTGCGGTGCGCGGCGGCTTGATCGACGTGTTCGCGCCCGGCGCGGGCGAGCCGCTGCGCTTCGACTTCTTCGGCGACACGATCGAGACCATCCGCAGTTTCGACGCGGAAAGCCAGATCTCCAAGGCTAGACTGAAGAGCGCGCTGCTCACTCCGGTCAGCGAAGTGCTGCTCGACGATGCTTCCGTGCTGCATTTCCGCAAGCGCTTCGGCCAAGCTTTCGGCACGGTAAGCGACACGCTCTATGACAGCGTCAGCGCCCGCACTCGCCGCCAGGGCATGGAGCAATGGCTGCCGTTCTTCTACGACACGCTCGATACCGTGTTCGACTATGCCGGCGCCGATGCGCTGGTGGCGTTCGACGCCTTGGCGGAGGAAGCGATCCGCGAGCGCGTCGAAACCGCGCGCGATCATTACGAAGCGCGCCGGACCGCGCCGACGATGCGCGGCGCCGCACCCTTCCGCGCGCCGAGCCCTGATCTGGTCTATCTCGACGACGCTGCGCTGAAACTTGCATTGGGTGAGCGCGCGGTGCGCCGTTTCAGCCCCTTCGACACCGAGGCAAAGCACAAGCTCGACCTCGGCGTACGCGCCGGCCGCGACTTCGCACCCGAACGGCAAGCCGATGCGAATGTCTTCGACGCCGCCGCCAAGCACATCGCAGCGCTCGCCAAGGCCAACAAGCGCGTCTTGATCGCCGCCTGGTCCGACGGATCAGCCGAGCGCTTCGCCGGCGTGCTCACCGATCACGGCGTCGAGGCCCTGGTGCGGGTCAAGCAATGGCGTGACGCCGCGCAATTGCCGAAGGGCGCCCATGCGCTGGCGGTGCTGCCGTTGGAACACGGGTTCGAAAGCGACACCCTCGCCTTCCTCTCCGAGCAGGACATTCTGGGCGACCGGCTGGCGCGTCCGCGCAAGCGGCGCAAGGCTTCGAGCGTGATCGCGGAAGCCGCCGCGCTCTCGCCCGGCGATCTCATCGTGCATCAGGAGCACGGGGTCGGACGCTATGACGGGTTAAAGACCCTCGACGTGCAAGGCGCACCCCACGACTGTCTCGACCTGGCCTATCATGGCGGCGACAAACTCTATCTGCCAGTCGAGAACATCGAACTTGTCAGCCGCTACGGCAATGAAGACGCCGAAGCGCAATTGGACAAGCTCGGCGGCGTGGCTTGGCAAGGACGCAAGGCGCGCACCAAGCAGCGCCTGCGCGACATGGCCGAGGAATTGCTGCGCGTCGCCGCCCAGCGCGCGACCCGGCACGCGGAAATCGTCAACCCGCCGGAAGGATTGTGGGACGAATTCTGCGCGCGCTTCCCGTATGAGGAAACCGAAGATCAATTGGCCGCGATCGACGATGTGGTCGGCGATCTCGGCGCCGGCAAACCAATGGATCGGCTGATCTGCGGCGATGTCGGCTTCGGCAAGACCGAAGTGGCGCTGCGCGCCGCGTTCCTGCTGGCGATGTCCGGGCGCCAGGTCGCGGTGGTGGCGCCGACGACTTTGCTGTGCCGCCAGCATTATCGCACCTTCAGCGAGCGCTTCCGCGGCTTGCCGGTGCGGGTGGGGCAATTGTCGCGGCTGGTGACCGCCAAAGAGCAAAATGAAACCAAGGCAGGCGTGACCGCCGGCACGGTTGAGATCGTCATCGGCACGCACGCGCTCTTGTCCAAGAGCGTGCAATTCCGCGACCTCGGCCTCATGATCATCGATGAAGAGCAACACTTCGGCGTCAAGCACAAGGAGCGCTTGAAGGAAATCCGCGCCGACGTTCACGTGCTGACGCTCTCGGCCACCCCGATCCCGCGCACGCTGCAATTGGCGCTCGCCGGCATTCGCGAAATGAGCCTGATCACCACCCCGCCGATCGACCGCATGGCGGTGCGCACTTATGTGACGCCGTTCGATGCGCTTACCGTGCGCGAGGCGCTGTTGCGCGAGAAATATCGCGGCGGGCAGAGCTTCTTCGTCACGCCGCGCATCGCCGACCTGGGCGAGGCGGGGGACTTCCTGCGCCGCACCGTGCCGGAGGTGAGCTTCGCCATCGCCCACGGCCAGATGGCGGGCGGCGCGCTCGATGAGATCATGACCCGCTTCTATGACGGCGCCCACGACGTGCTGCTCTCGACCAGCATCGTTGAAAGCGGGCTCGATATTCCGCGCGCGAATACCTTGATTGTGTTCCGCGCCGATATGTTCGGTCTGGCGCAATTGTACCAACTGCGCGGCCGCGTCGGGCGCTCCAAGGTGCGCGCCTATGCCTACCTCACAACCGCGGCGGAGCAGTCGTTAACCTCCGGCGCTGAGAAGCGGCTGAAGGTGCTTGCCTCGCTCGACAATCTCGGCGCCGGCTTGACGCTTGCGAGCCACGATCTTGACATGCGCGGAGGCGGCAACCTGCTGGGCGAGGAGCAGACTGGCCATATTCGTGAAGTCGGCGTGGAACTTTACCAGTCGATGCTGGAGGAGGCGGTGACCTCGTTGCGCGAGGGCCGCGAAGACGCCCCAAGCGAGAAATCATGGTCGCCGCAAATCAGCGTTGGCGCCTCGGTGCTGATCCCAGAAGCGTATGTCGCGGACTTGACGGTGCGGCTTGCGCTCTATCGCCGCCTCGCCGAACTCGACAGCGATCAGGAGCGCGAAGCCTTCGCGGCGGAACTGATCGACCGTTTCGGGCCGCTGCCGGCTGAAGCCGACCAGCTCATCGCGGTGGCTGCGCTCAAGGCGCTGTGCCGGCGCTGCCTGATTTCGAAACTCGACGCCGGCCCCAAGGGCGCGGTGCTCACGTTCCGCGAAGGCGGCTTCCCCGATCCCATGGCGTTGGTGCGCCACGTGCAGGAACGCCCCGACGACTACAAGATGCGTCCCGACGGCAAGCTGGTGGTGCAAGGCGGCTGGCCAGAAGCAGCGCAGCGCCTGAAAGCGCTGCGCGCGGTGCTGGAAGTGCTGGCGCGGCTGGCGGCGCGGAAGGCGGCGTAGCGCGGACAGCTCCCTCGCACGCGGGGGAGGAAGGCTTCACGCCGACATAGCGCTCATCTCGATGCCGCGTAACGCGCGCGCCAGCAGCCCCGGGCCGCTCTCGCCGGCTTGCAGTTCCACCACGCTGCGCTCGAACACCAGCGGGCCCGCGCCGCCATCGCCGGAGGCGAACGCGGTGCACTCGGCCACCGAAGCGATGCGCTCCACCGAGCGGCGCGCCGCTTCGAAAGTGGAAACCGGCAGCGCCAGCGCGATCAGCTCGCGCCCAAGGGCTGCGCCACAATCTGTTTCGCGCATCAGCCGCGCCGCGAGGCTCCCAATTTCGGCAAAACCGCGCGCCCACGCCGCATCGGAGGGCTCGCTGGCGCCAAACGCTGGCGTCACACGCAACGCGACGACGCTGAACGGCCTGCCGCACTGTTGGTGATCTTGCGCCAGTCGGGCTAGATGCGCCTTGAACGGGGCGGGCCGGAACAAGCCGGTGCGCGTATCGCCCATCAGATCGCGCAGTGCTCGCAGAGCATGCTCGCCGCCGCGGCGCCGGCGCTCGCGCCGGATCGCTTCGAACAACCAGCCCAGGCTTACCCCGCACGCATTATGGCTTGAGGCGATCGCGCTGGCGCCGCGCTCGTAGGCCGCCGCGATTGTCGCTTCATCGTCGCCGCCGGTCAGCACCATGGTCGGCAAATGGCAAAGCGCGGTGTTGCGGCGCAGCGCCGCGCAAAGCGAAAGCGCGGTCGCGACATCTTCGGCGCCATTGAGAATAACCGCATCGAACGCCTCGTCGTGCAGGTGATCGAAGCCGGTGAATGAGGAGAACGCCGCTTTGATCGCGCCGCCCTGCGCGGCGAATGCGGCTTCAAGCGCCAGGAACGAAGCACTTGGCGCGCCGACATAGAGCGCCTTCAAGGGGCGGTCTTGGCAGGGGGCGGGCGCGGCGATGGCGAGTTCGCGCAGCGTAGCGCGGCGGCGTGCGGCCTCTTCCTCAATGATGGCCACGCGCACCTGTGCTTCAAATTGCGAGGCGAGCGGAGGAGGGGGCGCGTCGATGGCGATGGCGCCGGAAGAAGCAAATTCGAGCAAACCGAGCTCGGGGGGCAAGGCCAGCGCCGCCAGCGCCGCGAGCGGCGCCATGTCTCGCGTTGCCGCGATGCGCGCCTGTTCAAGCGCGCCCGGCCCGCAGAACACCGAGACGTCCTCGCCGTCCGGCGCGGCGCGCGAAAACCCAGGCATCGCGATCGCTTCGATGCCGGCGGCGCCAAGGCGGGCCTGGGCCTCGCGCAGCGCGTGCGCGTCTTGGCTACGAACCACGATCCGCAAGGTTAACGCTCCGGCGCCCAAGCGGCGCGGGTTGCAACTAAGGGCCGATCGGGCAAGGAAGCAAACCACAAGCTTAACGGGAAGGCGCACACATGGCTTCTGGACCGCTCGACGGCGTCAAGGTGATCGAATTCGCTGGCATCGGGCCGGGGCCGTTCTGCTGCATGCTGCTTTCCGACATGGGCGCCGACGTGGTGCGGATCGACCGCGGCTCGGGCGTGCGCGGGGGAACGCCCAAGGGCGCGCCGATGTACGACGTGACCTCGCGCGGGCGGCGCTCGGTGGCGCTCGATCTCAAGGCGGCGCGCGATGTTGAAACAGGGTTGGCGCTTATCGCCAGAGCTGACGTGCTGGTCGAGGGCTTCCGGCCGGGGGTGATGGAGCGGCTGGGGCTGGGCCCCGAGATCGCGCTGACGCGCAACCCGCGGCTCGTCTACGGCCGCATGACCGGCTGGGGCCAGACCGGGACGTTGGCGCACGCCGCAGGTCACGACATCAATTACATCGCCTTGACCGGGGCGCTGCATGCGATGGGGCGCAAGGGCGAGGCGCCGGCCCCGCCGCTCAACCTGGTCGGCGATTACGGTGGGGGCGCGCTCTACCTTGCGCTCGGCATATGCGCCGCTTTGTTCGAAGCGCAGCGCTCAGGCAAGGGCCAGGTCATCGATGCGGCCATGACCGACGGCGCCGCCTCGCTGATGGCCACCTTCTACGGCATGCGCGCGTCCGGCTTGTGGAGCGATGAGCGCGACGCGAACTTCCTCGATGGCGGCGCGCATTTCTACGACACTTACGAATGCAAGGATGGTAAATGGGTCGCCATCGGTTCGATCGAGCCGCAATTCTACGCCGAATTGTTGGCGAAAACCGGTCTGGCCGGCGATCCCGAATTCGCGGCGCACTTTGATCGCTCGGCGTGGCCGCGGCTCTCGGAAAAAATCGCTGCGGTGATCAGAACCAAGACGCGTGACGAGTGGTGCGCCTTGATGGAAGGCAGCGATGTCTGCTTCGCGCCCGTGCTCTCAATGGCTGAAGCGCCCACCCACCCCCACAATGTGTCTCGCGGCGCATTCGTGGAGGTTGCCGAGGTGGTCCAGCCCGGGCCAGCGCCGCGAGACACATTGTGGGGGTGGGTGGGCGCT
>JAKFYF010000196.1 GCA_021731005.1 Hyphomonadaceae bacterium
CCTTTGCCATTGACTAACCATTCCGGCGGGGCGGCCCCGCGATTGCCATTCGAGTTCGATGCTAGCCCAATCCCGAACCGGGCGCAGCCGTGGCGCAGCGAAATTCCCCCTTGGGGGCGCCCCGGCGCCGGAAACAGCGCACCTACCCATGCCTTGCTCGCCTCCGGCGCGACCCATGCTTGTTGCGCAGCCGCCGGCCCACTACCTTACCAAGACGAGCGGATAAGGAGGCCCGAGAGGAGTCCTGGAGATGCACGAGGCGAAATTCACCATCGGACAGGTTGTCAAGCACAAATTGTTCCCGTTTCGGGGCGTTGTGTTCGATGTCGACCCGCAATTCTCCAATACGGAGGAATGGCTTGCCGCCATCCCCGAACCAATTCGGCCGCGCCGCGACCAGCCTTTCTACCACCTCTTCGCCGAAAATTCCGACAGCCATTACGTGGCCTACGTCTCCGAGCAGAACCTGCTGCCAGACGACAGCGGCGAGCCGATCGAGCACCCGCAGATCGAAGTACTGTTCGATGAAACCGCGGAAGGCGGCTACAAATTGCGGCCGGAGAGCTTGAACTAAGGTCGCGCGGTGGGCGTGCCAATTACACGCGCCGGCGCAGTGCCGGGTGGAGCGCGCACCTTCCGGTGCGCTCGTTCTCGAGACCCGCAAGCACGGCGCTCATGCGCGCCGCGAGGCGCGCGCTCCACTCGGAGAGAGGCGCCAAAGGGCCGGACAATACGCGGTGGCGCTTTCTTCAGCCGCGCTGAAACGGATAGAAATCCCCGCCAAGCGGCAAGATGCGCGTGAGTTCCTCCAGCGCGCGTTGAGTTTCATCGACGAGCGCGGGATCGGCGAGATCGGCGGGGGCGATCTGTTCGCGATAGTGCGCCTTGATCCAGGCTTCGAGCTTGGCGGCCAGCGCATCGTCAAGGAAGAAACCCGCGCTCGCCGCGGCGCGCTCGGCGCTGTTCATCACGATGCGCAAGCGCAGACACGCCGGCCCGCCGCCATTGCGCATGCTCTCACGCACTTCGACGTATTCGACCGCCCCGATTGCGGCGTTCGGCGGCGCGCACATCTCGCGCACGAAATCGGCGGTGCGGTTGTTTTCACGCACTTCGCTGGGGGCGATGAGGGTCAGCGAAGCGGCGCCCGGCAAGCGCACCAGCTGCGAATTGAAAAGGTAGGACGAGACCGCGTCCTCGATCCCCACCCGGGCGCGCGGGACTTCCACGAAGACCGGCTCGAACAGCCCGCTTGCGGCACCGCGTATCGCCGCATGGAGCGTCGCCTTGTCGGCGAACGCGTCCTCGTGATGGAACAGCACGCGCTCGTGCGCCACCGCCACGACATCATTGTGGAACGCGCCGGAATCGATCGCCCCGTCGGCTTGACGCGCATAGATCGCGCGCGCGTCGCTCAACGCATGCCGGCGCGCCAGCGCACGGCACGCTTCAAGCGTTTGGCGCGCGGGAAACCCGGAGCGCGGCTCGCCGGCTTGGCGCCCATACACGAAGATCTCCACGCCGGGCGCGCCACCGCTTGCGGCCATGCGCATGTGGTTTGCCGCGCCTTCGTCGGAGAGCGCGTCGTGGGGCAGCAGCGCGGGATGCACGGCAAAGCGCGCTTCGTCGGGCATAAGCCGGCGCAAGGCGCGCTCGGTTTGCTCGGCCTCCAAAATCCGGTGCAGCATGGTCTGCAGATTGGCGACGCTTGCGTGCAGCTTGCCATCGGCGCAGTCAGCGCTGGGCGAAATAGTCGCCGCGTTCGCCGCCCACATGGCCGAAGCGGCCAGCGCCGCCCGCGCAAGCGTGGGCTCGCTTTTCCAGGCGCGCTCCCAGACTTGGCCGTCCGTTCCGCTGAAACCGAGCGAGCGCAGCCACGCTATGCTCGGCCGCTCCTGCGGCGGCAGCACGCCCTGTCGCAAACCGAGCGCGCGCAGGCGCTGCATTTTGGCCAAACCCTGCAGCGCCGCTTCGCGCGGGCGCGCGATGGCATCGCGATTGCGCGCCGAGGCGAGATTGCCTTCCGACAAGCCCGCATAATTGTGCGTGGGCCCAACCAGACCGTCGAAATTGATTTCCTCGGCGCTCTCAATTCCGCCGCTCATGGCAAACCCGGCGCCGCAATGGCCGCCGCCTTCTCCGCCATTTGCGATGCGACCGGATAGGCGCAGTAATCCGCCGCGTAATAGGCGCTCGGCCGCAACGATCCCGACAGACCCGGTCCGCCGAACGGCATGGCGCCAGATGCGCCCGTGGTTGGACGATTCCAATTGAGCACGCCCGCGCGCAATTCCTGCTTCACCCGCTCCCAGAGAGCGGCGTCATCGCTGATGAGCCCGCCCGACAAGCCAAAGCGCGTAGCGTTGGCGACATCGAGCGCATGGTCGAAATCGGTGACGCGAATGACCTGCAGCACCGGGCCGAACAATTCTTCGTCCGGCGGAGAAAGCCCGGTCACATCGATCAACGCTGGATGGACGTACGCCCCATCGCGTTTGACCGGAACGATGGCCTTGCCGCCCAGGGCGAGCAGCGCACGCTCGAACTTCACCGCGCGTTCGGCAGATGCCGCGTTCACCAGCGGCCCCATGAAGGGTTCTGGTGTTTGCGTGGCCGGACCGACGCCAAGCCGAGGCAAGAGCGCCGCAAGCGCCTCGATGATGGCCTCGCCTGCTTGCCCTTCCGGCACGATCAGCCGGCGCGCGCATGAACAGCGCTGCCCGCTGGTGGCGAAGGCGGAGTGGGCGATGAGATTGGCCGCGGCGTTGGCATCGACCGGCGGCCAGACAACAAGCGCATTGTTGCCGCCGAGTTCGAGCGCCAACATTATTTCAGGGCGGCCGGCGAACTTGCGATGGATGAACGCGCCCGTGTGCGCCGAGCCGGTGAACAACACGCCAGCAAGGCCGTGCGCATCGAGCAGCGCAGCGCCTGTGTCGCGCCCGCCCTGCAGCAGATTGAGCACGCCCGCCGGCAGACCCGCCTCCTCCCATGCCTCGGTCATCAGCGCGCCGACGCCTGGGGTGAACTCGCTCGGCTTGAACAACACGCAATTGCCGGCCAGCAGCGCTGGCACGATATGGCCGTTCGGCAAGTGGCCGGGAAAATTGAACGGCCCGAACACCGCCAGCACGCCGTGGGCGTGGTGCGAAAGCGCCATGGCGCCGAATTGCGCCTTCTCTTCGCGTGCGCCGGCCCGCTCGGCTTGCGCACGGATCGACAATTCGATCTTGCCCACCATGGCTTGCACTTCGGCCTTGGCGTCCCAGGCGACTTTGCCCATTTCACGGCTGATGGTGCGCGCCAGATTTTCGGCTCGTTTCTCTATCGCTTCGCCAAACGCGCGCACGATTTCGACGCGTTCCTGCAAAGGCCGCCGCGACCACCCAGGAAACGCGAGGCGTCCAGCCGCCATCGCCTCGGCAACATCGTCCCCGCTCGCGGCACGGCCCTCCCAGACCTTCTCGCCTGTAGCTGGATCGTGCGAAGCGAACGCCTCGCCTTCGCCCTCGCGCCAAGCGCCGTCGATGAAGAGTTCAGTGCGCATCGTCCACCCAAACCAAGGCTTCGGCGCCCGCTTCGAGCCCAAGTGCTGCGAGCGTGGCGGGCGTCACCTCCACCGCTCCACTATTCTGGACAATATGCGCGCTCACGCAGCGAAAATCGCCGAGGCGCGGAACGGCCAGCAGCGCTCGCACGCCGCTTGCGCCTTCGCTGGCTAGTTCGAGACGCCGCTTTTTCGACTCCCGCAGCGTGCGGATGGAATCGCGGCGCACGCTCATCAACGGGCCGCCATCGAAAATGTCGATCACGTTGGAAAAACTGAAACCCTCCCACTCGAGCAGGCGACGGGCGCCCAGGCCGTCCTGGTGGCAATGACCGATGACCGCGCGCGCCGTTTCCTGGAGCAGATCGACATAAATGGGATGCTGAGGCGTCAGATCGAGAATGAATTGGTTGTCGGTGGTCGCGCTCAGTTTGTCGGCTTCCGAGAAATCCATGCGGAAAAAATGTCGCCCCACCGCCTCCCAAAATGGAGAGACGCCTTCGGGAGAGACCACCCCGCGCAGTTCGGAAACCACCTGCTCGCGGAAGCGATGCGGGGCCGTCGCCATGAGCATGTAGCGGCTCTGCGCCACCATGCGCCCGACACCGTGGGCGCGATGCTCCGGCCGCACGAACAACGAGCCGACCTCGCTGCAGCCGGTGAAATCGTTGACGCCGATCAGCACGCGCATGTCGAACCGGCGATGCACGGCGGCGGACGATTGCGCCTCGGTGATCAAGCGAAAATTGAAGAAAGGCGGGGTCTCCCCGATAGTCGACTTGACCCCGCAGCACCCCGCCAAGGTCCGGTCGGCGACGTGCTCAAGCGCCAGAAAATACCGTTCCTCCCCGGCATGGGCGGCGTTCGAGGCAAAGCTCGCGCGCGAGTGCTCCAGTTTGGCGGCCATGGCGCGGTCGTCCAGCATCAGGCTGGTGAAGCCAGGCCCCGCGATCTCGCGCAGCTGCTTGAAACCCTCGATGTCGCCAGGACCCGCGGCGCGAATGATGTAGGCAGGCTCGCTCACGCGGTGAGGCTCCGCACATCGAAAGCGCCGCAATTCAGGCCCGCCAGCAGCAGAAACGAAAGCTTGGCGCGCTCCGCGAAACTGGGGATGAGCGCAAATTCCTCGTCGCTGTGGAGCCCGCCGCCGCAGGGGCCGAGGGTGTCGATGTTGGGGCAACCGGCGGCCGCAAGGTTGTTGCCTTCGCACACCCCGCCCGATGGGCGAAACTTGAGGTCAAGGCCAAGCGCCTCGCCAGCGGACCGGGCCCAACCGATCATGACGCGCTGGGGCGGTGTGATCGGCTTTGGCCTGCGCGCAAAGCCGCCATGAAGGTGCGCACTCACGCCATCGCGCGCCGCGGCGGCGGCGAAAACGCCTTGCACCTGGACTTCGGCCCAGATCACCGCATCATCGTCGGGCGCGCGCACATTGAAGCGCAGCACAGCGCGCTCCGGCACCACATTGGTCGGTCCGCCGCCATCGATTGCGCCCACATTGAAGGTGACGCCGTCGCTTTTGCCGTTGAGTGCGTCGAGGCGAAGCGCAGCCTCAGCCGCCGCGAGAATGGCGCTGCGTCCATCCTCGAACGCACGCCCCACATGCGCTGCGCGACCGCGCAGCACGAGGCTGAAATTGCCCGAGCCCTTGCGCGCATCCACCAGCGCGCCATCGGCAAGCGCGGGCTCATAGGTCATGCCCAGATGCGCGCGCGCGCCTAGCTCGGCAAGCAGCGGCGCGCTTGCGGGCGATCCTATTTCTTCGTCCGGGCTCAGCAGAACCTCATACCCCACGTGCTTGGCGCCGGGCATGGCCTCAAAGGCCCGCAAGGCGGCAAGCATGACCGACAGTCCGCCTTTCATGTCGGCAACGCCAGGCCCCCGCAGGCGATCGCCCTCGCGCCAATTGCTCTGAAACGGATGCGAGGCGGGAAAAACCGTGTCGTAATGCCCTGTGAGCGCCACTTGTATGGGCGCCTCCGGGCGTACGCGTAGCCGCAGGCTCGCGCCGTGCTCGACCGCCACGGTCTCGCCGGCGGTATTTACCCGGTGCGACCGCGAGAGACCCACCAACTCAATCGGCGCCGGCAACGCGGAAAAGGCGTCCGCTAACAACACGCGCATGCGGCTGAGGCCGGGCTGTTCGTAGGAGCCGGTATTCACCGCCGACCATACCGTGGTCTGCGCGACCATGGCGTCGCTTTCGGCGTCGAGCCGCTCGAGCCAATGCCCGAGGTCCGCGCTCCATGCGGCTTGCGCGGTGGTTCCATGCTGGCTGAGCGACATCAGGCCGGCCTAGCTCACGCGCCCGCCAAGGTCCACCCCGCACCGCGCCGCCCAAACGCAAATGGGCCCGGCTAAATAGCCGGGCCCATCCACTCTTAGAATAAAGCCGTCAGATCAACGGAAGCTGATCGTGACCGCCGTGCGCCGGTTAAGCGGCTCACGCACGCCGTCGCGGGTAGCGCGCGCGAGATTGCTCTCGCCGGTGCCCGCCGAAGTCATCCCCGAAGCGTTGAGGCCACGCGCGACGAGCGCGTCGCGAACCACCGAAGCGCGGCGCTCGGACAGACCTTGGTTGTAGGTCGGCGAACCCGACGTGTCGGTGTGGCCGGTGACGGTGATGCCGGAGATGTTGCACTGACGCGCGCGCGCCACAGCGGAGTCGATGGTTTCAAGCGCCGCCTGGTTGAGGTTCGACCGATCCCACTCGAAGTACACCACGAATTCCGACGTCGGGCACGCAGCGGCCGGCGGTGGTGGCGGCGGCTGCAATTG
>JAKFYF010000222.1 GCA_021731005.1 Hyphomonadaceae bacterium
CGCCGCGCGCACTTTCGATGCGCTCTGGACCGCGCTCGGCGACATCTGCGCACTGTTTGAGCCAATCGAATGCTGGAACTTCTTCAAAGCCGCCGGCTATGCGTCCGATTAAACGCACGATGCTCTAGCTGTCTCGTTGACTTCGGCGGCGCCAGGCCTGCAAGTTGAAGCCCGTATGCCGGCTGGAGGCCGGCGCTCCGGGGTGGCTTTATCCCCGCTCAACCCGCTTCGCCTCCACCCACAGCGCTTCCATCTCGTCCAGCGGCTGCGGTCCCTCACGCCCCTGTTCGGCCAGCCGGCGCTCGATGTGCTGGAACCTTCGCGTGAATTTCGCGTTGGCGCGGCGTAACGCTTCCTCGGGATCGACGTTCAGTTTTCGCGCGAGGTTGGCGAGCACGAACAGCACGTCGCCCATTTCTTCTGTGAGGGCTTCGGGATCGTTTTGGCCGCGCGCCTCCTCAAGCTCCTTCAATTCTTCGTCGAGCTTCGCCAACACGTCGTCGGCTCTCGGCCAGTCGAAATTGATACGCGCGGCGCGCTTGGTCAGCTTCTCGGCGCGCATCAGCGCGGGCAGCGCCATGGCGACATCGTCGAGCAGGGAGGGGGGCTCGCCGCGTTCGGCGCGTTTCCTTGCGCGCTCCTCGGCCTTCAGCGTTTCCCAGGCGCGGGTCTGCTCTTCGGCCGTGCGTTCATCGCCTTCACCGAACACATGCGGATGGCGCGCGATCATCTTCGCCGCGAGCGCGCCCGCGACATCGGCGAAATCGAACGCGCCCGCCTCCTCGGCCATCCGTGCGTGGAACGCGACCTGGAAGAGGAGGTCGCCCAGTTCTTCCTTCAGCGCTGGCATGTCGGCGCGCTCGATGGCGTCGGCGACTTCGTACGCTTCCTCGATGGTGTAGGGGGCGATGGTGCTGAAATTCTGCTCCAGGTCCCATGGGCAGCCCGCGCCCAAGGTCCGCAGGCGAGCCATCACGTCAATCACGGCCTGCGCGGCAGACGCGTTACGGGCGAGGGCATCGGCGCGCTCATTTTGTTTCCTACTTTCAGGTATTTGTGCTGACATGCAATTCTCGCATAAGATAGATTATGGGAAATACCATTCAGACAGACGCCGACTCAGAGGGGCAGGTCGGCGCTAAAGCCATCATAGCCCGGCTCGACGCCCGCAGGCAGCTTCGCTTTGAGCGTGGCGTAGTCCAGATCGAGATGCATGTTGGTCAGCACCGCGTGCGTGGGCTTGAGCCGCGCGATCCAGCGGAGCGTCATATCCACATGGGCGTGCGTGGGGTGCGGCTTCTCGCGCAGCGCATCGACAATCCAAAGCCCCAATCCCTCAAGCCGCGCGAAGCTTTGCTCCGGCATCGCCACCACATCGTTAGAGTACGCGAACTGGCCGACGCGAAATCCCAGCGAACTCGAGAAGCCGTGGTTTTGCTCCAAGGGCAAGATTTCGAGTTCGTCGCCTGGACCGTCGACAATCACCGGCACCAGCGGCGCCATGTGGCCGGCGTCGCGCGCGATGCTGGGATAGCCGCCCTTGCTCTCGAAGGCGTAGCCGAAGCGTCGCAGGAACGTGGGCCGCGTCGGTTCATCAAGCCATACCGGCAGCTGCTTGCGCTGCTTGAGAAAGAACGCGCGGAGGTCGTCGAAACCGTTGGTCTGGTCGGCGTGATCGTGACTGATGATGACGGCGTCCAGATGCGAAGGCTTGGCCGCCGCCAATTGCGTGCGCAGATCGGGCGGCGTATCGATCAGCACGGTGGTCGCCTCTTCCGGCGCGCCCGCGCCGCCGGACCATTTCTGCAGCAACAAGCCACAGCGTGAGCGGCGGTTCTTCGGTTCGTTCGGGTCACAGAGGCCCCAATCGCCGGTGGCGCGCGGAACGCCGCCGGAGGAGCCGCAGCCGAGCAGGGTGACGCGCAGCGTTCCCATTACCACCGGCGCCTCGTGGGAGCGCGGCGCTTCCAGCGACGCATGCGCGGCCGGAGGCCGCGCGCTCCAATTTGGTGAGGATAGAGCTGCTCGTTCATCGCGACGCGATGCTTGGGAAGAGGCGGAAGAAGTTTTCGGCGAGCAGGGCGCTCCCCTCGCCCTCTTCCAGCCCACGCAATTTGCAAAAATAGGAAAGCACCGCCGCCACATGCGCCGGCTCGCAGCGCTGGCCGCGAAACGGAACCGGCGCGAGATAGGGACAGTCGGTCTCGACAATGACGCGGTCCAGCGGCATTTCGCGCGCCACCGCGCGTACGTCGTCGGCGTTCTTGAACGTAGTGATTCCCGAGAACGAGAAATACGCGCCGAGCGCAAGCGCCCTTTTCGCCAGCTCCATTCCGCTGGTGTAGCAATGCATGAGAATGCGCAGAGGTCCCCTCCCCGCCTCCTCTTCCAGCAATTCCGCCATCGCCTCGTCAGCCTCGCGCGTGTGAATGATCAGCGTCTTGCCGAGACTGCGCGCGGCTAATGCGTGTGCGCGGAACACGCGCACTTGATCCTCGACGGGGCTGAATTTGTAGTGCTGATCCAAGCCGGTCTCGCCAACGCCAACGACCTTTGGGTGGGCGCCCAGTTCAATCAGCCGATCGGCGGTAAGGTCCAGATGATCCTTCGCGTAATGGGGATGGGCGCCGACGCTGGCGAAGATATCCTCGTTTGCTTCGGCAATGGCGATCACTTGCGCGAAGTTTTCGATTTTGTCGCAGATCGCGATCATGCGCGCGACGCCCGCCGCCCGCGCCCGGTCGATCACCGCGTCACGATCCTCAGCGAAGCTGTGATGATGCAGGTTGACGTGGCTATCGATCAACATGGGCTGGGTCATCGCCCCTTCGCCGCCGCCGCGCGATCCAAAATGCCCACTGCCCGCGCCAGCGCGTGGCGCGCGTCCATGTCGAGCCCTTCGGCCTCCTGGCGCAGGGTCTCCAGCGCCGACCAGGCCTCGGCCCAGTGTTCGCCGCTTTGCTCCACGCCCGCCGCGCGTGTCCACTCGCCGGCGAGTTCGAGCACCGCGGCCAGACGCTCGAAAGACTCGCCCGCCATCTTGTCGTACAGCGCGTTCAGCACTGGACCGGCATCGCCGCGCGCGACCGCATCGCGCGCCTGGTCAAGCTTGATCACCGCCGCGTCCAACCCTTGCGCCTTCAAAGCAATCGCGCGCCCTGGCCTGCCCTTCGCCAGCGCCACCAGCCCCGCATCCGGCGCCTCCCCCATCGCTTCGCCAACCAGCGCATCACTCAGCGGCCGCAGCGCCAGGCGCCGGCAGCGCGAGCGTATGGTGGCCAGCGCCGCGCCAGGCGCGTGGCACACCAGCAACAACACCGAGCGCGCAGGCGGCTCTTCCAGCGTTTTCAGGATGGCGTTGGCAGCGTTGCGGTTGAGATCGTCCACCGCGTCGATAATCGCCACCCGCATGCCCCCTTCCGACGGCGCAAGCGAGAAGAAGTGTCCAAGCTCGCGCGCGTCGTCGACCGTGATCTCACGCCGCGCCTTGCCGCGCTCGTTGAAACCGCGCCGCAGCACGAACAAATCCGGATGCGAAAGCGCCGTCACGCGCCGCGCAACCACGTGTTCGGGATCGACATCGAGCGGACGCCGACCGATGCACGCGGCCCCCAGCGCGGCGCGCGCGAAGCGATACGCGAGCGTGGCCTTGCCTAGCCCCTTCGGTCCCGCCAGCAGCCAGGCATGATGCATGCGCCCACTCTGCAGCGCGTCGGCCAGCGCTACCTCCTCGGCCTCGTGGCCCACGAACGAATAAGTCTCGCGCGGATGCGGGGCGGCGGGCTCCCTGTCGGTCTCGGGGGTGGGCTTTTCAGTTTTCAAGAACGAGCTTCAATGTTCGCAATGACGCCCGTTTGGAGACGCTCTCGAATCGACTTCAATGCTGCCTTTAGAACCTGTTGCTTTGTCTTCGATGCATCGATGACGATGCATCGTTGAGGCTCTTTTTGGGCGATGTGGCGAAACCCCTCGCGCACTCTTTTGTGGAACGCGATGTCCATGTGCTCGTAGCGATCTTCAAAAAGCAAATGCCCCTGAGAGCGCTGGAGACCCACCTCGGGGTCAACATCCAGAATAATTGTCAGGTCTGGTTTTGGAGTGCCTACAATTCTGTTTAAGTCTCTGAAGTCGGCGACCTTCATGCCGCGTCTTCGATGAAACTGGTAGGCGTATGTAGAGTCGTAGAATCGGTCACAAAGCACCCAAAACCCCCGCAACAGGTGCGGAAGGATGACCTTTTCCAAATTCTCCGCTCGTGACGCGTAAAATAGGAGGGTCTCCGGAAGAAGGCGCCAATCAAGATCTTCGCGGGAAACCAAAAGCTCCCTTATTGCCGTGGCCCCTTTTGTTCCTCCGGGTTCTCGTGTGGTCTTCAGCGGGATTCCGGAGGTTCGAAGCGACCTAGAAATTCCCCTCGCAAGGGTAGATTTCCCTGCCCCTTCGCCTCCCTCGAGCGTTATAAAGAAGCCACTCTTTCTAAGCGGTGTCGTCATATTGTTCATTGGGGGCCGAACAGGGTCAGACGCAAGCCTTCGCCGGCGCGTGCGAACCAATTGGCGCGCCCAACGCGCCGTCCCGCCACGAGCGGAAACTCCTGGCGCGCAAACCCCGGCCCCTCGACCACAAGGCGTGCAACCGCATCGCCCTCCCGGATCGGCGCTCGCAGCGGCCCATTGTAGACGATGTGCGCATTGAGGCCGGCCTGCACGCCGCGCTGGCCGCCGATGATGATGGCGCGTTCGGCGATGAGCGGGACGGTGCGCCGCGAACCCAGCCGCACCTGCGCCTCGCCCATCCGTTCACCGGCGGCTGCGACTTCGGAGACGCCGAAATCATGGAACGCCGCCGCCATCAGCCGCGTTGCCTCGCCGCGGCGCTCGGCCATCGAGCGCAGACCGTTGAACACGATGATGCGCCGCTGTCCGTCGAGCACCGCCGACCCCACCAGCCCATAGCCGGAATCAGCAGTGTGTCCGGTCTTGACGCCATCGGCGCCGGCGAAGGCGCCGAGCAGCGGGTTGCGGTTCTCCTGGGTGTGGTTGTTGTAGCTGAATTCGCGCTGGGAATAAAAGCGGTAGAGGTCGGGGTAGGCGTTGATCAGATGCCGCGCCAGGCGCGCCAGATCGGCCGCGCTGATGACGTGATCGGGATCGGGCAGGCCGGTCGCGTTACGGAAGCGCGCGGTGCGCAGCCCAAGCGCCTGCGCACGTTGGTTCATCTCCGCCACGAACGCTTCTTCCGAACCCGATACGCCCTCGGCCAGGACTACGCACGCGTCGTTGGCTGAAACAATGATCAGCCCGTGCAGCAGATCGCGTACGCTGACTTGGGAATTCAGTTCCAGGAACATGTGCGAGCCGTCCGACATGGCGCCGTGGCGCCAGGCGTTCTCGCTCACGCGAAAGCGGGTATCGAGCGTGATCCGCCCTGACTGCAGTCGCTCGGCAACGATGAGCACGGTCATCAGCTTCGACATCGAGGCTGGCGGGATCGGCGTCTCGCAATCGTTGCAATGGAGCAGAATGCCGGTGGCGCCGTCCATGATGGCGAGGTGGCGCGCCGGCGTTTCCAAGCGGAATGTCTGCGCCGCCGCTGGCGCGACGCTTAGGCCTGCCAAGACCAGGGCTATTAGGATTCCGCGCATGCCCAACCCACCAATGTCCGAATCGAAGCCGGGTTGAAGCAAGCAAGCGCGGCGGGATTACGTCAACAACTCAGCGCGCAACCAAAGCAGCGTCGTAATAGCAGAGGCCGGAAAGGGCCGTTTGGGCTGTTGCGGCCTCCTCCCGCGTGGCGAAAGGGCCAACCCGCACCCGATAGATGTCGCCGCCGGAGGCGCTGGTGCGGACGTCAACGTTGACCGGCCCCGCCGCCTCGGCGGCCCTCCGCACCCGCTGGGCGTTGTCGAAATCAGCAAATGCCCCGACCTGCACGTAATGGCCTGCGGAGAGCGGCGCGCCGTCATCTGGGGCAGAGGGCTGCTCTGTCGCGGGCGCATGGGCTGGTTGGGGCGCCGCCGGGGCGCGAGCCGCCTCGGCGGCAGCCGGCGCCGGGCTTTGGGCATTCACTCGGCGCGGGGCGGGGCCGAGATAGCGGACATGGACCTGCGCGCCCCCTGCCCGCTCGAACCCAAGCACGCTCGCAGTGGCGCGGGAGAGGTCGATCAGCCGGTTGCCGACAAAGGGCCCGCGGTCGGTCACTCGAACGATGACTTCCCGCCCGTTCTCAAGATTGGTCACCTGCACCAGAGAATTGAGCGGCAAGGTGGGGTGAGCGGCCGTCAGGGCCTCCTGGTCGAACAC
>JAKFYF010000190.1 GCA_021731005.1 Hyphomonadaceae bacterium
GCTCCGCCCGTGAAGACGAAGCCGCCCGCGCCAGCGAAGGCGCTTGCGTCGCCGGCAAGAGGCCAACCGAGGAAGCTCCCGGCAAAACTGCCGACAAAGGAAGCCGCGCCCGCGGCAAAAAAGGCCGCTGTCGCCGCCAAACCCGAAGCCAAGGCAAAAGCGCCGGCGCCCAAGGCGCCGCCAGCGGCGAAAGCGCCGGCTGCTGCAAAGGCGGCTGGGGTCGGGAAGCCCGCGGCCAAGGATCCAAAGATCACCGCCGCCCCGAAGCTGCGCCCGGCGGGCGCCGCGCTCGCGCTCAAGCCGGAAAAACCGGGCAAGAGCGCTGCGCCCAATGCGGCCGACGTAAAAGCCTCACCTGCTCCGAAGCCAGAAAAGCCCGTGAAGGAGGCCAAGGCCGGTCCGGCGCCCAGGCCGACCGCCCCACCGGCCGCAAAGGCCGCACCAACCAAGCCAGCGCCAGCGCCCAAAGCCGCCAAACCGCCAAAGCCGGAAAAGCCGCCGAAACCCGAGAAGCCGCCAAAGCTGGCGCCGGTGGCCGCTGCGCTCGCCAAACCTATGCCGGCCAGGCCCTTGGCGGTAGCCGCGGGGCGCGCTCAGCCGATCGCGCGTTCGGTGACGCCGGTGCGGCCGGCCCCCAAGCCGCTGCAAGCGCCTAAGCCAGTCGCGGAGACAGAGATTGTGGGCGAACTGCACCCGGTTCCTAACTTCAAGGCCAAGGCCGCCGGCGCCAAGGGCATGGTTCTGGTTGGCGCCATCGCCGGCGCCTTTGGCGTCAAGGGCGAGGTGCGCGTGCGCGCCTTCACGGAAAAGCCCGATGGCGTCATCGCCTACGGCCCATTGTACGGGGAAGACGGCAAGGTGGTGCTGAAGCCAAAGCAATGGCGCGAATTGAAAGACGGAGTCGCTGTGGTCGCGCCCGAGGTGAAGACCCGCGAGGAGGCAGAAAAGCTCCGCGGAACCCGGCTGTTCGTCCCGCGCGTAAACCTGCCCGCCACCGCCGAGGACGAGTTCTACGTGGTCGACCTGCTTGGTTGCCGCGCCGAGGCCCTGGACGGCAAGGTGCTGGGCGACATCTGCGCGGTCTGGAATTTCGGCGCCGGCGACATCATTGAGTACCGTCCCCCCAATGGCGGCCCGAACGTGCGCGTGACCTTCACTCGGGAAACCGCCCCGCTTGTGGACCTCCCCGGCAAGCGCGTCGTGCTCGACCCGCCCGCGCCGGAAGCCATCGGGAAGTAGGATTGTACAAGCTGACTAGTCAGACTAGTCTGTTTCGATGGCTACATGGCAACTGCAGACCGCGAAGGCGAAGCTTTCCGAACTCCTCCGCGCCGTGCGCGACGAGGGCCCGCAGACCATCTCGGTGCGCGGCAAGGAGGAGTATGTGGTGATGCGCAAGGACGCCGTCCCGGCGCAGGCCGCAAAGAGCGCGCCAAAGTCCTGGGACGAACTCTTCGCCCCTGTACGCGGGCTCGGCGATGACCTCGAAGAGGCGCTGAAGGGGGTGCGCGAAGATCGTGCGCCATATGAAAGCGAGGATCGGTAGAATGTATCTGCTCGACACCATGGTTGTGTCTGAGCCAACAAAGACACAGCCCCATCCAGAGGTCGACGCGTGGATTCGGGCACAATTGCCGCAACACGTCTTCATCAGCGTCTTGTCGTACGGAGAGGTCTTGTTTGGCATCCGTCGCCTTCCGCCCGGACCTCGGCAGACGCGACTCGTGAATTGGCACCGCGAATCCCTGTCGGCGTTTTTCGCGGACCGAGTTCTCGATGTCGATCTCAATGTAGCCGACGTTTGGTCGGGCATGCGCGCGGCCATGAAGCGAACAATTGCACCAATCGATGGTTTGATTGCCGCTACGGCGCTGTCTCACGACCTTACTCTCGTCTCCCGCAATGAGCGTCACCTCGGAGGGCTTGGCGCGCGTGTTATCAATCCCTGGGCGCCATGAACTTCGCCGCTTCCACTATCACGTTGTTCCCCGAAGCGTTTCCAGGCACGCTGGGGTTGTCGCTGATCGGCAAAGCGCTCGCGCGGGGCGTTTGGTCGCTCGAGACTGTGAACCTGCGTGATTTCGGCATCGGCCCACACAAGAGCGTCGACGACACGCCAGCCGGCGGCGGCGCTGGCATGGTGATCCGCGCGGACGTCGCAGCGGCGGCGATTGATCATGTCTTGGAGCGGCGGCGTCTCGCCGGCGAGGGCGCCGGCGCTCCGGGACCGCTCATCTACCTCTCTCCACGCGGCGAACAGTTCAATCAAGCGATGGCGCGCGAATGGGCGGCTGGCCCGGGCGTGGTGCTGTTCTGCGGCCGCTTCGAGGGCTTGGACGAGCGTGTCATCGAGGCGCGCGGCATGCGCGAAATCGCGGTCGGCGAAGCGGTTCTGGCGGGCGGCGAAGCAGCGGCCATGGTGTTGATCGAGGCATGTGTGCGACTGCTGCCCGGAGTGCTCGGAAACGAAGCCTCGACCGTTGAAGAAAGCTTCTCCGACGGCCTGCTAGAACACGCCCAATACACGCGCCCACGCGAATGGGAGGGCCGCGCCATTCCTGAGATGCTGCTCTCCGGCGATCACGCCAAGATCGAAGCTTGGCGCCACGCGGAACGCGAACGGATCAGCGCGGCTGCAAATGCGCGTCGAGGAAAGCCATGAAGGCGGCCCAGTCGGCGGTGGTTACGCCGTGCCCGCCGCCTCGCTGGAAGTAGACCAGATCGCCGGAATAATCCGTGTCCTCGCGCCCGCGCTGCGCCAACCCGCGCGAACCCAACAGCGCGTATGCCGAATGTGCTCCGCGCAAGGCCGCGAACGAGCCGGCCGGATCGGACCAACCGTCGCCGGCGCCGTTGCCCAGGAACAACGGTGTCGGCGCGTTTAGCGCAATCAGTTCGTGCTGGTCGACGCTGACGGGCGATGTGTTGGTGAGCGCGGGAGTGAACCAATAGGCATAGTTCTTGAGGATCTGATCGCGCCGCTCTCCTTGCCCGCTGGCGAGCGGGGAGGCGCCGAAACGTCCCGATTGGTGTGCGATCACCGCCGCGAAACGATGATCGAACGCGCCCGCCAACAAGGCCGCCTTGCCGTGTCGCGAGTGGCCCCAGATGGCGATACGTTGCGCGTCAAAGCGCGGATCGGCGGCGAGCACGTCATAGGCGGACGAAAACAAACGCGCCCACACCGCCAACGCACCCACGCGCGGGGCGCCGCCGATCGCTTCGAGCGCGGGGTTGGCAAGTGCGCCTTCATCGGCGACCACATCGCCTGGAAAGAAAATGGCCAGCGTATAGCCGCGCGCGGCGACCTGCTCGATCGGCGGGCCATTGATGTAGCGGCCGAGAATGAAATGCGCGAGCGGATCGGCCCAGCTTGAATTGCATACGCTCATCACCGGGGTCAAAGTAGGCGCAACCGTTTCAGGGCGTCCGGGCAACGCGGCGCGGGCGCCGCAGAACACCTGCATGACAATGACTGGCAAGGGCGTTGATGCGCCGTTCGGCGTGATCACCAGCATGTTGAAGCGGCGCGGCCCCTCGCCCAGCACCACGCCCCATTGCTCAACCCGCACCGGCGCGCGAAGCTCGGGCGCCTCAATGACCTCGCGCGCGGCGACAGAGGCGGCGCCGAGGTCGGGCAATTGTCCATAGATCTCGGCTTGGAAGGCAGCCCGCAGAATCGGCGCACGGTGCTCGCGCCAACTAGCGGCGCTATCGACCGCGGCGGCGGCAGCGAACGGCGCCAGCGCGTCCATGCTGAGATCGTTGGCGGCGGCGCTATCGTTGCGATGGCTGAGCAGCATGGCGGCGCCCGCGAGTACGATCGCCAGCGCCAAGATGGTGAGAGAGCGTTTGCTCATTCCATGGTCTCCTGTCGATCCGATACCACATCTACGATCCCATGGGGCCATCAGTTGCCCAAAGAACGCCGGCTTTGGCGGGCACGGAAGCGGTCGTGATGCGCACTGCTCTCCTCGCCGCTTTCGCCTGGGCGCTTGCGGGCGCGGCGTCCGCCCAGACGCCCGACCTCGCGCGCGCGACGCAGGCGCTGGCGGCGAACTGGCGGCCAATCGGCGCGCAGGATTTAGGGTCGGATGAGGCGTTGCAGCGCGCCTGCGCGGGCGCCGTCGAGGAAATCGCCGCCGTGGAAGCGATGCTCCCGGCGCAAATCGACGCAGCCGGGCTGGCCCGGGTTCGTGCGCTGCGCGGCTTGGTGGTTGTGGCCTCCGACCAGCCGGGCGGGGCGTTCTTCTTCGCCCCCCAAGCGCTGGGCTGGTTCACCAGCGGCCTGGGCTCAATAACGGTGCTGGACGAGGCTCAAGGCAGGCTGACGCTGCACGACGCCGGCGGCGCGGCCATCGGGCTGCAGGTGGGGCGGGTCATTGGAAGACCAGTGCTACGGCTGCAGCCGCCCCGGGGGGCGCTGCTCACCTTGGTGGGCTGCGCCCCGACAACGCCCACAACAGAGCCCTCGACAGCGCCTTAGGCTTCCCCTATACGCCCCGCTTTCCGCTGACCCCTTGGGAGGGCGCGCCGACAGCGCGGCCTCTGGTGCGCCCTATGAATTTGATCGACACCCTCGAAAAAGAAGAAATCACCCGCCTTACCAAAGGCAAGACCGTTCCGGCCTTCGATCCGGGCGACACCCTGCGCGTCAACGTCAAGATCAAGGAAGGCGACCGCGAGCGCGTCCAGGCATACGAGGGCGTCTGCATCGCCCGCGCCGGGGCGGGGCTCAATTCCAATTTCACCGTGCGCAAGATCAGCTTCGGCGAGGGCGTGGAACGCGTGTTTCCGCTCTACTCGCCTAGCGTCGATTCCATCGACGTCGTCCGCCGCGGCAAGGTGCGCCGCGCCAAGCTCTATTATTTGCGCGACCGCCGCGGCAAGTCGGCCCGCATCATCGAGCGCTCGGGCGGCGCGCGCGAGGACGATTTCGTCGGCGAAGCGCCCGACGCCGCGGAATAATATGGAGCGCCGGCGCCTTCGCCGGCAATTTCGCCCACACGGCGGCATTTGCCGGCACGAACCCCGGCGGTGCATACTCGCGCCCGCATGAACGCGCCTGCTCCACGCGCGGATGTCGAGATTGTCACGCTCGGCTGCCGCCTCAACGCTTCCGAAAGCGAAGCCATGCGCGCGGTGGCGGGAGAGGCGGCGCTTTCGAACGCCGTCATCGTCAACACCTGCGCCGTCACCGGCGAGGCGGTGCGCCAAGCGCGCCAGGCGATCAGGCGCGCGCGGCGCCAACGGCCGGACGCTGAGATCATCGTCACCGGCTGCGCCGCGCAGATCGAGCCGCACGCTTTCGCCGCCATGCCGGAGGTGAGCCGCGTCATCGGCAATGCTGAGAAGATGCGCGCGGAAAATTTTGCGCCGAGCGCGGAGCGGGTGCGGGTTTCCGACATCATGGCGGTGCGGGAAATGACGCCGCATATGGCCGACGCGTTCTCGGAACGCACGCGCGCCTATGTGCAAGTGCAGAACGGCTGCGACCATCGCTGCACCTTCTGCGTTATTCCGTATGGGCGCGGCAATTCGCGTTCGGCGCCCGCTGGCGATGTAATCGACCAGGTCAAGCGGCTGGTCGCGAACGGCGCGCCCGAAATTGTGCTCACCGGCGTCGACCTCACCTCATGGGGCGGCGATCTGCCTGGCGCGCCTTCCCTGGGCGCGCTGGTGGCGCGCATCCTCAAGCACGTCCCTGAATTGCCGCTGCTGCGCCTCTCCTCGCTCGACGCGATTGAGATGGATGCGCTGCTGTTTGAGCTGGTTACAAGCCACGAACGCGTCGCGCCCTATCTGCATCTGTCCTTGCAGCATGGCGACGATCTCATCTTGAAACGCATGAAGCGCCGGCATTCGCGCACGCAGGCGATCGCATTGTGCGCACGGCTGAAGGCGGCGCGTCCCGCGATTGCGCTCGGCGCCGATCTGATCGCGGGGTTCCCAACCGAAACCGACGCACACTTCGCCAGCGCGCTGAGCCTGATCGAGGAATGCACGCTCGCGTTCGTGCACGCATTTCCCTTCAGCCCTCGCGCGGGAACGCCCGCCGCGCGCATGCCCCAAGTCGACCGGCGCCTGGTGAAAGAGCGCGCCGCGCGTCTGCGCGAAGCGGGAGCGCGCGCACTGAGGCGCCATCTCGATGGGTGGGTTGGGCGCGAAGCGGAGGCGCTGGTGGAGCGCGAAGGTTTCGCGCGGTTGCCGGATTTTACCGGGGTCACGCTGACGTCCACCCTCCCCATCGCGGGGAGGGTGGA
>JAKFYF010000276.1 GCA_021731005.1 Hyphomonadaceae bacterium
GAGGAGGGGAAGTCGGGCGCCGGCGATTCGATCTGAACGGAAGCTACTTTACGCCGCGCAATTGGCGGCGCGGGCTTCGCGGACGGCGATGTCGCGCACATAGCGCGGCGCATTGGGATATTGGCGCGGCAACGAAGCAAACGCGCTGCAGGCCTGGCGCAGCTCGGCGGCGTCATTGTCGCCATCCTTGGCCAGCCCCGCGAACGCCATGCCCAGGCGCACTTGCGCTTCGGGAGCGCGCGGCCCCTGGGGCAAGACGCGGAGATATTGGATAAAGTTCTGCGCCGCATCGCGGTAATTGTTGCGCGCCAATTGCGTGAAAGCGAGCAGGAAACGCGCGTCGTTGGTGGTCGTGGCGCTAGGGAAATTCACCAGAAACTGCGCGAATGCCGCCTCCGCTTCCGCGTTGCGGCCGTTCGCCAGGAGTTCACGCGCGTAGGAATAGGCTTGGCCCTCTTCTCCCGGCAATTGGGTCGCTGGCAGCGTTCCCAGCGTTCCGGTCTGGCGCGCCTGGGCGGCGGACGGCGCCGGCGCCGCTGGCGCCTGTTGGCGCGGCGGCGTGATTTCAGCGGGACCTCCGCCCGTGGGCGCGGGCGGCGCGGTTTGCAGCGACTGGTTCACGCTCGAAAGTTCGCCCACCATGCCGCGCAAACGCTGGACCTCGCGCTGCGCCAGAGTGAGCTGGTTCTGCAGCCGCTCATTTTCGGCGGTGGCGTCGCGGAGCTGGCCTTCCAGTTCCTCGATCCGGTCCTGGCGCGAATCCGCCTGCCCGAAAGCGGGCGGAGGCAATTGCGTTTGCGCCATTGCTGGCGCGGCGCAAAGAAAACCGGCCGCAGCGATGCACGCTGCGAGCCGGCTCAGGGAATCAATCGGCGCCGAACGGGTCATGGATGTGACACTACTCTCGCGGTCGGGCCAAAGTTTGGCGGCTAGGAGACCGCGCCGGAGACGATCTGGCTGTGTGCGTTGCGGTTAACGCTCCAGGCCTCTTCGTTGGCGCGCGGATCGAGGGGACGCTCCTTGCCGTAGGAGACCGTTTCCATGCGATTGCCGGCAACGCCAAGCGAGACCAGGAAGTCGCGTGCGGCGGCGGCGCGGCGTGCGCCTAGCGCCAGATTGTACTCGCGCGTGCCGCGCTCGTCGCAATTGCCGGCAACCAGAATGCGCACGTTGGGATATTGTCTGAGCCAGGCGGCTTGGCGCTCAAGCACCGAACGCGCTTCCGGGGTGAGATCGAAGCGGTCGTAACCATAAAAAATGCGATCGCCGACCGAGACGCGGAAATCCTCGATCGAGCCAGGGACCGGTCCGCGCGGCTGCTCGGCCACTGGCGGGGCTGGCGTGTTGACCGTGGGCGCCGGATCGGGCCGGCCTGCGCACGCCGCCACGCTGGCGACGGCGGCTAGTGCGAGCAATGTGTTCCGCATTGTGACAATTCTCCCCTTGTGAAACAGCGCCTTGGGCGTACCCCGTCCCGCGCGGATGACTAGCAGACTTGCAAAGCAGAATCCTAGCCGAGAATCTTGTCCCATTCACGACTACCCGTCTCAGGGCAAGAGCGGCGACCACGCAGGGTCGGACGCTTCGGTCTGGGTGGGCACTTGCCGCAGATTGCGTCCGGTCAGATCCACCGACCAGAGCCGCGGCCCCTCCCCGCGTCCTTCGCGGAAGAACATGATCACCCGCCCGTTGGGCGACCAGGTCGGGGCCTCGTCCAGATAACTTTCAGTTAATATGCGCTCGCCCGAGCCGTCCGGGCGCATGACGCCAATGGCGAAGCGGCCGCTGCCCTGGCGGGTAAAGGCGATCAGGTCGCCGCGCGGCGACCATACCGGCGTCGAATAGCGCCCATCGCCGAACGAAATCCGCCGCTGACCCGAGCCGTCGGCATTCATCACATAAAGCTGGGGGCTGCCGCCGCGATCGGAATTGAAGGTGATCTGCGAGCCGTCCGGGGAGTACGAGGGCGAGGTGTCGATAGCGGGATGGTTGGTGAGCCGGCGCCGCTGCCGCGAACTCAAATCCATGGCGAAGATTTCGGCATTCCCGTTCATGTCCAGCGTGAACACCACGCCGTTGCCGTCGGGCGCGAACCTGGGCGCGAAAGTCATGCCGGGAAAATCGCCGAGCACTTCGCGGCGATTGGTCTCCAGATTGTACAGAAACACACGCGGCGCGCCGGTCTCGAAGCTCATATAGGTGATGCGCTGCGTCGAGGGCGAGAAACGTGGCGTCAGCACCATGGCGTCGGCGGAGGTGAGGAAGAACGGGTTGGCGCCGTCCTGATCCATGATCATCAGCCGCTTCACCCGCCTTGTGCGCGGGCCGCTCTCGGAGACGAACACGATACGCGTATCGAAATAGCCGCGCTCTCCGGTCAGCTGCTCATAGATCTGATCGGAGATGCGGTGCGCGATGCGCCGCCAATTGTCGGCGGTCGTGGTGTAGCCAAAGCCGATCAGGAATTGCTCGGCGAAGATGTCGTAGAGCTTGAACTCGATGCGCACGCGGTTCTGCGGGGCGGCCGTAACCTGGCCGATGACCAGCGCCTGCGCGTCGATGATGCGCCAATCGGGGAAACGCGGCGGCACGTCCATGGCCTGGATGCGCTCGATGAAGGCGCCCGGCTGGATGTTGCGGAACAGCGAGGAGCGTTCGAGATTGGCGCGGATCACTTGCGCCACATCGCGCCCCACGGTTTGGGTCTGGGCGTTGTCGCCGATGAAATCCACGGTGGCCACCGGCATGGGGTTGAGGTGGCCTTCGTCGATCGGCACGCGCAGCTGGGCGTAGGCGGGGGCTGCGAGGGCGAGGAGGAGCGCTAAAAGGCACGCGAGGAGCGCTAGCGGGCGGGGCGACAGCGATCGAATGTGGGAGAGTGGGAGCGCGCGCCTCCCGGCGCGCTGCGGGGCGGGAGCCCCGCGCTCCAACCTCTCGAGGTCGGCGTAACTCACCCCCGCCCTTGCCCTCTTTAAGGGGAAGGGAACAGAGTTGCTCAAGACTCTAGCCATCACACGCATCTCAAATCTCTCAAAGCCTCGGCCTGAATTCGTATTCCATGTCGCGCCAGAGTTCGTAGTGCTCGGCGACCGTAGGATCGTCGGGATAGGGAAACGGATCGCACAAGCGAATGGCGCGCCGCGCCGATTCCACCGCCGTACGCATCGACGGATCGAACGTGGTGTTGCGCGGGCTGACCACTTCCGGTTCGCCGTTGAGCGTGCCGTTGCGATTGACGCGGAAGCGGACGACAACCACCAGCCGCTCGGGCTCCGGCAGGTCAATCGGCATGCGCCAGCAATTGTTGCGCAGCATATGCGCGCGCGAAATGGCGATCAGGCGATCTTCGAGCCGCGCCACTTCCGCTGTTCCGAGGCCCGCGCCACGCTGATTGCGGTCAGCGCGTGCGCCATCGTGACGTTCGCGGCCGGTCTTGGTGTCGTTGTTGACGAGCCCCGCTGCGGCGGCGAGGTCGAATTCGCTGCCGCGCGCGGGCGGGGGGCGACGCGCCGGCGTGGGCGCGGGCGTGGGCTCTGGCGCGGCTTCGGCGGTTTGTTCTTGCTGCTGGGGCGCCGCCTCCTCGTCGGGCGTATCCTCGGCCAACGCGCGCACGTTAGACTCCACAGCCACGTCGACAATCTCGACCGGGACAATCGCGCCGGCGTTGGGCGCGATTTCGGCGGCGGTCTGCCACACCAACGTCGTCATCAGCATGATGCCGATATGGCCGATGAGCGAGACGAGCCAGCCGGCGCGCATCTCATTGGCCTTTCAGCAGCAGCGCCAGGGCCTGCTCGCGCTCCGCATCTTTGGCTTCGTAGGCGCTGAGGCAGCGCGCTGAACTCGCCGGCGCCTGCGCGCTGACGCTGACCAAAGTGTGGTTCTGGAAGCCCGCGGCGCTGAGCGAAGAGAGCGCATCGGCTACTGGCGCGAACGGCGTTGCGCTTTCCGCGCACACCAGCACGGGGTGATCGAGATCCTCGGCAAACCAATTGCGCAGCGTCGGTGCTACGTTGTTCGCCGCGATCGGCGACCCCGCCAGGGTCACGTCGCCGCTGGGCGCCACGATGATGATCGCGGGGCTGTCGTCGCTCAGCGCGGCCGGTCGCTGCAGATCGGGCGGGCTCAACGCCGCGACTACGGGCCTGAGGCCCACCACGAGGCTCCCGATCACCAGCCCAAACAGCACCAGGAACAAGGGATGAATGTGCGCGCGCCTCATTTGGGGGCCCCGCGGCCGCGATCGTCGGTATCGGTGACCAGCTGCAGCTTGCGAAAGCCGCCGGCGGAAATATTGGCGAGCACACGCGCCATCAAGTCCCAGTCGATGCTCTTGTCGCCGCGAATATAGATCTGGCGGTCATAGCCCTCGCGCGAAATCGCGCGCAGGCGCGGCACCAAGTCATCCAGCGCGACCACGGTTTCCTGCAAATAGATCTTGCCGTCCGAAGTAACAGAGATGGCAAGCGGCTCGGTCTCCGAGGCCGATTGCTTGGCCTGGGTCTGCGGCAATTGCACTGGGATGGATACCGTCAGCAGCGGCGCGGTGACCATGAACACGATCAGCAGCACCAGCATCACGTCCACGAACGGGGTGACGTTGATCTCCGACAGGCGCGAACGTCGGGCCGAACGGCGTCCGCGGCCGCCCCGGCGCGATGCGGCGAGCCCGCCCGCCATCAGCTCTGCTCGGCCAGGCGGCGCGACAGGCGCGCGGCGACTTCGTCGCTGAAGGTGTCGAGGCGATCGCCGAAGCGGTCGAGGTCGCCGGTGAATTTGTTGTAGAAGATCACGGCGGGGATCGCCGCGATCAGGCCCATGGCGGTGGCAAACAAGGCTTCGGCGATGCCGGGCGCCACCACGGCGAGATTAGTCTGCTGCTGCACGGCGATATTAGTGAAGGCGTTCATGATGCCCCACACCGTGCCGAACAGGCCGATGAAGGGCGCGGACGCCCCCACCGTCGCCAGCAAGCCGAGACTACGCGAGGCGCGCCCCATCTCGCGCGCGATCTGGGCTTGCATCAGCCGGTCCACGCGCTCGAGCAGCATC
Organism: Hyphomonadaceae bacterium; assembly: GCA_021731005.1. GTDB lineage: Bacteria > Pseudomonadota > Alphaproteobacteria > Caulobacterales > Aquidulcibacteraceae > Vitreimonas. Next base: position 5,053 of record JAKFYF010000276.1, read on the forward strand.
TGGGCGGTGTCGGCGCTGGCGCCGGCGCGGCGCACGTCGCGCCATTCGCGCGCCGCTATGCCATAGATCCGCGCCAGCGCATCGCGCGCGCGCTCGCCGCCTTCGTCGAGGTCCTCGATGGAGCGGGCGGCCCAGAACTGGCGCTCGAACCTGCGGGCCTGGGCGTCGAGTTCGCCGAATTGCAGCCATTTATCCACAGCCACCGCCCACGACCATAGCGAGGCCACCACGAGCGTCAGCATGACTCCCTTCACGACGGGGTCGGCCTCCAGGAACAGAGCCCAAATGGTGATTTGTTCGCCGCTGGATTCCATACTCGCTCCCGCATCGCGACCCGTACGCCCGAAGGCCGCGCCCCGGCCAGTCTAGAGCCGGATGAGTTTGTCAAAAGCTGGACCTTCAGGGCCCCAGGAATGGTTTAAGGCCGGCCAACAACAGGGCCGGCGGCTTTCGGGGCCGGCCGGTGAGGCTGATACAGCAGACCTCGACCGCCGCTGTCACCAGAATTTCGCCGCCGCGCTGCAGCACCTGGGAGACGAACACCAGCGGCCCCCGCATGGACTGGAACTCGGTCCTGACCACGAGCGCGTCGTCGATGCGGGCGGGCTTGAGGAAGTCGAGGCTCATCCGCCGGACCGCAAAGCCCAGCGGCTCGGCCCCCGCCGCCAGTTCGGAATGACGCACCCCCGCCAGGCGCAGGAAATCGCTCCTGCCGCGCTCGAAATAGCGGAGATAATTGGCGTGGTAGACGACGCCGGAAAAGTCCGTGTCCTCGTAATAGATGCGCACCGGAAGCAAGTGCGAGCGGCCGTCGAAGCGGCCGGCGGAAGGGGCGTCGGGGGTCACGAGCGCGCCACCGCTTCCGCCGCCCGCAGCGCGCGCAGCAGATTGCCGCCCGCGAGCTTGGCCAAATCGGCATCGCTCCAGGCGCGGCGCATCAGTTCCACGAAGATGAGTGGATAATCTTCGACGCCGTCTATGCCCTCGGGAAGGAAGTCGACGCCATCGAGTTCCAGCTCGGTGTGGTACCGGTCGAAGTTTCCCTCGCCTATCGGTTCCTGGGAGCGTCGGCGCTGCTGTTCGGCTCGCTGTTCCTGTGCGGCCTGGGGCTCGCGTGCCTGCTGGCTTACCTGTGGTTGGGCTGGCGCTATTGGTTCAGCGTGCCATTTCGCGGCATCGCCGTGGCCACGCTGC
>JAKFYF010000116.1 GCA_021731005.1 Hyphomonadaceae bacterium
GCGTTCGAAGCGCTGCATCCTATCCGTTGAACGACGCGAGCGTGGTTGTGCGCCATGCTATCATGACGCAATCGAGGACGCTCCCCCCCGCGATGTGCGTGTAGGAAAATTTTGTGGGTGACGAGCGCCCGCATCGAGTTTCTCCCACGATGCGTTGCGCAACAAAAAAATGGCGTCCCGCTCCCCGGCGGGACGCCATCACCCCTCGATATCTCAGTGTCTAGGAAGCCAGCTCCAGACGCGGCCGCGTCTGCGCGTCGTCCTGCAGGATGGTTGCGCCGAGCTGTTCCAGGAACGCGTCGCCCTTTTCGGTGCGCTCCACGAACACGTTGCGACCATCCTTAGGGTCGCGGCGGCGTTGCACGAAGCCGAGCCGCGACAGCGTGTCGAGCGCGCGCGTAATCGCCGGCTTGCCAACATTGAGCGCGCTTGCGAGCCCGCGCACCGTATGCGGCGCCGGCTGCAACCGCACCGTCATCAGCACCGCCATTTGCCGGGCGGTGAGGTCTGGCGCATCGGAGCGCACGGTGGTGACGGTAACCCGCCGCCACAAATCCAGAGCCTCAGTTTGTGTGTGAACCAGTTCCATGAGCCGACCCCTATGCTTGATCGCAAGAACAAGAATTCGCTGATTTGGTGGTTGATGCAAGCGCGAAACCACAAGATGTTGTGGATGAGAGATAATTTAGCCTTCTGACCGGGCAGGGGAGAATCAAGTCGACAACCCAACAATGTGGGGTTTCTCTGCACAGGCGGGGGCCGGAGCGAGCCCCGCTGTGTCGCAAAGGAGAGCGCCATGTTGGGATTTTTGCGCGGATTGGGGATGGGCCTGGCGCTGATCGCCGCTGGCTGGCTGGGCGGTTCGATCTATCCGGCGCCGCAAGCGATTACCGGGCCAATCGCTTCGCGGGTTCCCGACCTGGCCGCGCGCTTAGGCATTGCCGAGGTCACGCTCGATCGCTTGAGCCGTTTCATGTCGCGCGAGCAATTGGCGACGCTGCGGCGCGATGCGTCGGCGATGGCGGCGGCGGCGGGCGAGGTGATCATGATCGAGAAGGTCGAGGGCCCGGTGGAAATGCAGGCCGATGAGATCGTCGAACCAACGCCGGCAGCGCGCGCAGCGCAAGGGGGCGGCGTGTTTGAAGCAAGCCTTGCGCTGTGTCCGGGCATGACAGTGTCGAATGCGCCGGCGGCGGACGCCAACCGGCTGGTGCGCGATTACAAGCCGCAGGTGAACGTCAACGGCGTCGCCATTGCCACTGCGCCCACCAATGGCGCGTGCTTGTCGTCGGCCTTCGGCGCGCGCGGCGGGCGCATGCACAAGGGGCTTGACCTGCATTCCGGCGACGGCGGGCCGATCCTCGCGGCCGGCGCGGGCGTCGTGGTCGAGCGCAAATACCGCGACGATTACGGCAACATGCTGCTGATCGACCACGGCAACGGCGTCTATACGCGCTACGCGCATCTCTCCAATTTCGCCGACGGCATAGTGCTCGGCGCGCGCGTCGACGCCGGCCAACAGCTCGGCCTCATGGGCAATACCGCGAGCTATCGCATCCCGGTGCATCTGCACTACGAATTGCTGCTGGGCGATTACAACACGCCGCGCGCCTCGTTCGGGCTCACCCCGCACTCCCCGTTCGAGTATCCGCGCGCGGGGTAGGCGAGGCCCAGCCTCGAGCTACCGCTGCGCTTGCTCGCGCGTGCGCGCTTGCTGCGCGGCTTCCCGCAACCGCGCTTCGAGCGTAGGGCGATGAAAGCCCGGCGTGGTTTCGCCGTTGATGACGAAGCCGGGCGTGCCGTCGAATTGATACTCGATCGCTTGGGCGCGGATTTCCTCAAGCTGACGCGTGATGGCTGGGTCTTCCATGGCGCGGCGCATGCGCGCCACATCGATGCCGGCGCGGCGCGCAAGCGTGTCGATGGCTTCCGGCGTGAGATCGCCGCGATAGCTAATGAGCGCGCGGTGAAATTCCCAGTAACGCCCTTGCGGCATCGCCGCCAGCGAGGCGCGCGCCGCCTCCATCGAGGCAGGCCCCAGCACCGGCAATTCCTTGAGTACGAGGCGCACGTCGCGGCGGGTGCGGATAAGGTCGCTCACCCACTCGTAAGCCGCGTGGCAATAGGGGCAGCGATAATCGAAATACTCGACGATCACGATCGGCGCATTGGCAGGCCCAAGCGAGAAATCGCGACGATCGGCAATCACCTCGCGCCAACGCTCCGACGATACGCGGGTCTCCAACGCTGCGAGCGCGTCTTTCAGGACGTCTGGGTTGCGCACCAGATAATCGCGCACGATGGCGCGAATTTCGGCCTGCTCCTGCTGATTGAATCCCTGCGCCGCCGCCGGGTGTGCGGCAAACAGGGCAAGGCAGAGTGCCAGCACGCGCAGCATCGGGCTCTCCAGAAAAACTCCGGCGACCTGATGACTGCTTTCTACGCCCGTAGCAAGGCGAGCTGTCATCCTGGCCTGCGACCCCCGCCTTGTTGTCTCGCGCGCTCGCGCACCTCCGCGCCGGCGAAGGTGACAATGTCGGCGGCGCGCTGATAATCGGGCGTACTGCGGGGCAAGGTGCGGCGGGCGCGTTCGGCGAAGCTCAACGCCAGCCCATAATCGCCCAGAGCGAAACTCTGTTCCGCCGAGGCGAGTTCAGCGAGCGCTTCTTCACCGCGCTCGTTTCGCGCCTGCGCCAGCTCTCTCCAGGCAAAAGCGTTGTCAGGTTCCGCGGCCGTGACCAGACGCAGCAAGTCGATGGCTTCATCGGCGCCGCGGCGGCCGCGCGCTTGTATCAGCGCCCGCGCCAGATTGGTTTGCAGCAGCGGTTGGTTGGGCGACAATTCGAGCGAGCGGCGGTGGAAGGCGATCGATTCCTCGGCGCGGCCGTTCTCAAACAGGATCTGGCCCATCAATTCCTGGTAATAGGGATTGTTCGGCTCGTCGGCCATCAGCACGTCGAGTTCGCCCCGCGCGAGAGCAAGGTCGGACACCCGATAATAGGCGACAGCGCGCGCGTAGCGCGCGGGTCCCGAGAGGTCGGTCGTGGGATAGCGCGCCAGCGTCTGCGCCAGAGTGCGGGTGAATCCGACGAGTTTGGCCTGCATGTAGCGGAAACGGCGCTCGGTGTCGGCGCCGACGACGGCGTCGCGATGGCTTCCGGCATCGACGCCCACGCGCAACGATTCAACGCGGTCCGAAGCGAACGGGTGGGTCATCATGTAAGGGGGAATGCGGCGGGTTCTGAATTCGTAGGGACGCAATTCGCGGTTGAAGAGGCTGATCAGCCCTTGCCCTGATTGGCCAGTAGCCTCGAGATAGGACAAGCCAGCCTGGTCGGCGGAGGCTTCCTGCGCTTGCGTGTATTGGACGAAACTCGACATCGCGAATTGCTGCGAACCTGAGATCAGCGCCGCGCCCGCGCCGGGTTCGCCTCCGGCGATGGCGAGCACGCCGAGCGCCAGCGAGATCAGCATCGGCCCCAGCGCCTGGTTCGAGGCGTATTGCGAGCGGCGCGCACCGTGACCGCCCGCGATATGGCCGGTCTCGTGGGCGAGCACGCCGATCACTTCGTTAGGCGTTACCGCCTCCATGACGAGACCGGTGTGGATGAAGATGTTCTGACCGCCGGCGACGAAGGCGTTTATCGAGGGATCGCCGATGATGTAGAGGTCCACATCGGCTGGATTGAGACCCGCGGCTTGCAGAAGCGGGTTGGTGTAGACCCGCAGCGTGTCCTCAATCTCGGCGTCGCGGATCAAGCCTTGAGCCAGCGCCGACGACGGCGCCGCGCCCAGCAGCGTGCATGCGGCGAGCGCCGCGCCGGCAAACCATCGCTGCGCCGGACCCAGCGGTAACTTCATTGCGCGCTCCTAAGCCTCGGTGCAGTAGAAGCCCGCTTTTGCGGCGGCAACAAGGCTCCTATCCGCCCTTCTTCGCCCAGCGGGAGAAGCGGGAAAGGAAGCGGTCACGCCGTTCCTGGTCGGGCTCGTAGCTCGCCATGTCTTCGCCGAGGGCCTCCTCGATCGGTTCGTCCGTCGCCGCGGCTGCGCGGCTTGGCGCAGGCGCCGCGGCGGCCTCCAACACAGCATGGACCGGCGTTGGCTCCGCTGCCGGATGCGCGATGATCTCGGCCTCGGCGCGCTCGGGTAGCTCAATTTGGGCTGGCGTTTCCTCGCGGCGGCGAAACTCTGGCCGCGGCGAGACTTGGCGCAAATCGCTGCTCACGAAATCCAGCCATTCCCCACCGTCAACTTCGTAGGTGCGTCGCCCGCGCCCGCGCCCGCGCCGCCGCCGCCGCCCGCGCGCGCCGTCTTCGCGCTGCGGCGGAGGCGTATCGGGCGCTTCCGGGCGCTCGCTCTTTGCCTCGGCCTCTGGCGCATCGCCTTCCTCGCGGCGGCGGCGGCCGCCGCGCCGTCCGCGCCGTCCGCGCCGGCGGCGGCTGTCGCCGTCGGCCGTCTCCGCACTGACCTCGTCCGCACGTTCTTCTTCTGCTTCTTCGTCTTCGGCGGCGGCCTCGTCGTCGGGCTCTTCGGCCTCGATTACTGGTTCAGGTTCGCGCCTGCGCCGTTGATCGGATTCTGGGGCCGCCTCCTCATCGTCGGCGCGCATATCGGCGTGGGTGTGAACTTCAAAATCACCCGGCGCCAGATTGGCGCTGGCGAGAACGCGGACCGTGACCCGATTGTTCGCCTCGAGTGCGGCGATGGCGTCGCGCTTCTCGTTGAGCAGATAGAGCGCGACATCGGTGGCCGCGCGCGCTTCGAGGATGACGCCTTTTTGCTTGACGGCGATTTCGTCCAGGGTCCGCAGCAGGGCGAGGGCCGCCGATTCAACCGAACGCACCCGCCCGGCGCCTTCACAGTGCGGGCAGACGTGGCTGGTGCCTTCAAGCACGCCGGTGCGGCGGCGCTGGCGCGAGAGTTCGAGCAGTCCGAACCCGGAAATCTTGCCCATCTGTACGCGCGCGCGGTCGAAGCGCAGATTGTCCTTCATCCGCTTTTCGACAGCGCGGTCGTTCTTGTTTTCCTCCATGTCGATGAAGTCGATGACGATCAGCCCGGCAAGGTCGCGCAGCCGCATCTGCCTGGCGGCTTCGTCGGCGGCTTCGAGATTGGTCTTGAACGCGGTCTGCTCGATGTTGCGCTCGCGCGTGGCGCGGCCGGAATTGACGTCGATCGCGACCAGCGCCTCGGCCTGGTTGATGACGATGTAGCCGCCGGATTTCAGCGTCACCGTGGGGGAGTAAATCGAATCCAGCTGCTTCTCGACGCCATGCTTGGCGAAGATCGGACTGGTGTCCTTCCACATATGCACGCGCTTCGCGTGCGAAGGCAGCAGCATGCGCACGAAGTCCTTGGCCTCTTTGTAGGCGGCCTCGCCGGCGACATGCACTTCATCGACGTCCTTGTCGTAGAGGTCGCGGATGGCGCGCTTGACCAGCGAACTCTCCTCATAGATCAGCGCTGGCGCGATCGATTTCATGGTGTCGTCGCGAATGGTCTCCCAGGCGCGCGAGAGGTATTCGTAGTCGCGCTTGATTTCGGTCTTGGTGCGCTTGGCGCCGGCGGTGCGGATGATCAGGCCCTGGCCTTGAGGCACTTCAAGCTCTTGGGCGATCTTCTTCAGACGCTTGCGATCGGTGGCTTGCGTAATCTTGCGCGAAATGCCCCCGCCACGGCCAGTGTTGGGCATCAGCACGCAATAGCGCCCAGCAAGCGAGAGGTAAGTGGTCAGCGCCGCGCCTTTGTTGCCGCGCTCCTCCTTGACTACCTGCACCAGCATGATCTGGCGGCGGCGGACCACCTCCTGGATCTTGTAGCGTCGGGTGAGGATGCGCCGACGGCGTTCGTCGAGCGCTTCTTCGTCTTCGTCGGCGCTTTCGGATTCTTTTTCCGCCGCCGCCAATTCCGCCTTGATCTCGTCCTGATCGGCGCTGGGGATGGCGTAATAATCGGGGTGGATTTCAGAGAACGCCAGGAAGCCATGGCGATTGCCGCCATATTCCACGAACGCCGCCTGCAGCGACGGCTCTACGCGCGTCACCTTGGCGAGGTAAATGTTGCCTCTGAGTTGCTTTCTGGATTGGGTCTCGAAATCGAAATCTTCAACGCGGTTTCCGTCGAGCACCGCCACCCGGGTTTCTTCCGGGTGGGCAGCGTCGATCAGCATTTTCTTTGCCATAATCAGGGGCTCCGTGAACGCCGCGCGCGCGGGCCCCAGGGCTCCGGTGTGGAAC
>JAKFYF010000368.1 GCA_021731005.1 Hyphomonadaceae bacterium
GGATTGCGTCAACGCCGTCTTGCCCGCCCCGGTGGGCCCGACGACGGCGATGGCTCTGACGATGTTGGCTGTCTTGCTTTCAGGCATGGGCCTTGGCCTCCCTTGTTACGGGCGGCGCCCTGCGGCTGGCGAGCGGCGGGCGCCGCTTCTTGCTTATGCCGGCGGGTTCGGGCCGGGTTGGGGCAGTGTTTCACGGAGAGAGCGAGGGCTCAAGCGGCCATTCGGCGAGCCCACCTCTAATTCCGCCAACGCAACTCGAACCGCGCGCCCGCCGGCGCCGCCATCCAGTTTTTGGCGAAGCTGGCGATGCGCTCGCGCACGCTGGCGATCACATCGTCGCTGAGCGCGGGGCACGGCACGAACGAATGGGCGCACCCGGCGGCGGCGACGCTGCGGAACGTCTCGGCGTCAGCCGGCGCGCCCCAGAAATCGGCTTCGAAGCACTCGACCACGCGCTCGGCTTGGATGAGTTCCACAATTTCCGGCGTAGGGATCTGCGCGCGCGAAGCGCTGGCGTGGCCGCCGGCTTTGGCGACTTCCTGGATGTCGTCGGGCGCCACGCCCTCGGCCAGCATGCCCCAGAAGCCGCCTTTGAAACCCAGCGCCTCTTCGACAGCAAGATGCACGAAGTCGTGCGGGATCGGCCCTTTCTTCGGGAAGTTGAAAGCAACCGCCGCCCCACCCCCACGCCGTACCTCAAGCGTGTCCTGGGCGCTTCCCTTGACGATGGTAACTTCAAGCTCGGTCATGGGCGCTTGCATTTCCTCGTGCGTCTTGGCTTCCGCCATCTTTCGTCCCCTGCCGCCAGGCTAAGCCCCGCAGTGGAATTGGAAAGGGCTGAGGAGTTCCGTCATTCCGTGTTCGCACTTCGTGCGCCCCGGAATGACGAGCCACATTCTGTCAGCTCAGCGCCTCAAGCCGCCTTCTTATCGCTCTTCCCGTTGAACAAAAAATCGTTCCCGTCGAACGTCACCCGCACGCGATCGCCGTCTTTGACGCGCCCTTCCAGGATCAGCCGCGCCAGCGGGTCTTGTACGTCTTTCTGGATCACGCGCTTTAGCGGGCGCGCGCCCCAGGCGGGGTCGTAGCCGCGTTTGGCGAGTTCGGTTTTGGCGCGGGCATCGAGTTCGATGATCATGTTCCGCGCGGCGAGCAGCTTATCGAGGCGCTTCAGCTGAATATCGACAATGCTGCTCATCTGCCCGCGTTCCAATCGCTTGAACAGGATGATCTCGTCGATCCGGTTCAGGAATTCCGGCCTAAAGCGGGCGCGCACTTCGTTCATCACCGGGCCGCGCACATCATCGACATCGGCGCCTTCGGGTTGCTCGGCCAGGAATTGCGCGCCGGAATTGGAGGTCATGATCAGGATGGTGTTCTTGAAATCCACGGTGCGGCCCTGGCCGTCGGTGAGGCGGCCATCGTCGAGCACCTGCAGCAGCACATTGAACACGTCGGGGTGGGCCTTCTCGATCTCGTCGAACAGGATCACCTGATAGGGCCGCCGCCGCACAGCTTCGGTGAGCGCGCCGCCCTCCTCGTAGCCGACATAGCCCGGAGGCGCGCCGATCATCCGCGCCACCGAATGCTTTTCCATATATTCGCTCATATCGACGCGGCTCATCGCCTGCTCGTCGTCGAACAAAAATTCCGCCAGGGCCTTGGTGAGTTCGGTCTTGCCAACGCCCGTCGGCCCCAAGAACATGAACGAGCCGATCGGACGGTTGGGATCCTGCAAGCCCGCGCGCGCGCGGCGCACCGCGTCGGCCACCGCGCGCAAAGCCGGCTCCTGGCCGATGACGCGGCGGCGCAGATTGTCCTCCATCTGCAGCAATTTCGCCTTCTCGCCTTCGAGCATTTTCTCGACCGGCACCCCAGTCCAGCGCGCCACCACCGAGGCGATGGCTTCGGCATCGACCACTTCCTTCACCAGCCCGTCGCCGCCGGCCTTCTTCTCCGCATCGGCGATCTGCTTTTCGAGTTGCGGAATGCGGCCGTATTTCAGTTCCGAGGCGCGGGCGAGATCGCCGCGCCGCACGGCCTGCTCGTAATCATTGTGCGCGCGCTCCAGCTCTTCCTTGGATTTGGAGGTGACCTGCAGCTTTTGCTTTTCCGCGCCCCAGGTGGCGGTGAGTTCGCGCGAGCGTGTCTCCAGCTCCTTGATCTCGACGTCGAGCTTCTTGGCGCGATCCTGCGAGGCGGGGTCCTTTTCTTTCTTCAGCGCTTCTATTTCGATCTTGTATTGGAGAATGCGGCGGTCGAGTTCGTCGAGCGCCTCCGGCTTGGAATCGACCGCCATGCGCAGGCGCGACCCAGCTTCGTCCATCAGATCGATGGCTTTGTCGGGCAGGAAGCGGTCGGTGATGTAGCGGTGGCTGAGCTGCGCGGCGGCCACAATGGCCGCGTCGGAAATGCGCACGCCGTGATGCTGTTCGTAGCGGTCCTTGAGCCCGCGCAAGATCGAGATGGTGTCCTCCACGCTCGGTTCGGCGACGAACACAGGCTGGAAACGCCGCGCCAGCGCCGCATCCTTTTCGACGTGCTTGCGGTATTCGTCGAGCGTGGTGGCGCCGACGCAATGCAGATCGCCGCGCGCCAGCGCCGGCTTCAGCAAGTTCGACGCATCCATGGCGCCTTCGGCTTTGCCGGCGCCGACCAAAGTGTGCATTTCGTCGATGAACAAGATGATCGCGCCTTCCGCGGCCATGACTTCGTTCAGCACCGCCTTCAGCCGCTCCTCGAACTCGCCGCGGAATTTCGCGCCCGCCACCAGCGAGCCCATGTCGAGCGCCAGCAGCTTCTTGTGCTTCAGGCTCTCCGGCACGTCGCCATTGACGATGCGCAGCGCCAGGCCTTCGGCGATGGCGGTTTTGCCCACGCCGGGCTCGCCGATCAGCACCGGATTGTTCTTGGTGCGGCGCGACAGCACCTGGATGGTGCGGCGTATTTCCTCGTCGCGACCGATCACTGGGTCCAGCTTGCCCTTGCGCGCTTCCTCGGTTAGGTCGCGGGAGTATTTCTTCAGCGCATCGTAGGATTCTTCGGCGCTGGACGATTGCGCGGTGCGGCCCTTGCGCAGTTCGGCGATCGCCTGCTCCAATTTTTGCGGCGTCAGCCCGGCTTTCTTGAGGACTTCGCTCGCTTTGCCCTCGGCGATGGCGAGGCCAAACAGGAGCCGCTCGGCGGTGACGTAGGAATCGCCGGCCTTGGTGGCCGCCTGCTCGGCCGCATCGAGCGCGCGCGAGAACGAGTTCGCCGCATACATGCGGTCCCCCCCGCCCTGCACTCTCGGCAGCGCCTGCACGGCGGCGTTAACCTCGTCGCCTGCCTTGCGCGGATCGGCGCCGGCGGCGCGCATCAGTTCGGCGGCAAGCCCCTCGCGGTCATCGAGCAGCGCCTTAAGCAAATGCTGGGTTTCAAGCTGCTGGTTCTGTTCGCGCAGGGCTATCGTCTGCGCCGCCTGCACGAATCCACGCGCACGCTCGGTGAGCTTTTCCATATCCATGAGCGACCCTCTACGGCGTCCCCGCGCGACCGCCCTTAAGCACGATCAACACGGCATGTGATGTTGCTGCCATGGAGGTAGGTGTGGCGAATGGGACACACAAGGGCTTCCGGCACCCCCACCCCCTCTCCGCAAGGGAAAGGGGGCGCTAATCGTCCAAGTTCAATGCGCCATCAGCAGCGGCACGTTCGCCGTCCGCAGCAACTCGCGCGTGGCGCCGCCGAACACCATTTCGCGCAGCCGTGAATGCGCGTAACCGCCCATGACCACCAGATCCGCTTGCAGCGCGTTGGCTTCTTCCAGGATCGCGGCCGACGCCGAGCGGCCCATCGAGTCCACATTGCGCACTTCCGCTTTGAGGCCGCGCCGGCTCAGATGCGCGGCGATATTGGCGCCGGGCTGGTCGCCGTGGCCAAACATTTTTGGCTTGGCGTCCACGGTCAGCACCGTGATCGCGGCGGAATTGCCCAACAGCGCGCGCGCCTCCGACACCGCGCGGGTGGCTTCGCGGCTGGCGTCCCAGGCCACCACCACGCGCTGGCCGATGGACCCGCCTTTCCATTTCGGCGGCGCGATCAGAGCCGGGCGACCGGAATGGAACAACACGCCTTCGACGATCTCCTCGCGCAGCTCACCCCCCGCGCCTTCGCTCGGCCGCGTCATCACCGCGACATCGGCGTAGCGGGCGTGCACGGCGGCCACCCGCCCGAGATCGCGCGACAGCGCCTCGGCGCTGCGCAGCTCGCACGGGCGACCCGATTGTTTCAGCCGCGCCTCGACCTTCTTGCGCTCGGCCTCGGCATCCTGGCGGGCGCGGCCCAACAGCTCCGCCCAGACGCCGGCGACCACGGTCGGCTCATAGGCCAGCGGTTCGTCCGGCAGCGGCGTCAGAAAGGCAGCCGCCAGATGGGCCTCCCCCGAACTGCCGCTGCACTGGGCCGCCAGCGCCTCGCCGAGCGCCAGGGCGGGTTCATCGGCGACCGCCTCGGCGACGATGACGAGAATGTCTTTCCAGGCCATGGGGGAAACCTCGATTCCGTCTCGCATTCTACGCCTCGCGCTCGCCGCTTGCCAGAATTCTTGATGCTGACCGCTTGCGGCCGCCTTGAGGCTGCGCAAAGTCATCGGCCGAAAGCAAAGAGGCCCCCATGACGATCCGCTCCGACGCCTACATCGACGGCAAATGGCGCAGCGCCGCCGCGCGGTTCGATGTGCTGAACCCCGCCACCCAAGAGGTGATCGCGCGCGTGCCCGACCTCGGCGCGGGCGAGACCGAGGAAGCAGTGGCCGCCGCGCACCGCGCTTGGCCGGCCTGGGCCGCGAAAACCGCCAAGGAGCGCGCGCAGGTCCTGCGCGCCTGGTACGATCTGATGATGGCCGACATCGACCGGCTGGCCCGCCTCATCACCATGGAGGGTGGGAAACCGCTCGCCGAAGCCAAGGGCGAGGCGGCCTATGGCGCAAGCTTCGCCGAATGGTTCGGCGAAGAAGCCAAGCGCGCCTACGGGCGCACCATCCCCACCACCACCGCCTCGCGCCGCTATGTCACCCTCAAGCAGCCGATCGGGGTGTGCGCGGCGGTGACGCCGTGGAACTTCCCGATGGCGATGATCACCCGCAAGGCAGCACCCGCGCTAGCGGCAGGTTGCACCATGGTGCTGAAGCCGCCGTCGCAAACACCGCTGACCGCTTTGGCGCTGGTGGAACTGGCCGAACGCGCCGGCGTGCCGGCGGGCGTATTCAGCGTGGTGACCACCAAGAGCCATACTGGCGCGGTCGGCAAGGTGTTCTGCGAAAGCCCGCTGGTGCGCAAATTCACCTTCACCGGTTCGACCGAGATCGGCAAAAAGCTCGGCGCGGCGTGTGTGGGCTCTACCGTTAAGCGCGTCTCGCTCGAACTCGGCGGCAACGCGCCGCTGATCGTGCTCGCCGACGCCGATCTCGACAAAGCCGTGAAAGGCGCCATCGCCTCGAAATTCCGCAATGCGGGACAGACTTGCGTGTGCGCCAACCGGATTTTGGTCGAGGATGCAATCTACGATGAATTTTCGAAGAAACTCGCGGACGCGGTGTCGAAACTCAAGGTCGGCGATGGGCAGGCCGAGGGCGTCGAGATCGGGCCGCTGATCGACAAGCACGCCATCGAAAAAGTCGAAGCCATGGTGGGCGAAGCCTTGGCCTCCGGCGCGGTCGCGCTGACGGGCGGCAAGAAGCATGCGGCGGGAGCGCAATTCTACACCCCGACCGTGCTGGCGAATGTCACCCGCGACATGCGCGTCAACACCGAGGAAATCTTCGGCCCGGTGGCGCCGCTGATCCGCTTCAAATCCGAAGACGAAGCCATCGCCATCGCCAACGACACCGAATACGGGCTTGCTGGCTATTTCTTCTCGCGCGACGTCAACCGCTGCTGGCGGGTGGCGGAAAAACTCGAATACGGCATGGTCTCGATCAACGAAGGCGTGTTCTCGAACGAAGTGATCCCGTTCGGCGGGATGAAGGAATCTGGATTGGGCCGCGAGGGCGGGGTTGAGGGGCTGGAGGAATATCTGGAGACGAAGTTTATGAATTTTGGGGGATTCTAACGTGGAGCATCGTGGTTGGGAGCGCGGGGCTCCGCCCCGCATGCGCGCCGGGAGGCGCGCGCTCCA
>JAKFYF010000362.1 GCA_021731005.1 Hyphomonadaceae bacterium
TGAGGGCGAGCATCGCTTCGACCTCGTCGGGCGCGCGCATCTGTTGTCTCCGCGGATGATTGATCCGCGGCCGCAACTGAACTGCTTCGCCTTGCTCCATTGCTTACCTCCCAGCGGCGAGGGGGGGCATTTTCAGTGTCGCCAAGGGGGGCGTTTTGCATGTCGCGCAACACGACGTTTGAAAACCTGATTTGGCGACGACGACGATAGGTCGTTTCCATGCGTTTCCGACGCAGATCAAGCTGTGTCACGAAATCCCACGTTGCCCGCCTTTAGCCCTTGTTGTCCCACATTAGCCCACCGCCACAATTCGCGCGCGCGAAGAAAACTGGAATCGACTGGTTGGCTGAAATTCGGCCCGCTCAGCGCTTGGCGCTGTTGTCGTCGAGAAATTTCTCGAGATCGGCGGGCGATACGCAACCAGTCGCGCACCGCGCATGACCGATCTGGGCCCGATCTTTTTGGCGCGCCAATTCTTCAGCGTGCTCGCCGACACCCCCAAATATTGCGCCGCCTCGCGTGGGCTTAGCACCACCGGTCGTTCGACCGCTTCCCAGCGCGGCAGCTTGGCCTTCGACCCCGACACGCGCGGCTTGCCCGCCGAGACCGCCGGCGCAACCCCAAGCGCATCGAATAACCCCATCTGCCTGGGATCGATGCGGGACTTCGTCGCTGGCTTGGCCTTTCGCTTTGTGGGCGATTTCGATCGCGGTCGTTTGGTCATTACCTTCGCCTCCGGCCCTCAAGCCTGACCGAAGCGAGCAAGCGCGAGGCCAGACTTCAGCGGCCGAGCCCGAGGCCAAGCCCGCGGCCCAGTTCGAGTTCCTTTGCAAGCGGTTTCGGGGCGATGAGTTCAACCGTCTTGGCGCCGCCGCGCTCCAGCATCTTGACGCCGACCTGATCGCCGATGCCGATCTCCTTGCCGGCCTTGACCGGCGCCAACGCGATGTCCTCGCCGCGCCCGATGATGGCGGTCCTGCCGGCGAACAATTGCTTCACCTCGCGCACCTGCCACACTTGTCCGGAGCTGAGCGGGGGATCGAAGTCGAGGTCGCGATAGGCGAGCCCGTGTTCGCGGGCGTGGTTGAGGCCAGCACGATCCAATTCGCCGGCGCGCAATGCCTCGCGCGCGCCATCGCGGAAATAGAATTTGCCGCTTTCGCTCCTCAAACCCCAGCCTTCGCGCTCCAGATGCTGCGCGCGCTCGCCAAGCGCTGCTTCAACGCGCTCAATGCGGGGCAGCTCCCGCTTTTGCCCTCGGGCGATGCGATCGAGTTCGCGGTCGAGCAGGGTGTCGGCGCGCGCCTGCACCTGCGCCTCCAGCGAATTGGCCGAAATGATTTCGATCTCGGCGCTGCGTCCGTGGGGCTTCAGCGCCACGATGGATCCCTGCTCCAAGCCTTCGATCTCACGCATGCCGGTGTTGAGCAACACGCGCCCTTGGGAAGGTGAGTCCACCACCAGCAGCGCGCGATCGGGATTGTCGCCCCTGGGCCCCAATTCCCGCACCTCGCCAATGACGCGACCGAGCTTGGGCTCATAGAGCTGCCCGCGCGCCAATTCGCGGCGGATGTCCAAGGGCCGCGCAGCTTCCAGCCGCTCCATCCAATCGGGCTCGAAGGCGAGCACGTTGCGGCGGGTCTCCTTGGCCAGTCCAACCGCTTCCAGTTCCCGCGCCCGGGCGCGCAGGGCGTCGGCGAAGTCAGGTGAATGACCCCGCCCCAGACTCTGCAATCGCACTTCGCGGCGCTCGTTGAGTTCGGACTCCAACGCCCGATCCAGCCGATTGAGGCTGTGGGACTGCACTTCACGGTCAAGCCGCAAGCGCTCATCGGCGATGGAGCGCTCGCCGATGATTTCGGTGGCGACATCGCGCGCGGCTTCGCGCAGGCCATGGGAAACGTATTCGCGCGGCAGGAGAAGCTCGGCGCCGTCAAGGCGGACCCCGCGCACGATCACGTGCACATGGGGATTGTCGGTGTTGTGGTGATCGACCGCCACCCAATCGAGTTCCACGCCCAAATCGCGCTCCATCTTCTCCATTATGCTGCGGGTGAAGTCCTTGAGGTCGCCGTCCTCGCCGACCATCCGCGCCCCGCTCTCCGGCGCCAGCATGATACGGAAGCGGCGCTTGTCCTCGGCGCTCCAATCGTGGAGGCGGTCGCGGGCATCCTCGGCGATGTCGCGCTCCTGGTCGTAGAAGTGACCGCGCTCGCCCTCACGCGCGGCGCCGTCGCGCTCCAGATATTGCGCATGCGCCATCAGCTTGCCGCCGCCGCCAGTTGCGCCGCCAAAGCCATGCTTGTGGAAACTCACCTTGGCGATAACGCGCTGGCGCTGATCGCCGGCGAAGCCGCGCGCACCGCCGGCGCCTGCAAGCATTGAGGACGACGCCCGTGGCGCTGCGCCCTTCATCGCCTTGGTCAGACGCGCGCCCAGTTTGCCGCTGGTTCCACCGCGCGTGCGGCCAAAGCGAGCGCGAAATTCATCGTCGCGCGGTGTTGCTTCGAGCTTGGGCGCAAGCAAGTCCGACATGTCCGCCTCCCTTTGCCAACTTGGCCGCGAGTCGTGAGCCAAGTTTTTCGGCTCGCGCCCGTCGGTCACCTCGTTCTCGTCAATCCCTGAGGAAGCTCCATGAAAGTCATTCTCGCCGGCGCTGGCGCCTTTGGCGAAAAGCACCTTGACGCCATCAAACTGATCGATGGCGTCGAAATCGTCTCCGTCGTCGGTCGCCGTTTGGAGCCAACGCAGGCGATCGCCGAGAAGTACGGCATCAAGCACTCGACGACGGAGCTCTCTGAAGCGCTGGCGCAGCCCGGCGTCGACGCTGCCATCCTCTGCACGCCAACACCAATGCATGCCACCCAGGCGATCATGTGCATGAACGCCGGCAAGCACGTGCAGGTGGAGATTCCCTTGGCCGACTCGTGGGCGGACGCAGAAGCGGTGGCCAAGAAGCAGGAAGAGACCGGCCTCGTCTGCATGGTGGGCCACACCCGGCGCTTCAATCCTTCGCACCAATACGTGCACAAGAAGATCACCGCCGGTGAAATCAGCATTCAGCAAATGGACGTGCAGACCTATTTCTTCCGCCGCAAAAACAGCAACGCCAAAGGCGAGGCGCGGTCCTGGACGGATCACCTGCTCTGGCACCATGCGGCACACACTGTGGACCTCTTCGCCTACCAGACCGGCGACGAAGTGGTGATCGCTAACGCCGTGGAAGGGCCGAAACACCCTGAGCTCGGTATCGCCATGGACATGTCGATCCAACTCAAGACCAAGCGCGGCGCCATCTGCACCTTGTCGCTCTCTTTCAACAATGATGGCCCGCTTGGCACGTTCTTCCGTTATATATGCGACAACGGCACTTACATCGCGCGCTACGACGATCTCGTGAACGGGAAGGACGAGAAGATCGACGTCTCGAAGGTCGACGTCTCGATGAATGGCATCGAACTGCAGGACCGCGAGTTCTTTACGGCCATCAAGGAGGGGCGCGAGCCGAACGCAAGCGTGCACCAGGTGTTGCCATGCTATCGAATGCTCCACGCTCTCGACACGCAACTCGCGCGCGCTGGGTAAGCGGTGTAGACTGAGCAATTAAGGAAGCGCTCATGTCCAACCATGTGCAACCCGACCGCCTGGGCGGAGGAAGAAACCCGGCTTAGCGGCCTCTCCAAGAAAGCGGGCCAAATCCTGGAGGCAATCCTGTACCGCGGCGAGCTGTCCCGCGCCCACGCTGGCTGCCGGGTTTGTTGCCCGCGCATCGACGCATCAGAGTTGGGACGGCAGCGCCGGGGCTCGCAATTCGCCTGGTAGCCCAGTGGTAGCCCAACTAATTTTCACGAAAATCGCGCCGTTCCTAAGCTCCTGAAAAACATGGTGGACCCGAGGAGGATCGAACTCCTGACCTCCGCATTGCGAAGCGATCTCCGGCTAGTACGGAATCAATGGCCGGCTATTGCGGAATGGGGGCCCTTTAGCCCCGGATGCCGGCGCGAGTGTCAAGCGGTCCCCTCTGTTCAGAGCCCCGGAACACCCCCCCTTCTCAATCACTCGGCGACAGACACAATGACTTCTCCGACGCCGGCGGCGAGGGCGTGGAGGGGATCGTCTCTGAGGTGGGCGTAGCGCTCCGTTGTTTGCGATTGGCTGTGCCCAAGCGCTCTGCCGATTAGGAAAAGGCTGGCGCCATTCGCCGCGGCAAATGACGCGAAGCTGTGCCGCAGATCGTGAAGCCGCACATCGCCAAGTTCGGCTCTTGTGCGAACCCGCTCCCATGCCTTTTGCAGGCCCATCATGTAGGCAGCGCCCGCGCGCGACGGAAAAACGTAGACCCCTCGCTTCTCGGCCAATTCATGTTTGGCGTTTGATTTTCCGAACTTGTTCTTTCGCGCTTTCAGAATGCTCATGGCTTTCTTATTCAGCGGAATGGTTTTCTCCCCTGTCTTTGAGCGCTCGCGCGCAAGGCGGATCAAATGCCGCTCGAAGTCGATCTCCGACCATTGTAGCGCCTGAATTTCAGATTTTCGCGCGCCGGTTAGGAAGAGGAGCCTGATCATATCGGCGAAGGCAGAATCGACGTCCCCTCCCGCCGGCATTTCTTCAAGCACGGTGAAGAGAGTGTTCGCCTCCGCTGTTGAAAGGAAACGCTCAAGCTTGCGCGGCTTCGGTTTCTTGACTCGCAGGCAGGGGTTTTCGTCGATGATGCCTTGTTCGATGCCCCAGGCGAAGCACGCGGAGAGGCTCATGACCGCCGAGCGCGCCGCACCCTGTCCGCCTCTTACAATCGAGCGCCCCTTCGCCATGGTTTTCACGTCTCGTGCCGTGGCGCCTTCGGAAATTTTCCGCTGCGCCGTTTCGACATCGTTCTTTGTAATCTCACCAGCCAGGCGCGAACCGAGCAGTGGGGCAATGTGACCTCGCAACTTGCGGGCGTCTGTCGACCACGAACTCTCGCGTTTCGAGGGTGCGGCGGCGCGGCCCTCCGCCAGCCATTTTTCGATCAGTTCGCTTACTGTGATGGCGCGAATGCGCGCGGCAGTTTCCGCTTGTCGCGCCTCTGTGGGGTTCTGCCCGTCGTAGAGCTTGCCTCGCATCGCGGTCGCCCGCGCGCGGGCGTTTTTGTCCGCTGGTGTAGACCTTGAATTTATGGGTCGCTGGGGCGTTGTGGCCGCGATAGCCGGCGTCGGCGAGGATGCGTTGCAGCGACACGCCTAGCTGTTTTTCCAGATCGGGAATGATTGTCGCCAGCGTGTGGCCGTCATACGGATTTCCCGGCAGCGCCTTGATGTGGGCGATGAATTGACCGCCCTTGCAGCGCTGAAGCGGCGTGGCGAGCGAAACCTTGACCCCGAATTCGTATGGCTTGTGCGCCTTGCCCTTGCCGATGCATTCCACTTCCAGGGCGTGCAGCGCATAGACTTTATGGCCGGTTTGCCCGCGGCGCTGCTCGCGCACCCTGCGCGCCATTGACAAAGGCATGGCGAAGATTTCGCGCAGAGCCGGGTCGTGGTTGGTCTTACGCTGGATGTCGCGCATGACGCGGCCGAGATAGGTCTTGAGCGTGCGCAAGGCTCTATTGGCGCGCTTGAATTGCTTGGCGTGGGCGTAACGTTGATGCTTGATCAGCGCGAATTTACCGACCCGTTTGTCGGATTGGCGCAATTGGACGCCGTGCTTGTCGGCCAGCCGCACCAAGCGCTCGCGGGCGCGGTGCACGAGTTTGGCGTCGGTGGGAAACGCGATCGCCTTGGGCTGCACCGTCGTGTCGACGACGATCTGGGCGAAGTCGGCGGGCTTGGCCGCGCCCGCGCGGGTCGCGGCGGCGAGGCTCTCAACCACCAGGGCGTTCAGTTTTTCCTCGCCCATGCGCTGGCGCCAGCGCGTCATCGAGGAGCGGTCGAACACCAATTTGTGCTGGAAGAATTCCTCGCCGCAGAAATATTGGTAATAGGGATTTTCGATCCAACTCGCGCACAAGCCCTCGTCGCTGAGGTCGTGCATGTATTTCAAGATCGCGATCCCCGCCATCAGCCGCGTCGGCAACGGCGGACGGCCCGGAACATCGGTATAGACCGCGCCGAAAGCGGTTTCCAGAAAACCCCAATCGAGCAGCCGCGCCAGCTTCGCCAGCGGATG
>JAKFYF010000010.1 GCA_021731005.1 Hyphomonadaceae bacterium
GCGCGTGGGTGGACCAGTTCGATATGGAGGGGAGGGCGATGACCAACACCGTGCCCGCCTCGATAGTCTATCATTTGCTGCTTGCGTTCAGCGAGGTGCTGCGTTTTGCCCCCCAAGCTGAGGACTGAGTGGGTGTCATAGCGCCAAAATGCGAAGGTGTCGCCAACGCTGACCTCGATCGGCGTGGTCGGCGCAGGCGGGCGGCCGGCTTGCAAATGGCTTCGCGACACACTCCCGGCAACAAGGCGCCCTTCGCCGGCCCCGCCGCAAGGGTGCTTGCCGACGGGGCGGCGCCCAGTGCATAGCAACCCAACACTGGCGCCGCCTCGTAGCGTTCGAATGCGCGTTAATGGGGGCCAGGGGCAGGGTCTTTTACCTTGAGGTTGTCGTGTGGGCTGACCTGTTAGCAATGGTGTTGGCCTGCTTCGGTCCGTCCGTCATCCTTATCACAGGCGCGGTCCTGGGCGGTCGGCCGTTGTCACTTCATGTGAGAGTGGCGCTTTGGGTGCTCGCCGTCGTGCTAGTGTTGCTCGTCGCCGTCGGCAGGGGCGTCTCCGGAGCTCTTGTCGCCATCAACTTGGAGGCGCCTGACGGATTTTCAATTTTGTGGGGCGTTTACGGGGCGCTCGCTCTGCTGCTGGGCGGAATACTGATGGCCAGTCTGCAGAATTTGCTGGGACACCCTGCTGGGGACCGGGAGCGGTTCGAAGAGGCGGCGGCGCTTCCGTGGCGTTCTCGATTTTTCTTGGTCTTAACCGCCGCTGTGGTGGAGGAAACGCTTTTTCGAGGAATTGTGATTGGGATCGGACGGGAACACATCGGTGTTGTGGCGTCATTGTTGCTTTCGATCACCGCATTCGTGTTCGCGCATTTGCGGTGGCGCACCTCTTACCTCCTGACAGTGGCAATGGGTGGAACCGTGCTCGGCGCGCTCTTCATTTTCTCAGGCGACCTTTGGGCCTGTATCCTTGCTCACTTCATCGCAAACGCAAGGAGCCTTCAAGGGACCGCGAATGGGCAAGCACCAGCCGAGCGCGCGCAATTTGACCCGCCGCCGCCAGCCCATCGCGTGCTGGCTGTAACTAAGCTGAATAGAGCCTGCGTCGATACGCTGCTAGCATCCTTGGCTGACATGCCAGGCGTCTCCGTGTGGATCGTTGCAGAAGGGCCGTCCAACGAACGGGCAAAGGCAGAGGTGGCGCGGTTAGGGCTTGCTGCGCGTGTGCAGTGGTTGGAGTGGGATAGCGCCGGCGCCAGCGTCCTGGCCCGCTGCGAAGCGGTTGTGTTGCTGTCGCGTTGCAAATTGTCGGACGCGGTTGCGCGTGAGGCCCAGCTAGCAGGCAGGCCGATTTTGGTCATCGAGGGGGCGCTTGCTGGCGTTGCACCCGATGTTGATGCACTCTCAGTGCCGCGCCAGAATGCCGCCGCTCTCGGCCAGGCGCTTCGGCGCGTGTTGGAGAACCCGGAGATGGCAGAAAGGTTAGTCGCGGCGCGCCGCCTCCGGGCAATCGATAATACGCGAAGGTTCCCTTGATGTTCTCTTCGACCCTGGCGGTAGACTTGCTGAAGACTTCGGATGCTTCCACCCTCGTGAAGTTGCGCGGCGGTGCCGACAGCATTTTCATGAGCAATTCGCGCCCAAGGCCATAAGATCGATTCGACCCAGCGATGGAGCGCGCCCCATGGTCCGACGATTGGCGAATTTCTTCAACCGCAATTTCATGGCCGCCTATGAGGAAGATCCGCGCGATTTTCCGTTCCTGGGCGGCTGGCGCGAGCATGGCCGCAGCGACCCCGAACCGCAGCGCGTAATCCTTCCGACCAGCGGTGTCGCGACCAACGGCAAGACCATACTCGATTGGGACCAAACCGCCTTGCAGCTGACGCGCGAGAGCCCCGGCTGGGGACTGACGCTCGGCGCTGGCGCCACCGTAACCTACGCGTTTCGCTCTACCGCACCCGCCCCAATGCCGGATGACGCCGCTGGCTTCTCGCAGTTCACCGCCGCCCAGATCGCCGCCACCGAAGCGGTGCTGGCGCTCTGGTCGGATGTCGCCAACATCACTTTCGTGCGCGTTGCGCCCGGCGGCTACTCCAACGTCGCCACCATTCTTTTCGCAAATTACTCGAGCGGAGTGGCCGGGGCTTCGGCCTTCGCGTTTCTGCCCACGGCGCCGGTGTCCGCGCTGCCCGGCTCGCTCGATGGCGACGTGTGGGTCAATATCAGCCTGCCCGACAATCAGGATCTGACGGCAGGCGGGTTCGGCATGCATGTGCTGGCGCACGAGATCGGCCACGCCATCGGCCTGAGCCATCCCGGCGACTATAACGGAGCGGGCGCCGACTATGCGCTCAACGCTGTCTATTGGCAAGATTCGCGCGCCTTCACGGTGATGAGCTATTTCGGCTCGCCCAATGTGGGCGCGACGCTGCCGGAATTTTCGCCGGGGCCGCAATTCCACGATATCGCTGCGGTGCAACGGCTTTACGGACCGAGAACGACGACCCGCACTGGTGACACCATCTACGGCTTCAATTCAAACACCGGGCGCGAGCATTACACGCTGACGTCCGCGGCTGTAGGGGCCACATTCGCGATCTGGGACGCAGGTGGAATCGATACGCTCGATCTGTCGGGCTACGCCACTAATTCCGACATCGATCTACGCACCGGCGCGCATTCGAGCGCGGGCCCCACCGCCGACCAAGGCCCCGCCGTCTACAATATTTCTATTGCTGTGGGTGTGACGATCGAAAATGCGATCGGCGGCGGCGGCAACGACACGCTGACCGGCAACGCCGCAGCCAATCGCCTGGACGGCGGCGGCGGCGCGGATGCCATGATCGGCGGCGCCGGCAACGACACCTATGTCGTCGACATCGCTGGCGACACTCTGACGGAATTGGCCGGCGAAGGAATTGATGCCGTGGAGAGCGCGGTGAACTGGACGCTTGCCGCCGAGTTCGAGAACCTCACTTTGACGGGCGCAGCCGCGATCACGGGCGATGGCAATGCGCTCGCCAACACCATCATCGGCAACGCCATCTCAAACACGCTGAACGGCTTTGGCGGCGCCGACGCCATGGACGGCGGAGCTGGCGCCGACATCATCAATGGCGGCGATGGCGATGACGTGCTTTCGGGCGGCGATGATTCCGACACCATCAATGGCGGCGCCGGCAACGACACGCTCTACGGCTTCGGCGCCGCCGATCTCGATCCGCAGACCGGGCTCATCCAAGTCGACTTGATCGCCTCCGGTTTCGCCAGCCCGGTTTTCGCGGCCTCCGCGCCGGGCGATCCCAATCGGCTGTTCGTCATTGAGAAAAACACAGGCCGCGTGCTGATCTACGACCTCAACAGCAACCAGACCCTGGCCCAGCCCTTTTTCGACGTGCCGGCCGGGGATTTGGACAATCAAGGCGAGCGCGGCTTGCTTGGCCTGGCCTTCCATCCCGACTACGTCGCCAACGGCCGCGCCTATCTCAGCCTGATCAACGAAGCCGGCGATACCGAGATCTGGGAGATCACGCGCTCGGCAGGCAACGCAAACGTCGCCGATGCGGGTTCCGCGCGCGTGCTGCTCACGGTCGACCGCACCGCGACCAATCACAATGGCGGCTGGATCGGCTTTGGGCCCGATGGTTTCCTTTACATCAGCCAGGGCGACAGCGGCGGCGGCGGCGATCCGCAGAACGCGGCGCAGAATTTGAACGATCTGCGCGGCAAGATCCTGCGCATCGATGTCAACAGCGATGCGTTCCCGGCCGACCCGGCCCGCAACTACGCCATCCCCGCAAGCAATCCGTTTGTCGGCGTCGCCGGCGCTGACGAGATTTTTGCCTATGGCTTGCGCAATCCGTGGCGCGCCAGTTTCGATACGCTCACCGGCGCGCTTTATATCGGCGATGTCGGACAGAATGCGCGCGAGGAGATCGACTACATTGCCCCCGGGACCAGCGGGCAGAACTTTGGCTGGCGCGTGGTTGAGGGAAATCTTCCCACCGGTTACCCCCCGCTTGGCAATCCGCCAGCGAATGACCCAAGTCTTGTCGCACCTCTGATCGATTACACGCACGACGACGGCGTCGCGGTCACGGGAGGCTATGTCTATCGCGGCCCGGGCGGCATGAGCGGGCTCTACCTGTATTCCGACTTTGCCAGCGCGCATTTGTGGAGCTTGCGTGTCGATTCCGGCGCGGCGTCTGCGTTCGCCCTGCGCGATCAACAAATCGCGCTCAATGGCGGAAGCTTCGACCAGATCGTCTCGTTCGCGCTCGACGGCTCGGGCCGCCTTTACGCCATCGGGCTCGACGGTGAAATCCACCGGCTCACGCCCGGGCAAGCGGCGGGCGATCTCGGCGATGCGTTAAACGGCGGCGAGGGCGATGATGCGCTCTACGGCGGACTTGGCGCCGACGCGCTTTCCGGCGGCGCCGGCAATGACGCGCTGAATGGCGGGCTGGGCGCCGATCAGATGAGCGGAGGGGCGGGGGACGACGCCTATGTCGTTGACAATGACGGCGATGTCGTCACCGAGCTCGCGGGCGAAGGAACCGACGTTGTGCGGACCACGGTGACCTGGTTTCTCGGCGCGGATATCGAGAACCTCACGCTGACAGGCGCGACCGCGATCAACGGCTCCGGCAATGCGCTGGCGAACATCATCACCGGCAACAACGCGGCGAACCAACTGTTCGGCCTTGCTGGCGCCGACACGCTTTCCGGCGGTTTGGGCGCGGATATTGTCGACGGCGGGGCCGGCGACGATCTCATCTTGTACGCGTTTGGCGATGGGTCGGACGCGATCGATGGCGCCGCCGATGTGGACACGCTTTCCATCGCCGGCAACGCCAATGATTCTATCCTGAGCGCGGGGTATAACGGGACCTCGCTCAGCGGCGTGTTCGGCGGGAGCATCGTCGATGTCGAGGCGGTCAACGCAGACATGGGCGCTGGAATCGACTGGCTGATCTACACCGCCACGGCGGCCGTCAGTGTCAACCTCGGCGCAGGTACGGCTTCTGGCTTTACCTCGATCGCCGGCATCGAGAACGCGGTTGGCGGTTCGGGTAACGATGCCATCAGCGGCGACGGCGCGGTCAATCGCCTCGACGGCGGGCTGGGCGACGACACGCTTTCGGGCGGGGCCGGCAACGATATTTTGATCGGCGGCGACGGCGGCGACACGCTGGCGGGGGGGCTGGCCGGCGACAATCTGCAAGGCGGGGCCGGCAATGACGTGCTCGTCTGGAATTGGGGCGAAGGCGCCGACACGCTGAACGGCGGCGCCGATGCCGACGCGCTGAGCGCTTTCGGCAGCGGCGTCGACAATCTATTGCGCGCGAGCTGGAACGGGACCGCGATCACCAATTTGTTCGACAATGTGCTGGCTTCGATCGAGGCGATCAACGTCGACATGTCGGGCGGGATCGACTGGCTGATCTACACTGCGAGCGCCGCGGTGAGCGTCGATCTCAGCGCCGGAACCGCCTCGGGCTTTACCTCAATCGCCAGCGTCGAGAACGCGGTCGGCGGGACCGGCGGCGACAATCTCACTGGCAGCGCGCTCGCCAATCGTCTCGACGGCGGGCTGGGCGACGATGTGCTCAATGGCGCAGCCGGCGCCGATGTCCTCATCGGCGGGGCCGGCGCCGACACGCTGATCGGCGGGCTCGGCAACGATTCCAGCCAGGGTGGCGCCGGCGCCGATAGCTTCAGTTGGAATTGGGGCGACGGGCGCGACACCTTCAATGGCGGCGCAGATAGCGACACGCTCAATGCCTTCGGTAGCGCCGCGGAAAACATCGTGCGTGCGAGCTGGAACGGGACAGCGATCACCGGCCTGTTCGACAATGCGCTGATCTCGATCGAGGCGGTCCAGGTCGACATGGGCGGTGGAACCGACTGGCTGATCTACAATGCAAGCACGGGCGTCAGCGTCAATCTGGGCGCGGGCGCGGCCTCGGGCATTGCCGCCATAGCCAGCATCGAAAACGTCATCGGCGGAACCGGCGGCGACACTTTCACCGGCAATGCCGGAAACAACCGCCTCGACGGCTTTAGCGGCGACGACACGCTCGATGGCGGCCTCGGCGCCGAAACTCTGATCGGCGGCGCCGGCGC
>JAKFYF010000220.1 GCA_021731005.1 Hyphomonadaceae bacterium
AAATCGGGAACACCCGCGCCATGATGCGCTCCGACGCTGCGTGGCTGGGTGAAGCGCTTGCGCGCCTCGATCCGAGTGAGATTTCTCCCGTGCTCAATCTCGGTAGCTCCAGCGCCAAGCACCGCGAAGTGGATCAGCCCTACATTCATGAACTGGTGTTCGCCCCGCTCGCCGCGCGCGGCGTCACGGTGATTCATTCCGACATCAAGGCCGCCGAGGGCGTCGACATCGTCGCCGACATTTTCAGCGACGAAGGCGTGGCCGCCATGCGCGCGCGCGGCCCGAAGGCCGTGTTGTGCACGCACATGTTCGAGCACGTGACCGACCGCGCAGAACTCTCGCGCCGCATCCTTTCACTTGTGCCGCCGGGCGGGCTGTTCTTCGTCACCGTGCCGTCGAGCTATCACCAGCACAACGACCCGATCGACACCATGTTCCGCCCCAGCCCCGCCGAACTGGCGGCGCTGTTTCCCGGGCAGACCATCATTGAGCAGCGCGAACTGGTCGGCGGCTCATACTGGATGCACGTGAAGAAGCGCCCGGTGACGCTGTTCTTCCGCCACTTCCTGCGCTTCTGGTTTCCGTTCTTGGGTTGGACGAAATGGAAACGCTCGATGGGGAAATTGTACTGGCTGTTCCATCCGTACAAAGTGGCGGCGGTGGTGGGGCGGAAGGCGCCGTGATCTGCGGCATTGTGGACCGCCGGCGTCCCGCCGGCATCCTGGGAGCGAACGGAAGCAAGCCGGCGAGGACGCCGGCGGTCCGTAGTCACCTCCGCCCAAACAGCTTCTCGATGTCCGCGAGCTTCAGCTCCACATAAGTCGGCCGACCGTGATTGCATTGGCCTGAGAAGGGCGTCGCTTCCATGTGGCGGAGCAGCGCGTTCATTTCCTCGCCGGTGAGCCGGCGCCCCGCGCGCACCGAGCCGCGGCACGCCATGGAGGAGCACACGTCCTCCAGCCGCTCTTTCAGCGTGTTGGCTTCGCCGAGTTCGGCGATGTCGTCGGCGAGGTCCTTGAGCAGGCCGGCGGCGTCGATATGGCCGAGCAGGGCCGGGGTCTCTCGTACAAGAACCACGCCCGGCCCGAACGGCTCGATCACCAGCCCCAGTTGCGCCAATTCTTCCGCGCGCGCGAGCAGCGCTTCCGCTTCGCTGGCGTCGAGCTCCACCACTTCCGGGATCAGCAGACCCTGCCGGCGCACGCCGCCATTGGTGAGCATCTGCTTCATCCGCTCGTACACCAGCCGCTCGTGGGCAGCATGCTGATCGACGATGACGATGCCGTCCTCTGTTTGCGCCACGATGTAGGTTTCATGGATCTGCGCGCGCGCGGCGCCGAGGGGGAAAAATTGGGCATCTTCTTCTTGGACCGCCGGCGTCTCGCCGGCGGACGGCGGTGCGGCTTCAACGGCTTCGCCGGCGGGGACGCCGGCGGTCCAAGAAGATTCCACCCGCCCGCTCGGCGCGAAATCGTAGGCGAGGCTTTCCTCCGCGACACCCCACGCCCGCAGCCCAGGTTGCGGCGTTTGAGGCGCGCGGAAGCCGCCGAGCGCGCTCCGCGCTGTCGTGGTCGAAGCGCGATGGCCGGCGCCGGCGAGCGCGTGGGACAACGCGCCGACAATCAGCCCGCGCACCAGGGCCGCATCGCGGAAGCGCACTTCGGTTTTCGCCGGGTGCACGTTCACGTCCACTTCGCTCGGCGGCAGATCGAGAAACAAGGCCGCCACCGGATGGCGATCGCGCGCGAGCAAATCCTGATACGCCGCGCGCACCGCGCCGACGATCAGCTTATCCTTCACCGGACGGCCGTTGACGAACAGGTGCTGATGTTCGCGCGTGCCGCGATGGAACGTCGGCAATCCGGCAAAGCCCGACATCCGCACCTCATCGCGCACCTGATCAAGCGCGATGCAATTGGGCGCGAAATCGGCGCCAAGAATCGCCGCCAGCCGTGCGCGCCGGCCTTCGTTCTCGGGATTGGCCTCCGCGCTGAGACGCAAGCTCGCGCGCCCATCGTGCTCCAGCGTGAACGCAACGTCGGGTCGCGCCATGGCGAGGCGCTTGACCACATCGCTCACCGCCATCATCTCGGCGCGCTCGCTCTTCATGAATTTGAGCCGCGCTGGCGTGGCGAAGAAAAGGTCGCGCACTTCCACCAGCGTTCCGCTCGCGGAGAGCGATGCCCAGGCCGCGGGTTTCGGCGGCGTCAGAGCACCGCCCTCAACATCGATACGCCACGCATCGCCCGCGCCGCGCGTTTTGGACGTAATCGAGAGCCGCGCCACCGCTCCGATGCTCGGCAGCGCTTCGCCGCGAAAGCCCATGGTGTGGATGTTGAGCAGATCCACGTCGCCGCCGACGCCGGCGATCAGCTTCGAGGTCGCGTGCCGCTCGACAGCCAGTGTAAGCTCATCGCGCGGAATGCCGCCGCCATCGTCCTCAACCGAAACGAGCCCCAGGCCGCCGCGCTCGATGCGCACGGCGACGCGGGCGGCGCCGGCGTCAAGCGCGTTCTCGACCAGTTCCTTCACCGCCGCCGCAGGCCGCTCGATCACCTCGCCCGCGGCGATGCGGTTCACGGCTTCGGGGGGCAGGCGGGCGATGGGCATGAGATTCGGACGGCAGTTTAGCATTCCTTCTCCCCCGCGGGGGAGAAGGTCTCATATCAGTCCGGCCGCACACCGCAACCCTCTCCCCTCCAGGGGAAAGGGCGCCGCGAAGCGACGGGTGAGAGGAACGCGGTCTCGCCGGATGGCGTGCGAACCCCTCATCCGGCCCTTCGGGCCACCTTCTCCCGTCAAGGGGAGAAGGTTTACGGTGCCGCCATGTCCGACTCAAACAACACCCAGACCGCCTCCCCCTCCTACCGGCTGGCAGCGCTCGATTACGATTTCCTGCAATCGCGCGAAATGCGCGGCGTGCGCTTCATGCTCGAGTACGAAAAGGCCGACCGCGCGCTGCAGGCGGCCAACATCCGTTCGACCATCGTCGTGTTCGGCTCGGCGCGCATTCGCGAGGACGGGCCGGGACGGCAAAGCTATTGGTACGGCGAGGCGCGCAGATTCGGACACCTCGCCTCGCTCAAGGGCGGCGCGGTCAATGCCGAAGGCGAGCCGCGCTACAACGTCATCGCCACTGGCGGCGGCCCCGGCGCGATGGAGGCGGCCAATCGCGGCGCGCGCGAGGTGGACGCGCCAACCATCGGCTTCAACATCAAGCTGCCGGAAGAGCAAGAACCGAACCCGTACACCACGCCTTCGCTCACTTTCCAATTCCACTATTTCGCCATGCGCAAGATGCACCTCGCGATGCGTGCGCAGGCGCTGGTGGTATTTCCCGGCGGCTTTGGAACGCTCGACGAATTGTTCGAGATTCTCACGCTGCGCCAAACCAAGAAAGCGCGCACGATTCCGATCGTGCTGTTAGACGAAGCCTATTGGCGCTCGGTGGTGAAATTCGAGGCCCTGGTCGAGCACGGCATGGTCAACGCGCCCGATCTCGACCTCTTCCGCTTCGCCGAAAGCGCCGAGGACGCATGGAACGCGCTGATCGCGCAAGGCCTCGCGGTCCCGGAGAATGGGAGCGAGGATTTGGCGCGGGATATGTGATGTCGGTGTCGCAAAATGCTAATCCAACTTAAATGGCGCCGTCATTCCCTCGCATACGGGGGAGCAAAAAAAAGAGCCGGGAGGCGCCGGCGCTCCAAGCGAGCCCGAAGGCTCGCGGTCCGCCCCTTCGCGGCGGAGTTGGAGGCGAGCCGCAGCCCAACCCACTCGCTACCGTTTAGCCTTCGCCTTGGACTTCGGTTTCGCCTTTGCCGCCGCTTTGGCGACGGCCAGCGCCTTCACGCCCCACGCTGCGGCCTCTTCCGGATCGTCGAGCGCGGAATCGGGCAGGCGCCAATAGCCGGACATCTCGATCTTTTCGCCGGCGCGCGGGCCGTTCTTCGGTTGCCACACCCACGGTTTCGAACCGGCCTTGCGCAGCTCGGCCTTCAGAGCGTCGTCGGCCTTGAGGTGGATGGCGTCGCCGTCCAGCAGCAGAAACATGACGCCGTCCGCGTAGCCCCCGGCGCCGCCGAACATGCGCTTGATGGTGACCGGCCCGACGTCCGCGAACAGCTCCTTCACGAAATCGTGGAAGCTGTTCTTGGCCACCTCAGGCGTGCTCCTTGGCGGCGACGATGGTGACGCTCTCGCCGCAGCCGCAGGCGTCGGTCTGGTTCGGATTGCGGAACACGAAGCGCGAGGCTAGCCGCGTCGTCTCATAGTCGATCTCCGAGCCAAGCAGGAACATTACCGCATCCGCCTTCACCAGGATGCGCACCTCCTTGTCTTCCACCGCCTCGTCGAATGCTTCGGGGGCTTCGGCATAATCCATCACATATTCCATGCCGGCGCAGCCGCCATTCTTCACGCCGACGCGCAGGTAGGGCTTGGCGGACGCGGCCATCACTTCCTTCACGCGCGCGGCGGCGGCGTCCGACAACGTGACGATTTTTGGACGCGGGCGTCGGGGGGCGGCATTGGTCATAGCATGTTCAATTCTAGCTTAGCCTCGTCGCTCATGCGCGCCGGCGTCCAGGGCGGATCGAACACCAGATTCACTTTCGCGCCGGCTACGCCTTTCACTCTGAGCGCGGCCTCCTCGACCCAGCCTGGCATTTCGCCGGCCACCGGACACCCGGGAGCGGTGAGCGTCATATCGATGTCGACATGGCCGTTCTCATCGATGTCAGCCTTATAGATGAGGCCCAGCTCGTAGATATCAACCGGAATCTCGGGATCGAACACGGTCTTGAACGCCGTGACCAGATCGTCGGTGATGCGGTCAAGCTCGGCTTGCGGCAGAGCGAGGGCGGGGGCGGTGGCATTATCCATGTCTCAACTCAGCATCTTGTGCGCCTTGTGCAGCGCCGCAAGGAAAACGTCGACCTCCTCAAGCGTGTTATAGCACGCAAAGCTGGCGCGCGCGGTAGCGGTGACGCCGAGGCGCGCCATCAGAGGCTGGGCGCAATGGTGGCCGGCGCGGATGGCGACACCCTGGCGATCCAGAATCTGCGCCACGTCGTGTGGGTGCGCCCCCTCGGCATTGAACGCCACGATCGCGCCTTTATCCGGCGCCTCGCCGAACAGGCGCACCCAGTTCAGTTCACGCAAGCCTTGCATGGCGCGATCGCGCAGCGCCGCCTCGTGCGCCTCGATGGCCGCGCGGCCTTGGGCCTCGAACCACGCGATCGCCGCGCCCAGCCCGATAGCTTCCAGGATCGGCGGCGTGCCAGCCTCGAAACGATGCGGCGGCTCGTTGTAGAGCACGCGCCCCTGCTCAACTATATCGATCATCTCGCCACCGCCTTCGAACGGCTTGAGCGCGGCGAGGCGTTCGCGCTTGCCGTAAAGAACCCCAATGCCCGTCGGCCCATAGAGCTTGTGGCCGGTGAAGGCGTAGAAATCTGCGTCAAACGCAGCCACGTCCACGCGACCGTGCACAACCGCCTGGCAGCCGTCGAGTAGCACCGGAACGCCCTTCCCGTGCGCAATCCGCACAATCTCCGCAGCCGGCGTGCGTGCGCCGAGCACGTTCGACATGTGGGTGAGCGCGAGCAATTTTGTCCGCGGCCCGATCAGTGCGTCCAGCGCTCCAAGATCGATCGCGCCTTCGTCGTTGATATCGAGCCATTTCAACACCGCGCCTTTACGCTCGCGCAGGAAATGCCAGGGCACAATGTTCGAATGATGCTCCATCACCGAAAGCACGATCTCGTCACCGGCCTCTACCTCGATGCCGTTGGCGACAATGTTCACTGCCTGCGTACCGCTCTTGGTGAAGACGATATTCTCGGGCGCCGGCGCATTGATGAAGCGCGCCACGGCGGCGCGCGCATCTTCGTAGGCCTGCGTGGTTTCGTTCGCGAGTGCGTGCAAGCCACGATGCACGTTGGCGTATGACCTGCGCATGGCGTTCGTCATCGCTTCGATCACCGCTTCCGGCTTCTGCGCGCTGGCGGCGTTGTCGAGATAAACAAGCGGGCGGCCATGCACCTGGCGCGACAGGACCGGAAATTGCGCGCGGAGTGTGGGGAGGTTGAGACTCATCCCCCGCCCCCT
>JAKFYF010000360.1 GCA_021731005.1 Hyphomonadaceae bacterium
CGCCACACGCCCAGTGTCGCGCTCGA
Organism: Hyphomonadaceae bacterium; assembly: GCA_021731005.1. Classification (GTDB taxonomy): domain Bacteria; phylum Pseudomonadota; class Alphaproteobacteria; order Caulobacterales; family Aquidulcibacteraceae; genus Vitreimonas. The sequence goes on from JAKFYF010000360.1 coordinate 27, forward strand.
TGCGGTCGCGAAGAGCTTCCTGCTCAAGCGAAGTCAGGCTGTCGCGCCAGCCGGGCATGGCCTGGAAGCCATCTGGACCGCGTTCGCCCAAGCCCAGCTTCTCCAGCGTCGCTTCCCGCTGCTTCCACGCTTTGCCGATCTCAGCGCCAAAGCCTTCGCCGCGCATCTGGCTTCTGTCTTCGCGGCCGTCCGCGATGCGGTCGAGCCAGGTCGGGCCGGGATACTCGGCTTGCCGATCAAGCGCGTGCGGATCGATCAGCGTCACGCGCGCGCTTTCGCGTCCGCCCCGCCCTTCGCGCATCGCCACTTGGGTAGGGTAGTCGTGGGGTAGATAGAACGTGCCGTCGCGCTCGCGGCTGACAACGCCGTCGCGCCGGAGCGCTTCCAGCCTGCGTTCGTGCATTTCGATGTAGTTCGCGCGATCAGTCGGCCGCGCTTGCCGATGGAGCGCCGCCGAATACGTGAGATCATTTTCCTGCGCGATCTCCCAGATCGTGCGGTCGGAGGCCTTTAAGCCAGGCGTGGCACGTTCGATCTCGACAATGGCGCCGCGCTCCACGCCGGCGAGACCGCGCAGCTCTTCCGGACCGCCCACGCGCGCGGTCCAGAATCTGCCGTCAATGGCTTCGACGCCGATCAGTTGCGGTCCGCGCGCGTCTTCGCCCAGACGGTCAAAGCCAACCAAGCGCCCGGTGACGCGCTGACTCGAATGCGCCGCCTCCAGTTCTCGCGTGCGTTCCGGTTCAAGCCCGCGTTGCTCCTGCGCCAGCAACCGCGCGGTTGCGCGCTCGCGGTCGCGCCGATCGCCGAGGCGGATGAGTTTCTCCTCAAGCTCGGCATCGAGCCTCCACACGCCGGCGCGAGCCGGTTCTGCCAAGCCCAGCTCTTCCAGCCGATTGAGCCGTTGCACGAGCCGGGCTGCGCGCACGCCATCGTCGGGCAGCGCGCTCATCGCGATCTCTTGGCCGCGCGAGCGTGCGACGAGCTCGCGGTCTAGCTCAGTGAGGCGTTCCTGCTTCACCGCGCGATCGGCACGGTCGGGCTCTAGGCGCGGTCCAAGCAGCTCGGTGGCGAGGCCTTCAGCCCGCTCGCGGAAACCGTGGGAAACATAGGAGCGCGGGATGACCAGATCGCGCCCATCTGCCCGGACGCCCCGGATCAGCAAGTGGACGTGGGCATGGCCGGTGTCGTGATGCTCGGCTGCGATCCAGTCGATGCGGGTGTCGAGGTCCGATTCCACTGTCCGCATCACGTCGCGAGTGTAGCCCTTAAGGTCGTCGATGGCCGCGCCGCGCTCCGGTGAGATGATCACCCGGAAATGATGCCGGTCGCCTTCGCAACGTTCGACGAAGGCAGCGCCGTCTGCCCGATCGTGCTCGCGGTCAAACACCTGGACCGCGTCGCCATCGCGGCCGGCGCCGTCGCGTTCGACATAAAGCGTGTGCCGCATCAGCGACCCCGCGCCGCCTGCCACCTTCGCGTGGACCTTGGGGTGTATCTTCACAATCACGCGCTGGCTGCCGGCGGACCGCTCGTGCTTCAATTTGGCGGCGCCTGCGCCGCGGCTCCGATTGTACCAGGCGGCGCGTGCGCGTGCGGCAACACGCTTGGACCTGGCGGCGGAGGGCGGGCGAAATATCGAGCCGGTGTCCGGGGTGCGTTTCGCGCGACGCCGGCTGACATCGCCTTCGAATTTGTCTTCGTCGTCCATCGCGTCGCGCCTTCTGTTAGCGCACAGCGGTCCTTTTTTAGCCTTGCCGCATTTTGCGGCGTCGCGGGCCGCGACGAGGTGGAAAAAAAGATGTGCAGACAAGCCGCTGTGCATTCAGCACTGCGGCGCATTCTATCTTGCCATCAACCCTTCGTCTTTTGCCGCGTCGTTCCTGCTTATTCCTCGGTGTTCGAACCGCGCCTCAGCCGGGCTTGGACACGTCCAAGACGATCACGTCGATTCGCGATCTCTCTTCGGGCGAAAGCTGCGCGATGAGTTGGGCGGCAAGTTCGTCGGGCGTCTTCGGACGTGTGTTGCCTGCGGGGTGCTTGCGAAGACCTTTCTTTGGCACACGTCCGAACCAAAGCACGAGATAGATTCCTCTACCTGAGGCCCGCCAGCTCGACGTGTATTTGTCGCGCAGCTGCGCAACGGCAGCGACCCACAGCTCCTTATTCCATTGTCCTTTTAGCTCCAGCGGCACACCGAGCTCGCCAATGAGCGCTAGAATGTCTGATCGCTTAGAGCCAGGCATCAGGCTTTCGGGAAGCAGCTGCACCTCGGTCGGCATTCCTGCCCGAAGGAGATCGATTAGACGATCTCGGCATCGGTTCTCGGTCTTAGGACCGTCGCCAGACCAGAAAGTCTCCCAGGCATCCGTCTCACTACCGCGAATGTAGTTCTGCACATCGCTGAGACGATCGAGCACCAACGCCTGCAAGTCGTCGATGCTTTTGGGCAAAGAAGACTCAAACACCGCCTTCGTGTCACCGACGGTTGGCGCACGATACTCTTTGTCGCGCCGTAGCTTCAGCTGCTGTGTCCTGCAATGTTTTGCACGTTCAGTGTATGGCCCTGCGGCGCCGTTTGAGAGACGTTCAAGTTCATTGCTCGCCTCCGCGGTGGGGAGCGTCGCCAATGTGTCGAGACATCGCGCGAGGAATTCCGCAGCGTTCCAAGGATTGTCACCGCCCCAACTCGACCCCGGCATCTCGGCTGGCGGCCATTCTGGCGCAAACGACTCCACTACCGCCGCAAGTTTATTTGCTCCGACGTCCGACAGCGATTGCATCAGGTCTCGAACGGACCAGAGAAGCTGCTTGTCCGTATGCGCCAGCTGCTGCAGGTTCTCGCTAGCTGCACCGAGCACAAAGCTCGCGGCATGCCACATTCTCCGTTGATCATCGTTATCAGTTTGGCGCGCCGCACGGTCTAAAACGATCTCCTTCAGCTGGGTGCGGGAACCCCGCTTTATCGCGATCTGCAAAAGCTCGTGTTCCGTCGAGAAGCCGACGTTTGGAAAGCGGCGGAGCCACTCGATTGAAAGTTTGCCCGCAACTGCCCCGAAGGCGTCATCGCGCTGAAGGCGATACAGCCCCTGAACGTGGGTCTGATTAGCGGCCAGCTTGGGTTCGATCGCAAAGCGAAGAAACCGCTCTACGTCCTCATCCCGCTTAAACAGCTCCGGCTCGATATAGGCCGCCAGATCGGTGCCCGACTGTTTCTCCTCGAGTTCAGGAAACTCCCACCACGCCGCGAGTATTGCGGCACGTCTGTCCCAGCTCAGCCGGGTGAGGTCTTTTCCTTTTGCGAGCCATTCCAGAGCGCCAGCCTTCATGACCGGTTCGACTACCCATTGCCTGCTTTCGGCATGCGACTGAGCGATCTGTTCAGCCGTAGGCAAGTTTTCGACCTCAAGCGCGGCCGCGAATCCGACCAGCGCGGCCGACGCAATGTCGTCGCCGAGCCAATAGGCGAGACGATCTTGCGGCTTCATCTCGCCAGGCAAGTCGTGAAAATGGTTGAGATAGGCCTCCGCTGGCCGTGCCAGCAGGTTTGGCGGGTTGGCCGTTTTGAGATTTTCCAATTTCTCGGTGTACTGGCTGCGGTGCTTCTCGAACTTCTTCCGCTGTGCAGCCGCTTCCCGCCGCGTCCGTTGCCGTTGCTCGATTTCCCAGCTTGGCGTCGGAGGCGGCTTGCGCAAATCTTCTACCTGTAACGCAAGGCCCGGATGACGCTCGGCCGCCCACGGAATGATCGCTTCGATTTCGTCGGGCCAGCCGTTCTCAGAGCGCCATATGTGAAGAAGTGACCGCGCGAGTTCCAAATCGAAATCGGACAGCGATTTTTTTTGGGCGATCTTTTGCAAAAAGTGCGCGCTATCACCTTCGTTCATGCGCAGCCCAAGGCCGACGTTGGGCAGATGAAAGGCCACGTTTGTCCACGCGCTTTTCTCCGTTCGAGAGTTCAGGAACAGCCATTGCACGGAGCGCCGAATAGCGTCGTGTGTTCGAAAATACTCTGCGATGGCTTTCGACTCGTCTTTGGCTCCGTACTCACGCCCGCCAAGATTCTTAATCCATTTGAATAACCGAGATGGTTTGACGAGCTCTTCAAGCTCGGAAAGCGCTTTGGAAATGAGTCTCCTCATCAAGTTGGAGAGGTCGTAGCGTATTTCCCAGTCAGGATTGGTGGCTTTTAGTTTGTCGAGCTGCGCACAAATGGCATCTAACACCTGTGCGGCCAGGCGAGAGGGAATGTAATAGGTGAGCGTCCAGCTGTGGCTCGATGCGCGTCCCTCGCGCTTTCCCTTTGCGTCCAAAATGCCGGCGTAGCGAAGGTAAATCTTCGCAGTGTCGTCCGGCGGAAAATCCCTCTCTTGAAGCTTTGTGGCGATGTGAAGCGCGAGTTCACGATCATGGTGACCTCGCTTGGAAAGTCGTCTTGCGAGGCCAACCCAATTGATGGAAGCGCTCGACGTTAGGAGCGCGTCGCACGCGTTGTTGCGGCTCGCCATAGACGCGTCGCCGAGCATAATATCGGTCAGCTCGGGAATTATCTCATTTGCGAGCGCAGACCCCGCCATAGAGTCAAGCAGAAGTGACGAAAGGTGCGAATGCTGCTCGGGGCTAGCTATCAGTTGGACGATGTCGTCACGCAATTCCGGCCGCACCAGTCCGCTCGCGGCGCTTCTGCCCCAATCCTCGCTCCGGAAGTAAGGGTCTTCTTGGGAGAGATGAGAGAGGGAGCTGAGCAACATTCGCGCCAGCCCGTCTGACAATTGCGCAGGGTCGCCGTATCTCAAAACCCCATACGGGTCGTTGCGAATGCAGCTCGGCGCCGCACCAACCGATAGGTATGCAAGCCACGCATGGAGACCGCGCAACGACGTTGGAACGCCACCCCTGAAGCTCAGCATTGAAAGGATTCTTCGCCGCGACGCTCCGTTCGCTATTCTTGAAGCGATCCACGCCGCGCCGAGATACTCGGCGACCACACGGTGAATCGGCGCAAAGAGAGATTCTCCGGCGCTCTGAAACAAACGCGTGTTCAGCGCACGTTCGATTTGGCTGGCGTCTGGGAGGCCGACCAAGTCACCCACGGATACATAACCATCGACAGGCTCTACCGTTTGAGAAACGCCAATCGAACCAGTGATGAGCACGTGCGCAAATATCGCTCCCGCAGACGAAAGCAATCCATCAGTCGGTATGCGAGATCGGCTCCGCCCCATGTGCGCGGGATTGCGTTCAGTGGTCAGCAATGCGCACGCCCGAGCAAAAAGCTCGGCTTTGGTTCGCGGAAGGCCTTCATCTTCAGAAGCAACCTCGCCAATGAGCCGGATAGTAAGCGGATTACCAACTAACTCATCGAGTCCGTGCGACTGGAGGTGATCGATCACTTCGTCCCCGTTTACCTCGGGAAATCGGGCATGAAGCGCTGCAAGCGCCTGCTCTCTTGAGAAAGGTTCTAGGTGAAGCACGGCGGGCTTCTCACCGTAGTCCGACATGATTCGATGGCGATCAGCAGCGCCATCCCAGTCAGCCGCGCGGCAGGACAGTAGGAAACGGGGGCGTCCAATCTGCGATAGTTTTCTCAAAACTTCGTCGACGGCCGATCCACCAAGCGTGGATGTGATTTCATCTACGCCATCGATGACGATACGCGCACCGGCCGAGACAAGAGAGCTGGCATCGAATGTCCTGACGAAAGTGGCGGCTGGCAGGAGTGTAGCGCCCATCGTTTCGGCGACTTTTTTGGCCAGATCAGACTTTCCGATACCCGGCTCGCCAAGCAGGACGATCGGCGCCTGAAGCGATGCGATCTCCGCCTCAGAAATCGGCCGCGCGTCCTTCGTCCCTTTGTCCTGAACAAGAGTGCGCGAAATGTAGAGGTCTGAACTCATGGTCGGAGCCTACGCGACAAGCAAGGCGGTATCGTACTAGGGTCTGTACTCAATTAGCGAACAGTGATTCTCTTCTGCGTGTGATTTGTCGCGGGGGTGAGCACATGCGCAAAGGGCTGTTCTGGCTGAACGACAAGCAGTGGTCGCGGATCAAGCCGAAGCTG
>JAKFYF010000245.1 GCA_021731005.1 Hyphomonadaceae bacterium
CGGCCTGATGTTGGAAGAGGTCGATACGCAGAAAGTGCTGCAGCACGTCGCCGAGGTGACGGGAGAGAAGCGTGGCCCACTCTACCCCAACCCGCCCCGCGGGCTCGCGGTGTGTTCCGCCAGCTCATCTCCCGCATCGTCGCACTCCAGAAGTTTCACGTCGTAGCCCCAGAGATCGGCGACGTGCTGCAGCACTTTCTGCGTATCGACCTCTTCCAACATCAGGCCGTCCATGACGCGGTGGTTCAAGATCAGCTTGCGGTCGCCGGCGAGATCGACGTCGACGATCTGAATGTCGGGGTCGCGATAGGCGATGTCGTAATGCTTCGAAAGCGCGCGGCGGATCCTTCGGTAGCCCCTTTCGTCATGAATGGCGGCGACCGCCATTTCGTCCTCATCCTCATCGTCGACGACACGGAACAGGCCGAACTCGCGCATCAGCTGCGGCGAGAGATACTGTGAAATGAAGCTTTCGTCGCGATAATTGGCCCAGATGTCGCGCAGCGCCCCGTAAGCGTCGCCCTTGCCGGCGATGTCGGGCATCCATTCGCGATCTTCGTCGGTGGGCGTGGTGCAGATGCGTTCGATATCGCAGCACATGGCGAAACCCAGCGCATAAGGATTGATGCCGGAATAGCGGCGATCGTCGAAGGCGGGCTGCAACACCACGCTGGTGTGCGAGTGAAGGAATTCGAGGAACGAACCGTCGTCGATCTGCCCCTTCTCGTGCAGGCGGTTCATGATGCGGTGATGGGTGAAGGTGGCGCAGCCTTCGTTCATCACCTTAGTTTGCCGCTGCGGGTAGAAATACTGGTTGATCAGCCGCACAATGCGCAACAATTCGCGCTGCCATGGCTTCAGTCGCGGCGCGGTCTTTTCCAGGAAGTACAAAAGATTCTCTTCCGGCAGGCCCAGCAGCGCCTTGCGCTTGGCCTCCTCGCCGTCGCTGGCTTTGCGCTTCTGGCCTGTCGGCACGGTGCGCCAGAGATCGTTGAACAATTGCTCGCCGTGGCGGCGGCGTTCCTCCTCGCGCCGCTCCTCCGAGCGCAGATCGGGCATGCGCTTGCGCGGGAAACGGTGCACGCCGTGGCTTTGCAGCGCGTGCGCCGCATCCAGCACGCGCTCGACCTGCTCCTGACCGTAGCGGTCCTCGTATTTGGCGATCAGGCCGCGGGCGAATTCGAGGTAATCGAGAATGCCGTCGGCGTCGGTCCATTGCTTGAACACGTAATTGTTCTTGAAGAAGTGGCTGTGGCCGTAGCCGGCGTGCGCCAGCACCAAAGTCTGCATGGTCGCGGAGTTTTCCTCCATGATGTAGACAATGCAGGGATTGGAATTGATCACGATCTCGTAGGCGAGGCCCTGGTAGCCCTTGCGGTACATGGCCTCGTTGCGGGCGAAATGCTTGCCGAAGCTCCAATGCCGGTAAAATAGCGGCATGCCGGTGGAGGCGTAGGCGTCGAGCATCTGCTCGGTGGTGATGACTTCGATCTGGTTGGGATAGGGATCGAGCCCCATCTCCTTGATGGCGATCTCGTCGATCGCGCCGTGCACGCGCTTGATCAGCTCGAAATCCCAGTCCGGCCCTTGGTACAAAAGCTTCGAGGGGGCCAGCGTGGTCATGACGCCTCCGCACCTTCCGGGCGCTTGGAGAACAATTCGCGGAATACCGGATAGATGTCGCGGCGGTGGCGCACCTTGCGCATTGCGAACGGCGCATCGTCGGACACGCGCCGGTATGCGCGCCAGAGATTGGTGGACGGTTCGCCCGATCCGCCCGGCGTCTCTTCCTCGTCATCCATGCCGACTTCGACATAGGCGTAATACTGGCAAATCGGCAGGATCACCTCGCGCAATTGCTGCAGCACCACCGCGTTGTCGCTCGAGGTATTGTCGCCGTCGGAGGCTTGCGCGGCGTAAAGGTTCCAATCGCTCACCGGATAGCGGGCGCGCACAATTTCTTCCATCTTGAACAGAGCGGTCGAGACTACCGTGCCGCCGGTTTCGCGGGAGTAGAAGAAGGTCTGCTCGTCCACCTCCTGCGCCTCATGGGTATGGCGGATGAACACGACATCGACGTGCTCGTAGCGCCGGTTCAGGAACAGGTACAGCAGCGAATAGAAGCGTTTGGCCAGATCCTTCATGTGCTCGTTCATCGAGCCGGAAACATCCATCAGGCAGAACATGACGGCCCTGGCGATCGGCTTCGGCGTCGACTCCAAGCGTCGATAGCGCACATCGACCGGATCGATATACGGGATGCGCTTACTGCGCAGCACCCGGAGCTCCAAATCGGCGCGCAGCTTGACCAGCGCTTCGAAATGGCCGCCTTCACGCTCCAGCCGCTCGATCTCTTCGCGCAGCTTCTGAGTCTCCTCCGGCTTCGGCCGCTTCAGCGCGATGCGCCGCGACAGCGAGTGCCGCAGCGTGCGCGGCACCGAAATGCGCGCCGGCGGCCCATCGCTGGCGAAGCCTGCCTGGCGCCATTGCACCGCACTGGCGCCGGCGATCTGACGCTTGGCGAGATCGGGCAGCTCCAGATCCTCAAGATAGAGATCGAGATATTCCTCGTCGGTCAGCGCGAAGCGGAACTCGTCCTCGCCTTCCCCGGAATCGCTGGCGCGCGAGCCCTGCCCGCCACCCTGCTCCGGGCGCGGAATGGCATCGCCCTCGATGTATTTCTTGTTGCCGGGCAGAACGTAGTCGCGCATGCCGCCTTGCGAAGAGCGGCGCAGCACCGGCTCGTGCACGCCCCCCGCCGGGATCGAAATCTCCCCGCCCTTGCCAGCGTCCTTGATCGAGCGATGGCTCGAGGATTCCCGCACCGCCTTGCGCACTTGCGCGCGTGCGCGGCGCAGAAAGCGATGCCGGTTGGCGAAGCTCTTGCCGCCGGGGTTGAGGCGCCGGTCGATGATGTGCATGCGCTAGCTGGCCTGCTTGACGCGCATGTACCATTCAACCAGCCGGCGCACTTGCCGTTCAGTATAGCCGCGCTCGACCATGCGCAGCACGAATTCCTCGTGCTTCTTTTCGCTGTCGCCGTCCTTCTTCGAACCGAAGCTGATCACCGGAAGCAAGTCTTCCACTTGGCTGAACATGCGCCGCTCGATCACCTCGCGGATCTTCTCATACGAGGTCCAGGACGGGTTCCGCCCGCCATGGCCCGCGCGTGCGCGCAAGGTGAACTTCACCACTTCGTTGCGGAAGTCCTTGGGATTGGCGATCCCCGCGGGTTTCTCGACTTTGGACAATTCCTGGTTCAGCAATTCGCGGTTCAGCAACTGGCCAGTGTCGGGGTCCTTATAGTCGACATCCTCGATCCATGCGTCGGCGTAATCGACGTAGCGGTCGAACAAATTCTGCCCGAAATCGTGGTAGCTCTCGAGATAGGCTTTCTGGATTTCGTTGCCGATGAATTCGGCGTAGCGCGGCGCAAGCTCGGCCTTGATGAATTCGAGCAGTTTGTTTTCCTGCTCCTGCGGGAATTGCTCGCGGCGCACCGATTGCTCGAGCGCGTACATGAGGTGCACCGGGTCGGCGGCGACTTCCTGGGTGTCGTGATTGAAGGTGGCGGCCAGCACCTTGAAGGCAAAGCGCGTCGACATGCCCTCCATGCCTTCGTCGACGCCGGCGGAATCCTTGTATTCTTGCAAGGTGCGCGCCTTGGGATCGACCTCCTTCAAGCTCTCGCCATTGTAGACCCGCATCTTGGCGAACACGGTCGAGTTCTCGTGCTCCTTCAGCCGCGACAGCACTGAGAAGCGCGCCAGCATTTCCAACGTTCCGGGCGCGCACGGCGCTTCCGAAAGCTCCGAGCCGCGCACCAGCTTCTCGTAGATTTTCTGTTCTTCCTGCACGCGCAGGCAATACGGCACCTTGATCACGTAGATGCGGTCGATGAAGGCTTCGTTGTTCTTGTTGTGCCGGAAGGTCTGCCACTCCGCTTCGTTGGAGTGGGCCATGATGATGCCCTGGAACGGGATCGAGCCGATATTCTCGGTGCCGACATAATTGCCCTCCTGGGTGGCGGTCAGCAGCGGATGCAGCATCTTGATCGGCGCCTTGAACATCTCGACAAATTCGAGCAGGCCTTGGTTGGCCCGGTTGAGACCTCCGGAATACGAATAAGCATCAGGATCGTTCTGCGCGTGCAATTCGAGCTTGCGGATATCGACCTTGCCGACCAGCGAGGAAACATCCTGGTTGTTGTCATCGCCCGGCTCGGTCTTGGAAACGCCGATCTGGCGTAGACGCGAAGGCATCAGCTTGGCGACGCGGAACTTGCTCAGGTCGCCGCCGAATTCGTCGAGCCGCTTCACGCACCACGGGCTCATCAAGCCGTTCAAGCGCCGCAGCGGGATGTTGTACTCATCCTCAAGACGCTTGCCCCACACTTCCGGATCGAACAGGCCGAGCGGGTGCTCAAACACTGGCGACATCGCGTCGCCGGCCTTCAATACATAGATGGGCTGCTCTTCCATCAGCGCTTTCAGGCGTTCGGCGAGCGAGGATTTGCCGCCGCCGACCGGCCCCAGCAGGTAGAGAATCTGCTTGCGCTCTTCCAGTCCCTGCGCGGCGTGGCGGAAGAAGGCAACGATGCGCTCGATCGTTTCTTCCATGCCGTAGAACTCGGCAAACGTCGGATAGAAGCGCATGGTGCGGTTCATGAACACCCGACCAAGCCGGGCGTCCTTCGAGGTATCGACCATTTTCGGCTCGCCGATCGCGGCCAGCAGACGCTCATGCGCGCTCGCGTAGGCGATGGGATCGTCGCGGCAAAGCTTCAGGAAGTCGGCCAGCGACATTTCCGCTTCGCGCCGCTGCTCGAAGCTACGCGTGTAACTGCGAAAGATATCCTCAGACATCGTACCTCCATCGCGCCCCGCCGATCTTCACATAAGCTGCAAGACCGGCTCTTGCTTGTTTTGTTACAGCACCACGTGAATCTGGCGCTGTTAAGGTGGCTCCACGGTAACGCCGCCACGATGCCATGATTTGCCGGCTGCACAGCCCCCCAAAATTAACAAAATCGCATGAGGCCGCATTGCTCGGCCCCGATCCGCCGAGGAAAGCGGCCGCAGCAGCAGCTGCAGGCTCGAAAAAAATCACTATTTTACTGGGCTTTAAGCGCGGTGCTGCAAGCTTGCTCGCGGGGGCGCGCGAGTTGAGCATGAACGAGACCACTTCGGATTTGGCCGGCCTGGCGCCGGAGACTCTTGCTCGGGCCGCCGAAGCGGCCGAGTGCGCTGGACTAAGCGTAAGCGATTACCTCGCCTGCGTGTTGCTGGGCGCTGCACAGGTGCCGACCGCCACAGAAAATCCCCGCGAAAACTATACGTTGCGCCACCGCATCGACGCGATGGAGCGCCGCTTCGGGTTGTCCGTGGGCGGCCTCGATCATGCGTTGCAGGCGCTCGATGGCGCGCTTTTCGGGCTGGCCGCGCGGCTGGACCAGAGCGAGATCAGCGGCCAGGACGCCGCCGAAACGGTCAGCGCCCTCCAAGTCGAATTTGGCGGCCTTGCAGAGGGTCTGGGCGGTGTCCGTGGCCGGCTCGGGCGCGTGGAGGACGACGCCGCCATGCTGCGGGCCGCATGCGATGCCGCCGAGGCCTCGATCGGCGCGCTCCGCACTCGCCATGATGAGACCGCCGTCAAGCTCGAGGCCGAGCAGGATTTGCTCACGCATCGGATTGATTCAATTGAAGATATTGCGGTTCGCGCCAGCAAGGCAAGCGATCGGCTCAGCGAAGCGCACGACACGCTCAAAGGCGCTGTCGAACACGATCTTCACACCCTCGCCGCGGATGCCGCCGCCAAGCTTGACGGCGTTCTCGTCGCGCTACGCAGTGGGGTGGAAGACACCGCGCAGCAGGCCGAATCCGCCCTGGCCGCGGGTCTGGCGGAGGTCCGCCAAGAGGCGACGGCCCAAGCTGACCGCGCCGAGACCGCCCTCACCGCCGGCCTCGACGCCGTTCGCGCTGAAGGGCTCGCCGCCGCGCAGCAAGCCGATGCGGCGCTCGCCAGATTGCGCGGCGAGTTCGCCG
>JAKFYF010000226.1:0-614 GCA_021731005.1 Hyphomonadaceae bacterium
TAGTAGAAGCCGCCGAGGAACCCGGCAGGGGCGGTGGCCGGATATTTCGATCCGACTACCCCGCCAAAAGGGTTTTCGTCCGGGAAGGAATCGAAGGCGTTCTGAGCGCCGACCGCGATGGTTGCGTTTTCGGTAACATCGTAGCCGAGTTCGAAGTCGAAGGTGATCTGGGCGTCGCCTGGGACCGGCAGGTCGCACCCTGTGTTCGCGACCGCTGGATTGTAGGCATCGACGTGGCACTCGAAGTACTCGCCGTAATAGTTGAGGCGAGCCAAACCACTGAACGGCCCTTGGGTGTGATTGAGGGTTACGTTGCCCTTAATCTCCGGCAAGCCGTTTTCGATCACATAGCGGCGACCCAACGACAGCGGGGCCGCGGTGTTCTGGCCAGTGTTCGTCACCTCGGTCTGGGTCCAGTTGAAGGCTGCGGAGAGTGAAGACTCCGAGCCAGGATACATCTCGAACCGAGTGCTCGCGACGATGTCGACGCCTTGGGTCTCGGTGTCGAACGAATTGGTGAAGAAGCTGAAGCTGGTCAAATCTTCCGATCCGGCAAAGTCGGCGATGTTTAGTTTGCCCGCCGCATCGAGCAGATTCAGCACTTGGCTTGTAGA
>JAKFYF010000226.1:624-6002 GCA_021731005.1 Hyphomonadaceae bacterium
GCTTGTAGAAGAACCCGGAGGGATCACGGTCGCCGGCGCCTCTGCCGCAACTTCAAGCAGTTCGGCGAGGAAGTCCTGCGAGTCCGACAACGAGATGCGGTCGGTTACCTGGATGTTGAAGTAATCCACCGTCAGATCGACGCCGCCGACGCGGAAACCGGCGCCAATGGTGAAGTTCTCGGAATCTTCCGGCGTCAGAGTCGGTCGCACGCCCGTGCTCAATTGCAGCCGGTCAGCGATGAACTGGCCCGCACCGGAAGAAAGCGGAATGGTGCCAAGGTCCACCAATTGGGTGCCGTTAAACTGCGTCGTGACGTTTGTGACGTTAGCTTGACCGGCGGTCGGCGCATGGAAGCCTGTGCTCCAGGTCGCGCGCATCGTGAAGGCGTCTGTGAAGTGATAGAGCCCGCCGATCTTGTAGTTCGTGGTGCCGCCATAAGTGTCGTAGAAATCCTCGTAGCGTATAGCCGCTTGCAGCACGAGCTGGTCGGTGACGTCGGCTTCGAGATCGAGGTAAGCGGCGTAGTTTTCCTGGGTGGTCTCGCCCGCGATCGCCGGGGTAAAGCCGCCGAAACCGTTCGAGCTTGAGGAGAAGCCTTGTCCCGCCGGGTAGGCGCCGCCGGGTGCTGACAACGGGCCCAGGGCGAATGACGCTGGGTCGCCGGCGCGAATCTCGAACGTCTCGGAGCGGTGCTCGGCGCCGAAGGCGACGTTCAGCGGAGAGGCGAGCCCGAGATCCAGCCCGTACGAAAAATCAAGGTTGAAGTTCTCATCGGTCTGGCTGTAGCCGCCTGGATTGAACGAGGTCGGCGTGTTGGGGCCAAGGCTCGCATTGATGGTGTTGTTGATGAAGAAGTCGATGTCGTTCTTGCCGTGCGTGTAGCTCAAATCGTAGGTGAGGCCCGAGCCCCACGGCAATTCGCCGCGCACGCCGATCACGATGGAGTTGTCTTCCAGTTCGCCGCCAAAGCGCGGCGTGAAGCCGCCGGGGAACATTTCCACGAACGAGAAGCAATTGGCGTTCGCAGTCACCGCGGCCAGAATTGTGGGGTTGGGGATGAGACCGCCGCCATTGGTGAGCGGAATGCCCGCCGGGCAATCGCCTGTATTGGCCGTGGAAAGATCGCCGACCAAGACCGAGGCCGTGGGGTTGGCGACAATCGCGGTTGTGATGGCATCCCGGAAAAAGTCATCGGTATTGTCTCCGGGAGTGCCGTTATCGTCGACGACCAGCCCGTTACCATTAGCCGGGTTGACCTGCGGCCCAGCGAACACGCCGCCACGATTGGTTGGATTGCGGAAGAAGAAGCCGCCTTCGGTATTGCGTCCAGAGTAATTGCCGAACGCATACACTTCCGCCGCTTCGTTCAGCTTGAGCCCGCTATTGATGAAGATGGTGAAGTCGTCTCTGACGTTGGGTTGGCCCCATATCTGCGCCGGGTTGGCGACTGCAGTATTGCCGGCGGCGATCAAAGCCGCCGCATCGTCGCGCTGCACCGAGCGGCTGGTGGCGTCGGTCTCGCCATACTCGCCGCTGATATTGATGAAGCCGTTCTCGCCCAGCGGCAGCCCGAGATTCCCGGCCACGCTCCATTGCGCGCCGTCGCCCTCATAGGAGGTGCCCCATTCGCCTTCCAGCTGTGCACCGTCGGGGTCGTCGCGCAGGATGAAGTTCATGACGCCGGCAATGGCATCCGAGCCGTATTGCGACGAAGCGCCGTCGCGCAGCACTTCGACTTGGCTGAGTGCAATGGCGGGGATGACTGAGATGTCGGCGCCGTGGGCGCCGTCAGCCAAGCCCCCGCCGAGGAAAGTAATCACCGCGGCGCGGTGGCGGCGCTTGTTGTTGACCAGCACCAGCGTCGAATCCGGCGGCAGGCCGCGCAGATTCGCCGGGCGTACGAGCGTCGCTGCATCCGAGATCGGCTGGGTGTTGACGTTGAAAGATGGCACCGACGTGCGCAGGATATTTTGCAGGTCGGAGTCTGCCTGATCCAGCAATTCCTCGGAACCGATCACATCAATGGGAGCGGGCGAGTCGGCCGCAGAACGGGCGGCCCGGCGCGTGCCGGTGACGACAATGACATCCTCGGAGCTTGTCGCGCCCTCCTGGGCGGACGCCGATCCGGCGGAGAACCCCATTGTCACGGCCCCAGCAAGTGCTGCTGCACTGCACAATAGTTTGATCCTCATGGCTCGTTCTCCCTTGTTAGCACTCATCGATTGTCCCTATCGTATCTGTGATAGCGGTGTTTTGTCTCTTGTACCAAGGGGGCCATAGGTATTTCGCCTGGGCCGCGTGCTTAGGGCCACACTGCTCGCGACTTGCGCGACTAAACTCGGAGCAACAATCGATGCAGGTACGGCTTGCGGAACTCGAGGACCTGCCGGCGCTGGCCGCGATCATGGACGCCGCGATCGCCGAGCTGCAGCGCGGGTTTCTGACGCCCGCCGAGATCGAGGCCAGCCGTGCGGTCATGGGCCTCGACACGCAATTGGTGCGCGACCGCACCTATTTCGCCGTGGAAATTGAGAGCGAGATCGCCGGCTGCGGCGGCTGGAGCCGGCGCGCCACGCTTTATGGCGGCGACCATAGCGGCGCGCTGCGCAATGACGCGCTGCTCGATCCCAAGCGCGAGCCGGCGCGGGTCCGTGCCATGTACACAAGGCCGGAATTCGCGCGCCGCGGCGTCGGGCGCGCGATCCTGGACGCCAGCGAAGCGGCCGCGCGCGCCGAGGGTTTCACCCGGGTCGAATTGATGGCCACGCTTTCAGGCGAGCCATTGTACAAGGCGTGCGGCTACCGGGAAGTGGAGCGTGTGCTCGCCGCGCCCTCGCCCGAGGGCGTTCGCGTGCCGCTTGTGCGCATGGTCAAGACGCTGGTGTAGTCGGGTTGAATTGCCAGTAAGCGATACCAATAGCCCCTGAGCAACACCTCTCTCGCATTCCGTCATTCCGGACGCGCGGAGCGCGATCCGGAACCCAAGGGCAAGCGTCGCGGCTGTTGTCCCTGGGTTCCGGGTTCGGCTCCGCCGCCCCGGAATGACGGAGTCACTTAAGCGTAAGTCATGGGGATAGGTGAGTGGTGTCCGGGCGCTCCTACGCCTGCACATCAGCCGTGTCGGGGTGGCGCTTCAGGTAGGCGGCGGCGAACGCGCACGACGCGCGCAGCTTCATGCCGCAGGCGCGCGCATCAGCGACAATTTCGCCCATGAGCTTCGAGGCGTAGCCTTTGCCGCGCGCTGCGTCGGGCGTCTCCACATGCATGATCGCGCGCACGCCCGCCACGTCGCGATATTCCGCCCAGGACACGCCTTCGGGCGCATCGAACTCGTAGCGGTGCGCGGAAGCGTTATGGCGAAAACTTGTCATGTATGGCCTCGGGTGTTGATGCTTGAAAAACCGATCTCCGGTGTCCAGAAACATCCCCCAGAAACATTCGCCATGGGGCGCTCCGCCGGTAACCGACTTGAATTATCGCCACGCCTTCCACGCCGGCAATCATGGCGATGTGCTCAAGCATGTTGCGCTTGTTTTCTGCCTTGATGCGCTGAAGCGCAAGCCCGCCTCGTTCGCGGTGCTCGACACCCACGCCGGGCGCGGCGTGTACGACCTTGCCGCCGCGGAAGCTGTGCGCAGCCCCGAATGGACGGGGGGAATTGGCAGGCTGTGGGGGCAGGAGGGTTTGCCGGACGCGCTGGCGCGGCACCTCGCCGCCATCGCCGCGCACAACGCTGGCGGCGATTTGCGCCTTTATCCCGGATCGCCAACGCTCATCGCCGCGGCGCTGCGCGAGGGCGACGAACTCCATGCCTGCGAACTGCACCCGGAGGAATATGCCGCGCTGCGCCGCTCTTTGGGACGCGCGCCTGGCGTGCGTCTGCACGAGCGCGACGGCTATGAGGCGCTCGCTGCTCTGTTGCCGCCGACGCAGCGCCGCGGTCTAGTGCTCATCGATCCGCCCTATGAGGCGCCTGACGAACTCGCGCTCGCGCTTGCCGCGATCAAGGGAGCGCTGCATCGGTTTGCGCACGGGATCTACTTGTGGTGGCGGCCGTTGAAGAGCGCGAGCGCGCTGGCGGCGGTGGACGCTGAACTGATGTCGAGCGGCGCTGTCCGGTCCACGCTGCGCGCCGATCTGTGGGTCGACGCGCCGCGCCCCGAGGGCAGGCTCACCGGGTCGAGCATTCTCCTGCTCAATCCTCCCTTCGGTCTCGAACCGGCGCTGCGCGAAGCTCTGCCGGCGCTTGCCGGCTTGCTCGCAGCCGGCGCAAGCGGCTGGTCTGTCCGGGGGCTGGACTGACCCCCTCGGCTACCCCATTAGGGGCGCATGGACGGGCTGGCCTCAATCCTCACACGCCTTCAGGACGCGCTCGCCGCCTGGCCGCCCTTCGTGTTTCTGCAGCAATGGCAAGTCGCGCTGCCGATCGTCTTGGCGGTGATGGCGGCGTTCCTCTTTTCGGGGCGGCGCTGGAGCGCGCTCTATGTCGGGTTGATGCCGTTCATCAATTGGTCGTTCGCGGCGGTGCCGACGACGCCAATCCCGGATTGGCTTGGCGGGGGGCAATTCCAGCCGCTGGCGATCGTCACCGGGCTGGTGCTGGTGGTGCGCGACTTCGCCCAGCGGGAATTGCGGCATTGGATATGGGGCGCGATGGCGCTGGGGCTGCTGCTCTCGACGCTGACCTCCTGGATCGCGGTGGTCGCAGCGAGCGGGCTGGCGTTCCTGGTCAGCGAGACTGTCGACTGGGCGGTCTATACATTCTCGAACCGGCCGCTTTCGCAGCGCATCATGCTGTCCAGCGCCGCTTCCGCGCCGCTGGATCAGCTTGTCTTCATCGGTTTGGCGGCGCTGGCCGTGCCCGGAATTTTCGCCTGGGGCACGATTTTGACCGGGATCGCATCGAAGCTCCTGGGCGCATGGGTGGTGTCGCTGATCGTGGCCGGCCAGGAACAGCGCAGCGCTGCTGGCATGAAAGCGGCGTAAAAATAGCATTTCGCGCTTGCCCATGGGGCGCCCCTCGCTCATAAGCGAGAGGCTAGCAGGTGCGCTGGCGAGGTTGCGAATTCCGCGGCGTGCGGCAGACATACACCCCCCAAGCAAAGCTGATTTCGCGGTAAGGTGCGGGCGCTTCGGCGCGCGCGCTTGGTTTTGGCGTTTGAGCCATGGTTGATCAGGAAAAGTGGAAATGAGTTTCGACGACGAATTTAGCGACGACGAGTCAGGCGACAAGAAGAAGAAAAAGAAGAGCCGAGAGCGTGGCGAGGGTGAAGCTCCTCCGCCCGAATTTAGCGAGGGCGGCGGCGGCGGCTTTGGCGGCGGTGGCGGCGGTTATCGCGGCGGCGGCGGCGGCTACCGCGGCGGCGGCGGTGGTGGC
>JAKFYF010000017.1 GCA_021731005.1 Hyphomonadaceae bacterium
GCAGGGGACGCGTTCCTATCCGGGCTGCGTGCAGAGAGCCGCGCGCCGCTGACGCGCGCTGATTTCGAAGCAGTGGCGCAGCGATTAGGTTGCGAATGGGAAGCGGTGGCTGCTGTGGCGGAAGTGGAATCAGGCCGCCTTGGCGGCTTCACGCCCGAGGGCAAGCTCGTGATCCTGTTCGAGCGCCATCTATTCTCGCGCAAGACCAACGGCCAATACGACGCCAGCCATCCCCAGCTCTCCAACCGTACGCCCGGCGGTTATCCGCCAACGCAGGCAGATCGCTGGGCGCAGCTCGCGGCCGCCTACGCGCTTAATCCTGAAGCGGCGCTGCAGAGCGCAAGTTACGGGCGCTTCCAGGTGCTCGGCCAGAACTTCACCAATCTAGGCCTGCCCGATGCCAAGGCTTATGTCGCCAAGCTCGCGAAATCGGAGCGGGATCAACTCGAAGCTTTCGAGGGCTTCGTTCGCGCCAACAATCTCGCCGACGAGCTTCAGCGCAAGGATTGGGCTGGTTTCGCCGCCCGCTACAACGGGCCCGGCTACGCGGCCAATCAGTACGACGTGAAGATGGCGCAAGCATACGCCAAGCAGAAGGCGACGCCGATGGCGTAGCGCGCTGCGGCTTTTGGGGGCGACTATGGGGATGTGGACTTCTGCGTTTCATTTGGTGTTCGGCAAACCGCCGAGCAGGCGCGGGCCGAGCACGCCGCAGGCAAAGCCTGCGCCCGAGACGCCGGCGCCAACGCCAGCGGAACAAGCCGCCGCCCCATCCGCGCCGGTACAATCGCCTGCGTCAGCAGCGCAAGCGACCGCAGAGGCACCTTTGACGCCCGGCGGCGCGCCGCCATCAGAGGTGGCGATGCCTGAGGCGCCCGCGGCGCCGGCCGCGATTCCACAAGCATCCACACCGCCAGAACCCGCGCTCGCGGAGATGCCGGCAGCGCCAACCGCCGAGCCGCCACCTCCTCCAGCGGCTGCGCCGGCTGAAGCAACGATCGCGGAGACGCCGGTCGCGTCAGCTGAAGCGCCACCATCAGAGGCGCCCGCGCCGGAGGCGTCCGTGGCGCCAGCTGCACCGCCAGAAGCATCCGCACCCGCGGATCCGGCGCCCGCGGAATCGCCGCCCGCCGCCGACATTGCTCCAACACCCGCCGAACCGACACCCGCGGACGCGACAGCGGCCGCGACGGAGGCGACAGCACCAGAATCACCACCGCCTGCGCCGGCGTCGGACATTGTGATGCCTCCGGGTCCGGCGCCCGCCGCCGACTTCCCGCCGCCGCCGTCGTTTTCCCCCTTGGTCGGCAACGAAGCGCGCAAGAGCGTGTTCGGCGCGTTCGAGTTCGTTCCCGAACCGCAGCCGGACAACAAGGAGCACATCAAGATTCTGGGCGATTGGCGCGAGAAGAACATCGTGGTTGTTCCAATGCCGCAGCTGAAGAAAGCCATCGGTCCAGGCGCGCCGGCGACGATTGAATTCCACCGCCTGGCAGCAGCGCAATTGCAGGCGCTGTGGGCTGCCTGGGACGACGCGGATTTGCTGAAGCATGTTCTCAGCTTTGCCGGCGGCTTCAACGCGCGGTTCCAGCGCGGCAGCACCACCGCATTGAGCAACCATGCCTATGGCAGCGCCTTCGACATCAACGTCGCGTGGAACCCGCTGGGCAAGCCGCCCGCCGCGCTTGGCTCGCAAGGCAGCGTGCGCGAACTCGTGCCGCTGGCGCACAAGCACGGCTTCTACTGGGGCGGCCATTTCCGCAGCCGCCCCGACGGCATGCATTTCGAGATCGCCAAGCTGATCTGAAACCGGCGGCGCGCTTGCGCCCCGCTTGCTCGACAAAAGTCGCCGCCCCGGGTTGCTTTCGCGGTAAGGGCCCTTGTGCTATGAAGGCCCCATGGCTGACGCAACCACGCTCGACCTCGAAGAGGACGAAATTTTCGATATGGCGAACCTGTCCGAGGCGCGCACAGGCATTCCCGGCGTGGTGTGGATTTCCACGCGCGTGGCCAAGCACGGGCCGCGGGTGAAATATTTTGAAAAGGCGGGCGCCGACCAGCCGAGTTTTTCGGTGTCGATTGCGGAGAACCCCGCGGTTCTAGTCGGCGACTTGCCGGAACGCACGATTAGACGCATGTCGCCGGAAGTGATCGAGTGGGTGCGGACGAACCGCGCCGCCCTGCTTGAGTTCTGGAATTTCGGCGATACGTGGATGAAGGAGCAGGTCGATGCTCATCTCGACGGGTTGGTTCGCCTGCCCTGAGGTTTCGCTGGGACGCTTGCCTGCGATGCGTCAAAGCCCCTACACCCGCACGCCATGTCCCGCTATCTGATCACCTCCGCGCTGCCCTACATTAACGGCGTCAAGCACCTCGGCAATCTTGCCGGCTCGATGCTGCCGGCGGACGTGCATGCGCGGTTTCGGCGGTTGCAGGGCCACGAGGTGCTGTTCATCTGCGCGACGGATGAGCACGGCACGCCGGCGGAACTGGCGGCGGCTGAGGCGAACCAGGACGTGCGCGCCTATTGCGATGCCCAATACGAAATACAGCGCGACGCCTGCGCCGGCTTCACGCTTTCGTTCGATCATTTCGGCCGCTCCTCCAACCCGCCGAACCATCGCCTGACCCAGCATTTCTGCGAAGCGCTGGAGAAAAACGGCTTGATCGAGGAGCGCGTTACCAAACAGGTGTATTCGACCGACGACAAGCGCTTCCTACCGGATCGGTACGTCGAAGGCACGTGCCCTCATTGCGCCTACGAGCGCGCGCGCGGCGATCAGTGCGACAATTGCCAGCGGCTGCTCGACCCAACCGATCTGATCAAGCCGCGTTCGATCATTTCCGGCTCGGAAAACATCGAAGTGCGCGACACCGCGCATCTGTTCCTGAAACAACCGCAGATGCAGGAACGCGTGCGCGCGTGGGTCGATAAGGCGAGCGAGTGGCCGGCGCTGGCGCGCTCTATTGCCTACAAGTGGTTGGACGAAGGGCTGATCGAGCGCTCGATCACACGCGACCTGGCCTGGGGCATACGCGTTACCAAGGATGGCAAGCCGCGCCGCGGGTTCGAGAACAAGGTGTTCTATGTCTGGTTCGACGCGCCGATCGAGTACATCGGCGCGACCGTGGAGTGGAGCGAAGCAGGCGGCGGCGATTGGGAGCGCTGGTGGCGCACCGACAAAGGCGCCGACGATGTCATCTACATCGAATTCATGGGCAAGGATAACGTCGCTTTTCACACCGTAAGCTTTCCCATCACCATAATGGGCTCGGGCGAGCCGTGGAAGCTGGTGGACCAGCTCAAGGCGTTCAATTGGGTCACTTGGTATGGCGGCAAGTTCTCCACGCGCGACAAACGCGGCATTTTCATGGACCAGGCGCTCGCCATGCTGCCCAGCGATTACTGGCGCTGGTACCTGATGGCGAATGCGCCTGAGAGTTCCGACGCAGCGTTTACTCTCGAGCAATTCCAGCAAAGCGTAAATTCAGACCTTGCCAACGTGTTTGGCAATTTCGTCAACCGGATCACGCGTTTCGCGGCGGCGAAGTTTGAGTCAAAGGTTCCCGATGGCGGCGTCTGGGGGCCGGCGGAGGAGAAGCTCGCTGCGGAATTCTTCCAACGTTTGGCCGCGCTGACCCAATTCCATGAGCAGATGGAATTCCGCAAGGCCGCCGCCGAATTGCGCGCGCTCTGGGTAGCGGGCAACGAATATCTGCAAGTCGCAGCGCCCTGGACGGCATTCAAGACCGACCCCGCCGCCGCCGCGCTCGGCGTGCGTACAGGGCTCAACCTCGTGGTGTTGTTCGCGATCCTGGCGCAGCCCTTCATCCCCGATGCGGCGAAGACTGTGCTCGATGCGATGGGCGTGCCGGAGACGAGCCGGATGTGGCCGCTCGCCTCTGACAAGGCCTTGCTCGACGCGCTCCCACACGGGTTCGCGTTCACGCCGCCCGACGTGCTGTTCAAGAAGATCGAGGATTCCGAGGTCGCGGCGTGGGCCGAGCGGTTCGGCGGCGGTCCTTGAGGTGGGCGTAGCAGACTCTGGCTTCGCGGTGATTATTCTGGGGACGCCCGCGCTGGTACCGCTCGGCATCGGGGCGTGGCTGCATGGCGCCCTTGCTCAAGAAAAGCGGGGGATACTGCTCATCGGAGCGACAATGATCGCGTGTGTGGCGGGCTTGGTCCATTGGAGCACGCTATCATTCATCCACGCGCCAGCCTTGAGGCTTCAGGTGTACGCTGCCGCGTTTCTCTGCGCCGCGGCGGCGATCTCCGTGGCAATCGGCGCTGCCGCGGCTTTTCTGTGGACGCGCGGGACCTGGCCGGCGCGCGCCTTGGCGCTTGCGGCCATTGTCGCGTTGATATGGGCCGTCGGATTTCAAGTCGTCGTGCTGGCGGTTTGGACGGCGGAATTGTAGCCGGCGGAAACGCCGGCGTGTCTTGCCTAACACGGCTCCCCGGCTAGGATGCTGGAAAACGGGGGGGCCACATGCAAGCTTATCTCGACCAAGCCGTGCAGATTCTGCGCGAGGGTTTTGCCCAGATCAACGATCCCAAGGGGCTCATCATCGCGCTCGCCGCAACCATCTTTCTGCGCTCGTGGAAGCAATGGATACCGGCGGCGATCGTCGCCGTCTTGATCCATGTCGCGATCGAGCATTTTGCGCCGATGCTGGCGGGGCAGAGCGCGATCGCGCTGCCCCCGTTGATGGAGGCGCCGTTCTGGAATCGCGTCGGCGTGCTGCTTGTCGGCTATCTCGTCGTGATCGGCATTTTCTTCTTCGCCAAGCGCATCCTGATGACTGCCGCGGGCGCGGGGGGCAAAGCCAAGGCCCACTGAGTTAGCGCGCGCGCGCTGCCTCGTAGAGCGCGATTGCCGCCGCCACGGATACGTTGAGGCTTTCCATGGCGGGCGAAATCGGGATGCGCGCGCGCTTCTCGCACGCTTCGGCGATTGCGGGGCGCAGGCCTTTGCCCTCGGCGCCGAGCACGAGCGCCGCCGCGCGCCTTTCGCCAAGCGCTTCGGCCAGATCTAGCTCGGCCTCGCCTTCAAGCGCCACGGTCAGATACCCCAGCGATCGCAGCGCCTCCACCGCGCGCGCGAGATTGACCGCGCGCACGTGCGGCACCAGTTCAATCGCGCCCGCCGCGGCTTTCGCGAGCATCCCCGTTAGCGGTGGCGACTTGCGGTCCTGCAGCACCACGGCGCGCGCGCCAAAAGCCGCCGCCGAGCGAAACGCCGCGCCGACATTTTGCGGATCGGTGACGCCGTCGAGAATCAACACGCTGCGCCCGTCCGGGGCGCCGCAGGCGGCTTCCAGCGAAAGCGGCTCCAGCGGAAAAGCGCGCACCGCCACGCCCTGATGCACCGCCCCCGGCGGCAGCATGCCGTCGATGGCCGCGGGGTCGAGGATTTGCGGGTCAGCATCCCCAGGCAGTCGCGAGGCCGCGTTGCGTGTTGCCACCACGCGCTGGATGCGGCGAGCCGGATTCGCCAACGCCGCCAGACTTGCGTGAACGCCCCAAATCCAGGACGGCCCGCCGGTCTCCTCCTCGAACTGGCGGCGGGGCAGCCTGTCGGCGGGGATGCCATGCGACTTGAGCGGGGGCGGGTGCTTGGCTATAGGAGCGCTCCTTCAGGTGTCGGGTATCAGGTATCAGGTGTCACAAGCCCTGACACCTGGAACCTTATGCCTGACGCCTGATGGAAGGGTGGCCGAGTGGTTAATGGCAGCAGACTGTAAATCTGCCCGCGAGAGCGTACGCTGGTTCGAATCCAGCCCCTTCCACCAGCCTTCGCTCGCTCCGCGAGCGGCGGCCAGAGAAGACCAGAAGCCAGAAATTTAAAGCTAGAACGTTGATTGTTGGCCCAGCTTCTGGTTTCAGATTTCTGGTTTCTGCGCGAGCTTCTGCTCGCGGCGCGGGTATAGCTCAATGGTAGAGCCACAGCCTTCCAAGCTGAAGACGAGGGTTCGATTCCCTCTACCCGCTCCAA
>JAKFYF010000069.1 GCA_021731005.1 Hyphomonadaceae bacterium
CCGTTACCCCCCTCCGGCTCGCATACGCTCGCCACCTCCCCCGCAAGGGGGGGAGGGGCGCTGAACTGCGACCGTCGGCACTTTCACCTAGATTTGTCTTCAAATGCGATTGCCCTGCCCTAGCGGGGGAGCACGGGCGCCTCGCTGTTTCGGCCTCTCGTAACAGTGAATTGCCATACCCGGAGCGCCGGCGCCCTCGCCGGCATACGGTAATTCAACGTGCACAGGCCTCGGGGTTTGCGGGCGCCGTAAACCCGCGAGGGCGCCGGCGCTCCGATGTGGCGCTCGATCGCGAAACTGCGGGGATAGATTCACATCTATCCATGCTTGCGCCCAACAAAAACAGGCACTTCGTCGAATCTATCCGACCGCTTATGGGCGGGGTTATGATCGCTTCGTCTTCTGTAGGGAGGCTCAAGGTACCAGCAGCCGAACAGTTCAGAAGATGTGGTTTGAATGTGATTTGCTTCGAGGAGGAAAAGAAACTCGAAGGCCCGGTGGGCAGGCGATAGTCAATAATCAATAGGCGTCGGAACGCTTGAACGCGCCGCCCCGATCGCCCATTGCCAATTTGCCTATTGCCCCCGTTGAACCCACCGCACATCGGCCGGGAACGAAAGCACGGCGCTAAGAAGCGCGCCGGAACCCCAGCGTCGCGGCGCTCCCGCGAGGTATGGCCCCCCGGGCGCCGTTCAACGCCTCTGGCTTTGGCCGGTTGTACAAGACAGACCATGCGGGGCGCGCGTTGCGCCACGACCGGACTATTCTTTTGAGCTCACGCGCAAGGCGCGCCCCGCTCTCCCGTTTCTTGTCGCGCACAAGAAACAAAGTCGAAACCGGAAACACCGCGCTGTGTCCGGCCTTGGTGCGTGCTGTTCTCTCCGGGTGGAGCGCGCGCCTCCCGGCGCGCATGAACGCTGTGCTTGCAAGCATGGCAAGAAAGCGCACCAGGAAGTGCGCGCTCCACCCGGCAAAGGTCGGGGCTTACAAGAACGGCGATAGCGCCAGGCGCACGCGCGAGCTTTGCGCCAGCACTTCGCGGTAGGGCGCCGGGCGTTCGGGCGCTTCGGTCGTGGGCCACAGCGCGATCAGGGCCTCGATATCGGCGAGCGCCTGATCGTAAGCGCGCGCATTGCGCGCTCGCAGCGCCGAGCGTCCAGCGGTGAGCGCATCGTGTGCGGCGAGCGCTGCGCCCAGCGAGTGCTGATACTCGATGGAGTCGACAAAATCTGCTTGTACAACATTCTGGTAGAGGCCCGAGGCGATATCGACCATGCTGACCGCCAGCGTCGCGGCATCGGCGCCGCTGGGTCTGGCGGCGTCAAGCGCCTGTTTGGCGGCTTGCAAGCTTTGCGCGCTGGCGGCGGCGCCGGCCGCCCGCAAGGGCGCTGCGTCGAGGCCGCCGAACTGATCGGCGGCAGGATCGTACACTTCCAGCAGGCCTTGCTGGACAAGAACGCCAGCGGCGGCGGCGTCTCCCGCTTCGGCGACGCGCGCCGCGATCAGCACAAAGCCCTTCAGGTGCTGAAGCCGCAGCGCGGTGCGTTGGCTGCCCGCAACCCCGGCATAGGCGGTATCGACCCCGGCCTCGCCATGCTCGCCGCCGCCTTCCCCGACCGCCGCTTCGCCCGCTTCACCCGCCGCGGTTGTCCCGCCGTTTTCGCCGCTGCGGCCGGCTTCACCGCCTTCGCCGCCGCAAGCCGCCAGCCCCAGGGCGGCCGCCGCCCCCGCCGTACGCCAGAGCTTGAATTTTCGCACTATCATGCCGCGATCCTCGATTTCTGTTTTGGCCACCCTGGACTAGATGCGATTAATTCGCAATAAGGCGCCGCGATGAGCATGATCCTGCAGGCCGTGTTGGGGGGCGAGGACCTCGCCCGGGTGCGGGCCGAGCTTGGGGAGATTTCCTGGGCGCCGGGCAAGCACACCGCCGGGCCGGCGGCGCGCGCTGTGAAGGACAATCTTCAGACGCCTGGAGACGATCCGCGCACCCAGGCGCTGGAGCGCTTCGTACGCGAAGCGCTGGAGCGGCATCCGCTGTTCGAGATCGCCGCGCGCCCGCTGCGGTTCTCGCGCCTACTGTTTTCACGCTACGAGCCCGGCATGACCTATGGCGCCCATACCGACGATGCGCTGATCGGGAGCGGGGCAGGGCGCTTGCGCACTGACCTAGCCTTCACGCTGTTTCTTTCCGACAGCGCGTCCTACGAGGGCGGCGCGTTGGCGGTGGAAAGTGGGCTTGGCGAGCAGGAGGTTCGCCTCGATGCGGGCGACGCCATTCTTTATCCGGCCGGTTCGGTGCACCGCGTCGCGCCGGTAACGCGCGGCGTGCGGCTCGCGGCGGTTGGCTGGGTGCAAAGCGTGATTGCCGATGCCGGCCAACGCGAGCTCTTGTTCGAGCTTTCCGTGGCGCGAACGCGCCTCGCCGAAGCAGGCGCCGCGCGCGGGGAATTGCTCGCCTTGGACAAGACCGTATCGAATTTGCTGCGCATGTGGGCGCAGCTCTAGAGTTCCGAGCTGGAACGCAGGCGCGGCGGTGCGGGCGGCTCGCTCCGCGTCGGCGCGACTGGGGCGGCGCTGGCGACGGCGGCGGGGCGCTTGGTGAGTGCGAGCCAGGCAAACACGATGCCGGACACCAGCGCCGCGGGCAGGCCAAGCAGCAAGGCCAGCGGCGCGAACGAAAACAGCATCGCCGAATCCAGGCTGGCGCCGCTCATTGTTGGGGCCAGCCAAGGCGAAAGCACCGCGACTGCGGCGCCCGCCAGCACCACGTGCAGCACTACGATGCGCCGTTCTTTCGGCGCCCGCCCCGCGATCCAGCCAGCGCCCAAGGCGGCGAGCGCAAGCGCGAACGCCATCGCTCCCGCCGCCAAGATCGGCGCGAGCGCTTGCGGGTCGGTGGTGAAAAGCGCCGCCGGCCAGCCGATGGCCAGGGCGAGCGAAAGCGGCAGCCAGAAAAACACCGGGGCGCGCCAGGTGAGCGGCTGGATGCGGATCGGGATCGGCGTCTGCGCCATCGCGGCCAAGCATATAGCGCAATCTCACGCAGTCACGCATGGTGAAGCATGGATCAACGCAGCTTTTCACCGTCCACCGCACGTAATCGCGGGCCGATCCTTAACGTCCTGCAACGTGTGCTGCCGGCAGAGGCCAAGGTGCTCGAGGTCGCATCCGGGACGGGTGAGCACGCCGCATTCTTTGCGCGCGCCATGCCCGGCTGGAGCTGGCGGCCCAGCGATCCGGACGCTGACGCGCGGGCAAGTATCGCGGCATGGATCGAGACCGAAGGCGCCGCCAATGTGTTGGCGCCAGCAGCGATCGATGTTTGCGCGGAAGAGTGGGGCGTCGAACAAGATGCGCCCTTTGATGCGCTGGTTTGCATCAACATGATCCACATCTCGCCATGGCAGGCGACGTTGGGGCTGATGGCGGGCGCGGCGCGTCTGTTGCGCGTGGGCGGCGTGCTCTTCACCTACGGCGCCTACAAACGAGGCGGCGCTCACACCGCGCCCTCCAACGAAACCTTTGACGCGTGGCTCAAGCAGCGCGACGCCCGCTTCGGCGTGCGTGATGTGGAAGAGGTCGAGCGCGCCGCGCGTGCGCGCGGGCTCCTCCTGCAAGAGGTTGTCGAAATGCCAGCGAATAATTTGTCGCTGGTGTTTTTGCGCAACTAGAGGCGTCGGCGGCGGGTGAATTCGCGTTTATATCACCAAGATTCTTTCGCGCCGCCATTTTCGTGTCGCGTGGTTCGCCTAGATCGTCCTGGCAAACGCAAACCTGTTTGCGCAACCGAGAAGCGAACGCATGCGAACGCTGGTTCGAACGCTTGAAATCGCCATCGGCGCAGCCTGCGCCGTCGCTGTCGCTGTTTATTTGGCGACGGGACTGGCCGGGCCTGTCTAGGCCGATGCGGAGGCGCCCAGAAAGGGCGCCTCCGCGTGCCGGACCGCGGCGTGTCGCGCCCGAGGCGCTTCCACCAGCGAAGGAAACCCTCTAGGTTCGCCTGGGCATAGCCCTGGCGAGGACGCGAGAAATGCGGGGAAAAGTTGCGGGGGCCGCCGCGTTCGGCGCGGCGATGGCCTTGGCGCCGTCGGCTCGGGCCGGAATCGACGAAGTGCATGTCGGCGTCATGGCGCACAATATCTGCGTCACCGATTGCAAGAATGCCGACAAGGAAGACGGCCCCAACGTTGAATTGCAGGTCTCTTTCGATTCTCCGGGCTTTCTCGATTGGGCGGGTTCGCCGCGGCCTTACCTAATGGTGTCGGCCAACACACAGGGCGACACAAGCTTCGGCGGCCTCGGGCTCGAATGGCATTGGGAATTCGCCGATGGCTGGGCGATCGAGCCTGGGTTCGGTTACATTGTGCATGACGGCGCCACCAACAATCCGTTCGCCAACGGCACTCCGGAAGCCGCTGCGTTCGCCGAGGAGAACGTGCTGCTGGGATCGAAGGATTTGTTCCGCACCTCATTGGGCCTGTCGCGCGATTTGCCCGGGCCGTGGGAGGCGGAGCTGTTCTTCGAGCATCTGAGCCACGGCCAGATCCTCGGCGAAGGCCGCAACCAGGGCATGGACCAGGCGGGCCTGCGCCTGGGCTACAAATTCGGGGAATAGCGCTCCCGCTTTCGCGGCGCTGCGCTAAGATGGCCTACTTCCAGAATGGGGGATGGGTGTGAGCCAGCACGAATTTCATCTCAAGGCGCGGTTCGAGAAGCCGGGCCCCAAGCGCATCTTGGCGCTCGACGGGGGAGGCGTGCGCGGACTCCTGACCATTGGCATCCTGTCTGAACTGGAGGCGCTGCTGCGCCAACGCAGCGGGCGCAACGACTCCCGGCTCTGCGACTATTTCGATCTGATCGGGGGCACCTCGACTGGCTCGATCATCGCCACCGGCCTGGCGCTCGGCATGAGCGTGGCCGACATCTCGGCTTTGTACCAGAGCGTGATCCCCAAAGTGTTCCGGCGCTACATGTTTCAGGGCCTTGGCCTGCTTGCGCCGATGTTCGTGAGCGCGCCGCTGACGCGTGCGCTGAAGAAGGAGTTCGGCGCGCGCACGCTCGCCAGCCCGGATCTGCAATGCGGGCTCGCCATCCATTGCAAGCGCATCGACACCGGCAGCGCCTGGATTTTGGTGAACAATCCGGGCTGGGTCTATTACCCCTCCAATTCCGTGTTCCGCCTGCGCGACATCGTGCAGGCAAGCGCGGCGGCGCCGCACTTCTTCAAGGGCGTGATGCTCAAGCTGCCGGTGGCGGGCGATGCCGAGAAGTCCATGAATGCGTTCGTGATCGATGGCGGCGTCGGCGGCTACAACAATCCGGCTATGGAACTCGCGATCGCGGCAACGGATCCAGCCTATGGCTTCAAGTGGAAACCGGGCAAGGACAATCTCTACATTCTCTCGGTCGGCACCGGCTTCCTGCGCGAGCGCACCAGCGCGAAGAAATACCGCCGCAAGACCTTCGTCGGCCAAACGCTGAACGCGCTGCGCGGCATGATCCAGGACGTGTCCCTACAACAAGTGGCCACCATGCAAGCGATCGCCGAGTGCGGGCAGCGCTGGTGGATCAATAGCGAGAAGGAAGACCAGCCGAGCGCGCCTTATCTCGCGCCCGAGCCGCTCTTGCATTTCCAGCGCTACGACGCGCGCGTGGAAGAGATCGAGGAGGCCGAGCGCCGTCCCGAGCATGCGCAAAATCTGCTCAAGCGCGAACTGACCGCGCTCGAGATGAAGAACATCAATTCCATCACCTGTTCCGAGCCAACAAACCTGGCGCTGCTCGACGATATCGGCCGCGCCGCCGGCCAGTTCTACATGAAGGCAGCGCCGCCACCGGCCAAGTTCGATCCGAAATGAGTGGCTTGATTGTGGAGCGCCGGCGCCCCGGATATCGTCCTGGACTTGACGCGCGCGCGCGAAGCAGACACGCAAGCCGCCGCGAGGAGCATCCATGTCCGCAGTCGTGGTT
>JAKFYF010000141.1 GCA_021731005.1 Hyphomonadaceae bacterium
ACACCTGCGCCAATGGCACGCAATTGATGGTCGATTATGCGGCTCGCGAGGCGCGGGTTGCGATCATTGGCGGCCCCTCGCTGGTGCTGCCGCAAACCGGCGAAGGCGCGTACTCGAACGGCCGCTACACAATCGCCGGCAGTAACGCCCAAGCGCAATGGAGCGTCGGCGCCGGTGCGCCGGTGAGCTGCCGGGGGAATTGAGGCGCCACCCTCGGACCGCCGGCTTCCAGCCTGCATATGGTGGTGCAGGCAGCACAGGCCGCCTGCGCAAGTTCAAAATCTGAATGCCGGCTGGAAGCCGGCGCTCCGCGAGCGGTTCGCTATTATACAAGAGTCCGACACTCGCCCGTCACACCCCTATTCAATATCCGCCACCTTCGCGTCCGCCGCGCCCGCCACCCGCGCGGCCAGCGAGGCAGCCATGAAGCGGTCCAGATCGCCGTCGAGCACGCCGCTCGTGTCGGAAGTCTCCACTCCAGTACGCAGGTCTTTCACCATCTGGTACGGCTGCAGCACGTAAGAGCGGATTTGCCGGCCCCAGCCGATTTCGGTTTTGGAATCTTCGAGTTGCTGGGCCGCGGCTTCGCGCCTCTGCAGCTCCGCCTCGTACATGCGCGCGCGCAGCATATCCCAGGCGGCGGCGCGGTTCTTGTGCTGGCTGCGTTCGGCCTGGCAGGCGACGACGATGCCCGTAGGGATGTGGGTGAGGCGCACGGCTGAATCGGTTTTGTTGACGTGCTGGCCGCCGGCGCCGGAGGAGCGGTAGGTGTCGACGCGCACATCCTTTTCGTTGATCTCGATATCGATCGACTCATCGATCTTGGGATACACCCACACGCTGGCGAACGAGGTGTGCCGGCGCGCATTGGAATCGTATGGGCTGATGCGGACGAGGCGATGTACCCCCGCTTCGGTCTTCAGCCAGCCATAGGCGTTTTCGCCATGCACCAAGATCGTCGCCGACTTGATGCCGGCGGTGTCGCCGCCCTGCTCTTCGAGCAGATCGACCTTGAAGCCGCGCGCATTGGCCCAGCGCGAATACATGCGCAACAGCATCTCGGTCCAATCCTGGCTCTCGGTGCCCCCGGCGCCGGAATTGAACTCGATGTAAGCATCGTTGCCGTCGGCCTCGCCCGAGAGCAGCGCTTCGAGTTCAGCCTTGGCGGCGCGTTCTTGCGCCTTCGCCAAAGTCGCGTGCGCTTCGTCGACGAGAGCGGAATCGCCCTCGGCCTCCGCCAACTCGGCGAGTTCCATTGAATCGCGCAGCTCCCGCTCAAGCGAAGTGATCGCACTCATGCCGGATTCGAGCTTATTGCGTTCGCGCATGAGCTTTTGCGCTTCTTGGGGATCGTTCCAGAATTCGGGGCGCTCGGAGAGCGCGGTCAGCTCATCGAAGCGGACCTGTGCGCGATCCCAGTCAAAGACGCCTCCGCAATAGCGCGATCGCGGATTCAATCTGTTCGGCAAGCTGGACGATTTCGGCGCGCATGGTGATCCTGGCGAATGGCGAATGGCGAATGGCGAATGGCGAATGGCGAGAGTTAGGCAGGGTCTGCGGTTGACTCAACCCCCATTCGCCACTCCCCATTCGTCATTCGCATCAATAAAGCCCGTTCAGATCTTCAGATTGCTGTTGCTGCTGGTCTGTCCCGCGCTGGCCGTCGCCTTCGCCGGGCGAGAAGATGCTGCCGAGACCGGAGAGCACCCGCGGATCGATGGGATCGGTTCCGCCGAACACGAAGGGGGAGGAATTGCTGTTGCGGGTTGGTTCGGTGCCGGGGCGGAAATATTCGATCATGGTGTCGTCGGGGTTCACGTCGGAAGCCGGCAACAACCCGGTGCGCGGGTCAATGCGCACCATGCGCACGCCTGAAGGAATGCGGAACGGGGTCGGCTGCGTGTCGGCCAGCGCTGCGCGCATGAAGTCGCGGAAGATGGGCGCGGCGATGCGGCCGCCAGTTTCGCCCTCGCCCATGTCGCGCGGGGTGTCGAAGCCCGCCCAGATGCCGACAACGAGATCGGGTGAATAACCGATGAACCAGGCGTCCTTGTAGTCGTTGGTGGTGCCGGTCTTGCCAGCCAGGGGAATGCCCAATTCGTTGATCACCGAGCCAGTGCCGCGCAGCACCACGCCCTGGGTCATGGAGACGATCTGGAACGCCGTGATTGGGTCAAGCACTTGCTGGCGCGCGTCGGGCAGAGTCGGCGGCGCTTGGCGCGACCACTCCGCAGTGCAACTAGGGCATTCGCGTTGGTCGCGGCGGAAGATTGACTGCCCCGAGCGGTCCTGGATGCGGTCGATCAGAATCGGCTGGATTTGGCGCCCGCCGTTCACGAACATGCCGTAGGCGGTAGTGAGCCGCATCAAGGTCGTCTCGCCCGCACCCAGCGCCAGCGCAAACACCGCCTGCGTGTTCTCGCCGTAGACGCCCATGCGGCGGCCATACTCGAGCACGCGTTCAGGGCCCATTTCGTAGGCGACCCGCGCGGTCATGGCGTTACGCGACATCTCAAGTCCGCGGCGCAACGTGGTCGGCCCATAATACTCGCGCGTGTAATTCTCGGGCGACCAATTGGTTCCGTCGCCTGCTTCAATCGCCAGCGGGCCATCGTCGAAGAGGGACGCCGGCGTTATCGGCGCTTCCCCGCCCGTCCAGTCGAGCGCAGCGGCGTACACGATCGGCTTGAACGCCGAGCCTGGTTGGCGGTTGGCCTGGGTGGCGTGGTTGAGCACATTGGCGTCGTTGAACGAGTATCCGCCCACCATCGCCAGCACCCGCCCGGTATGGGGATCCATGGCGACAAGCGCGCCCTGGACTTCCGGCGTTTGGCGCAGCGTGTAACGTCCGCTGGCGCGGGTGACATACACAATTGCGCCGCGCGATAACGCCCGGCCGCGCTGGCGGCGCGCGCCCTGCGCGGCCCATTGCGCATCGTTGTCGATAAGCCGGCCGGTGGCGGCGTTTTCATCGGTCAGCGTGATCGCGCCGTTGCCGGTGCGCGTCACCATGGCGCGCACCCAGTTCGACAATTGCGGTGGCGCCGGCGCGTCGTGCAACTGCGCCTGCACGTCGCCGGCGGCATCTCCAGAAGCAACCGGCCCGCGCCATTCGTGGCGGCGATCGTACTGCTCCAGTCCCGCGCGCATCACGCGCGCCGCCGCCAATTGCAGGCGCGTGTCCAACGTGGAGCGGATCGAGAGCCCGCCATCATAGAGCGCGCGCTCGCCATATTGCTGCTGTACCTGGCGGCGGATTTCCTCGACGAAGTGCGAGGCGGCGATGTATTGGTCTCCGGCCAATCGGTCGTGCGAGACTAGCTCTTCGGCGCGCGCGGCCTCGGCTTCCGCCGCCGTGATATCGCCGCGGTCGAGCATGCGCCCGATCACGTAATTGCGCCGCTCAATGGCGCGCTCGCGCTTGCGCGGATCGCGCGGGTCATAATTGGCCGGGCCCTTGGGCAGCACAGCCAGATAGGCGGCTTCCCCAACGGTGAGTTCAGAGAGCGGCTTGTCGAAATAATTGAGCGCGGCGGCGGCCACGCCATAAGCGCGGTTTCCTAGATAAATCTGGTTTAGATAGAGTTCGAGAATGCGATCCTTGTCGAGCGCCTTCTCGATGCGCTGCGCCATCAGGCCTTCGCGGAACTTGGTGTAGACCGCGCAGAACAATCCGCCGATGCCGCCTTCGCACGCGGCGGCGCGGCCCGTCAGCATGTTGCCCGCCACCTGCTGGGTAATGGTCGACGCCCCCTCAAGCCGGCGGCCGCGCAACACATTACCGACGTTCGACACAATGGCGCGGGCAAGGCCGCGATAATCGATCCCCGAATGCTCGAAGAAGCGCGCATCTTCGGTGGCGACGAACGCGCTCTTCACGCGATCTGGAATCTGAGCGATCGGCACGAACACGCGCTGCTCGCGTGCAAACTCCGCCACCAGCGCGCCATCGCCGGCGTGCACGCGGCTGGTTACCGGGGGCTGGTAATCCTTGAGGTCGTCGAGGCTTGGCAGCCCCTGGAGGGCTATGATGATGAACGCGAGCAAGGCAACCACGCCTGCGCCGGCCGCCGCGGCGAGCCACACCAATGCGCGACGCCACACGGGTCCGCCGAACAGGAGGCCCTGCCGCCCCTCGCGCCAATCCGGTTCGTACTGGTCTCGCACTTCTTGCGCCCCGCTTCTGCTTGCGCCGTTCGCTCGCGCCTGTTCGCTCGCGCCCCTCGCCCTCCAATACGGCGCGATTAAGGCCGAGCGGAGCGCAGCGACACTAGCCACTCTCAGCTAGAAATCGAGCCGCTTTTAGGCGCGGGCGGCGTAGAGCTGCTGTCCGGAGAAATAGCTGTCCACAGCGCCGGCCATCGCCTCCGCCATCGCTGCGCGCGCGCGCGGGTCGGCGAGGCGTCTCTCATCGGCCGCGTTGCTCAGAAAGCCGGTTTCGACCAACACCGCCGGCACGTCCGGCGCCAGCAGCACGAAGAAGCCGGCGTTGCGATGGCTGTTGCTCAGCAAGGGGGACACTTGCCCAAGGCGCGGCAATAGCGCTTGGGCAAACTGGGCCGAGCGATTGGTGGTCTCCCGCTGCGTCAAATCCACAAGAATGTCGCCCACTGCCGCATCGTGGGGTGCCTCGCCCAAATCCAGATCCCAGTCCTGCGCCGCGATCAAGCCCTGGGCCCGGCTCGCGCCCCGTTCCGACAGAGTATAAACGGCCGCCCCGCGGGATTCAGAGTTGGTGTGGGAGTCCGCATGCAACGAAATGAACAGGTCCCCCCCCTGCGCGCGGGCAAAGCGCACGCGCTCCTCGAGCGGCACGAACCGGTCGGAATCGCGGGTCAGCGCCACGTGGTAGCCCCGCGCTCGAAGCGCCTGCCGCAACTGCAAAGCGGCGTCGAGCACGACATCCTTTTCCAGCACGCCGGTCGCACCAATAGCGCCCGGGTCGCGCCCGCCATGCCCGGCGTCTATCACCACCACCCGCGGACCCGGATTGCGTCCGGGCGCCTGCACCGGCGCTGGCGCCCCCAGCGGTGTATTCGCCGCCAAATCAAACACTAAGCTCGGCTGGTCGCCGCCAACGCGCTCTTGCCGCGCAAGCCTTGAAGGCGCCGCCAAGTCCAGCACTAGCCGGGCCACGCCGCCCTCTCGCGGCGCGAAGCGATACCTGTTGACCACACCCACGCCGGCGCCGCTTCCGGTCCCGCCCTGCGGCAGCGCCCAGCGGGCATCGTCGACGTCGATCACAAACCGATCCGGCGTCGTTAGGAACATTGTCCTATATGTCGCTGGTCGATCAAGCGCCACCGCCAACCGCACCGATTGGTCAACCGCAACCAGATTTATCCCCCGCACCGCTACAGGAGCGTCCGCCCAAGCGGGTCCGTTTAACGCCGCACTGGATATCGCGGTTGCGCCAGCCAGGATCAGGGAGCGACGGGTAAATTGCATGGGACCGGCGGAAGTTACCAAACCGGAATTGCTATCAGGTTGAAAAGAAAGGTGAACGAGGCGGTAACCCGTTTCTGCCGGGCCAACGCCAAAACCTGCTTCGACCGCGAATGGCCGCTTTCTTTCGTTCACAAATTCATGCAAAGGTGACGCTATCGTCGCGCGCGCCGTCAGGGGAGGTCCCCAAGAGCGCCCGGCGCGCTCCCGCTACGCGGACTGGCGTCTTGGACCGCGGAGCGCCACCCCTTTTGCAAGAGGGCGGCGCCCGCTCATGGACCGCAAGGCGTGCGTCCCGCCCGGAGCGTAAGCGCCGCCAATCAGAGGCGGCCGCAAATTTGGAGCCAATTATGACCCGCAATGCGCACCTACTCGAAGCCGGAGGCCCCAAAGCCGCCGTGCGCGAGGGCGCGCTGGCTGGCCATCCCTTACCCACGACTTTACGCCGCCCCGCCCGCCCGGTTCCACACCGGAGCCCTGGGGCCCGCGCGCGCGGCGT
>JAKFYF010000152.1 GCA_021731005.1 Hyphomonadaceae bacterium
GCACAGTACGCAACGCCGCCGAAGCAGACCGCGCCATGCAGATCGCGTCCACCTACGTGAACGCGTCATCGTCAAGCGGCGGCGGCGGCGCGCAGGCCGCCACCATGACCATGACCATGAGCACCAGCGGCGGCGCCACCAGCGGCGGCGGCAACAGCGCACGGATCATCAACCTCATCCAGGTGCAGGGCAGCGAGCAAGTGCTGGTGCGCGTGCGCGTGGTCGAGATGAGCCGCGCGCTGGTGCGGCAATTGGGCATCAATCTCAATTACGAGGAGATGGTCAACGCGCTTTTGCCGGAGGACGCCTTCGTCGATATCGCCACGCGCAACGGCTACTCAATCAACGGCCGCATCCTCGGCGGCCTGGCCGGCGCCGGCGGCATCGCGGAAAACATCCTGCGTCCGCAGGGGCTTACGTTTCCAGGCTCGGCAGCGGGAATTGGAGCTTCGGCGTCAGCCGGCGGCGTGGCAGGTTATTCGGAGAGGCCGATTCAAGATGCGAACGGCAATATAATCGGCACCACGGTCACCGAGGGCCCGGCCCGCACCGACACATCACGCCAGACCGACGCCGCCGTCGAAGCGTTCGAGCGGGTCGGCCTGCTGCGTATTCTCGCCGAGCCAAATCTGACCGCGATTTCCGGCGAATCCGCGCGTTTCCTCGCCGGCGGCGAGTTCCCCGTTCCCGTGGCCTCCGACGACGGCGAGTTA
Source organism: Hyphomonadaceae bacterium (assembly GCA_021731005.1). GTDB lineage: Bacteria > Pseudomonadota > Alphaproteobacteria > Caulobacterales > Aquidulcibacteraceae > Vitreimonas. Next base: position 714 of record JAKFYF010000152.1, read on the forward strand.
TCGATCGAATTCAAACCCTTCGGCGTCGGTCTGTCGTTTACGCCGGTGGTGATGTCTGGCGGGCTCATCTCGCTCAAGGTTTCCACCGAGGTGAGCGAACTCACCTCCGAAGGCGCCATAACCACCGGCGACAGCGTGGTGCGTAATCCTGACGGCACCAGCACTGTCATCCGCGGCTTCACCATTCCCGCGCTGCAGGTGCGCCGCGCCGACACCACATTGGAGATGTCTTCCGGCAGTTCGATCGTGCTCGCTGGCATGATCCAGGAGCGCACGCGGCACGCCATGGAGGGCGTGCCCGGCGTGATGAACACGCCAGTGATCGGCTCGCTGTTTCGCTCGCGCGATTTCGTCAACAACGAAACCGAGCTCGTCATCATCGCCACGCCCTATCTGGTGCGGCCAACCTCACCCGACCGCATTCACACGCCCGCCGACGGGTTCATGAACCCAAGCGAAGGCAGCTCTCTGCTGAGCGGCAGGCTCAACGCGCTCTACCGGCCGCCCGAATCCGAGGGCGAGCCGGACCATCTGAACGGCCCGCACGGGCACGTCGTTGAATGAGGCCCGCCATGAACTCGCGCCTGCCCTTCCTGCTCGCCGGACTCAGCGCTCTTGGCGCCTGCGCCAGCATTCCCGATCCCCCTCCCGGGGCCGCGATCGCGACCGCCGCGGACCGCCATGAAATTACCGTCGACCAATCATCGCAACAGATGTCAATCGAGGCGACCACGCCCGACGGCGCCCTGAGCGAGAAGACGCGCGACGACCTTCGCGTCTTCGCCAGCCAATATCTGCGCTACGGCCACGGCGCGATGATCCTGAACACGCCAGATGGCGCGGGCAACGAGGCTGCCGCCACCGCTCTCTCACGCGAAGTGCGCATGACTTTGGCGGCTTCCGGCGTCGCCCATGACGCGCTGGCGTCGTCAACCTACAACGCAGCCGGACGCGCCGAGGCGCCGATCCTTGTGGGCTTCGCGCGCTTCGAGGCGCAGGCGCCGGAGTGCGCGCCGCTCTGGAGCCAGGATCTCGCCCATCAAAGCAACAACCAAGCCTGGGAGAGCTTTGGCTGCGCCACCCAGGCCAATCTCGCCGCCATGATCGAAGATCCGCACGATCTGCTTGCCGCACGCGAGCAGGATCCGCGCGATTCCAACCGCCGCGCGACCGTGATGCAAGCCTATCGCCAAGGCCGGCCCACGGGCGCCACACGCAGCGAAAGCGAAAGCGCCAACGTCAACGACGCGGTGCAATAAGGGCAATAGCGCGCATGACCCATCCCAGCCCACAATCCGATTGGAACCTCGACGACGACGCGGAATTCGTGCTCGAGGAGGATGAAAGCTTCGGCGCGGGCGCGCTTGCCGAGCCGCCGCCGTTCGAACTCGCCACCCCAGCGCCGGCAAACCAGACCCTGCCGGAGATCGATCTGGGCGAGCCTGCGTCGGCGCCAACGATGCCCGCGCTGCCGCCGACACCGGCGCGCGAGGAAGGACGGTTCACCGAACAGCCGGTGCCCCGCATTACCATTCATGCGGCGTGCGACCGGCCCGAGATCGCCGAGCTCGTCACCGGCATGGCCGCCGACCGGCGCATGGCGCGCGCGGAGATCACCATCGAAAGCGGCGGCATCGACGCCGCGGTGACGCGCTTTGCTTCGCAGGCGAGCCCGAACCTGCTCATCCTCGACACGCTGCAGCACGGCGCGGGAATGCTGCGATGCCTCGACCGCCTGGCCGAGGTCATCGAGCAAGGCACCAAAGTGGTGATCATCGGCGCGGTCAACGATATCGCGCTGTTCCGCGAATTGATGGCGCGCGGCGTCAGCGAATACATCGTGCCGCCGATGCAGACGCTGGACCTCATCCGCGCCGTGTGCGGACTTTATGTGAATCCCGACAAGCCGTTCGCCGGGCGGGTGATCGCCGTGATCGGCGCGCGCGGGGGCATCGGCTCGTCCACCATCGCGCACAATCTCGCCTGGTCGATCGCCGAGCGCCAGGAAGTCGGCGCCACGCTTTTAGACCTCGACCTCTCGTTCGGGACCGCCGCGCTCGATTTCAACCAGGATCCGCCGCAATCGCTGGCGGACGTTCTGCTCTCGCCCGACCGCGTCGACGATGTGTTCCTCGAACGCGTCACCACCAAGCAAACGCAACGTCTGCAAATGCTGACCGCGCCGGCCACCCTGGAACGCGAGTTCGAGCTGGACGCCACTACGTTCGAGAGCGTGATCGAGCGCGTGCGCCGCTCCTGTCCCTACGTGGTGCTCGATCTGCCGCACGCCTGGACTTCCTGGATCAAGCACATCCTGCTTGCCGCCGACGATGTGATCGTTGTCGCCGGGCCCGACCTCGCCAGCTTGCGCAACACCAAGAACATCATCGATCTCCTGAAGGCGATGCGGCCCTACGATTCTCCACCCACGGTGGCGCTGTCCATGGTCGGCGTGCCCAAACGGCCGGAGATTCCGTTCAAGGATTTCGCCGAAGCGCTAGGCGCGACGCCGGTCGCTTCCTTCGCCTTCGATCCCCAGCTCTACGGCACCGCCGCCAATAACGGCCAGATGGTCGGCGAAGTGGCGCCGCAATCGAAAACCGCAATCGCCATCGATACGCTCGCCGCGCAACTGACCGGCCGCAAGCCGGTCGAGGCCAAGAAGGCGTCGATCGCCGACAAATTTGCGTTTCTGAAGCGCTGAGAGGCCAAGAATGTTCGGAAAACGCAGCCTCGGCGATGGTCAGGGCGCGCCAGCAGCGCCGCCGCAGACGCCGATTGCTGCGCGCGCGCCCAGCCCGGCGCGCACGGCGCCGACAGCCGCGCCGCCACCGCGTCCGCCGGGTTCCTCTCCCGCCGCGGCGCCGCCGCGCGTGCAACCGCCGCCGCAAGAACCCGCGCCGGAATATCGTTCCGAGGCCTATTACCGGGTCAAGTCGACGATCTTCAACGCGCTGATCGAGACCATCGACCTCACCCAATTGGCGCAGCTCGACGCCGAGAGCGCGCGCGACGAAATCCGCGACATCGTCGCCGAGATCATCTCGATCAAGAACGTGGTGATGTCGATCGCCGAGCAGGAAGCGCTGCTCGACGATATCTGCAACGACGTACTGGGCTATGGGCCGCTTGAGCCCCTGCTCGCGCGCGACGACATCGCCGACATCATGGTCAACGGCGCCAACGCCGTGTTCATCGAAGTCGACGGCAAGGTTTCCAAGACCGGCATTCGCTTCCGCGACAACGGCCAGCTGATGAACATCTGTCAGCGCATTGTCAGCCAGGTAGGCCGGCGCGTCGATGAATCCTCGCCGATCTGCGACGCGCGCTTGCCCGACGGTTCGCGCGTGAACGTCATCGCCCCGCCCTTGGCGATCGATGGCCCCACGCTCACCATCCGCAAATTCAAGAAGGACAAGCTCAAGCTTTCCAACCTGGTCGAATTCGGCTCGATCTCGCCCGCGGGCGCGAAGATATTGCAGATCATCGGCGCCTGCCGCTGCAACACGCTGATCTCTGGCGGCACTGGCTCGGGCAAGACCACGCTCTTGAACACGCTGACCGCCTTTATCGACCCGACCGAGCGAGTGGTCACCTGCGAAGACGCCGCCGAACTGCAATTGCAGCAGCCTCACGTGGTGCGGCTGGAAACGCGCCCTCCCAATCTCGAAGGCAGCGGCCAGGTGACCATGCGCGATCTGGTGAAGAACTGCCTGCGGATGCGCCCGGACCGCATCATCGTCGGCGAAGTCCGCGGCTCGGAATCGTTCGACCTTCTGCAGGCGATGAACACCGGCCACGATGGCTCGATGGGCACGCTGCACGCCAACACCCCGCGCGAAGCGCTCTCGCGCTTGGAATCGATGATCACCATGGGCGGCTTCTCCCTGCCGCCCAAAACCATCCGTGAGATCATCGTCGCCGCCGTCGATGTGGTGGTGCAGGCCGCGCGCCTGCGCGACGGTTCGCGCCGCATTACCCAGATCACCGAAGTGCTGGGCCTCGAAGGCGACACCATCATCACCCAGGATCTCTTGGTCTACGAAATCCAGGGCGAGGACCAGAACGGGCGCGTGCTCGGCCGCCACCGCGGCACCGGCGTCGGGCGTCCGCGCTTCTGGGAGCGGGCGCGCTATTTCGGCCTGGAGAAGGAACTCGCTCAAGCCCTCGACGAAGCGGAGCAAGCCTGATGGATCCCGCACTTATCGCCGCAATGCTGGCATTCGTCGCCATAGGCGGGGCGGGGCTCGTATTTGCTGGCGGCGGCCAAGGCAGAGCTTCCAGCAAGCGCGTTCAGGCGATAGCGGGCGCGCGCGGCGCGCGCAAACCGGCGATCGATCCTAACACCCTCAAACGCAGACAGACCACCCAGGACGCGCTCAAGGAGCTGTCGCAGAACGAGAAGCAATCGCGCAAGCGCCGCCTGTCGGTGAAGGGGCTGCTGGAACAAGCCGGACTCTCGGTGACCCCCACCGCGTTTTGGATCGCTTCTGCGGTGCTCGGCGCGGTGGCGGCCATCGCAGGCCTGCTGGTGCAAGGCCCGATCGGAGCGGCGGCGGGCTTGTTCATCGGCGGGCTCGGCCTGCCGCGCTGGGCGCTTGGCTTCTTGGTGTCCGGCCGTCAGAAGAAATTCAGCAACCAACTCGCCGACGCCATCGATGTGATCGTACGCGGCGTCAAATCCGGGCTGCCGCTCCATCAATGCTTGCGCATCATCGCCTCCGAAAGCCCGGAGCCGCTCAGGGCTGAGTTCCAGACCCTTTGCGATTCCCTGACCATGGGCGTTCAACTCGATCAGAGCATGGCGCGCATGTACGACCGCATGCCGCTGCCGGAAGTGAACTTCTTCTCGATCGTGCTGGTGATTCAGCAAAAGACCGGGGGCAATCTCTCCGAATCGCTGGGCAACCTCTCCACCGTATTGCGCTCACGCAAGCTGATGAAGGAGAAGGTGAAGGCGCTGTCAGCGGAAGCCAACGCTTCGGCCATGATCATCGGCTCGCTGCCGATCGCGGTCATGACCATGGTCTACTTCACCCGCCCGGAATACCTCATGGTGCTGTTTACCCACCCGACCGGACACCTCATTCTCCTGGGCGCGGCGGTGATGATGGCGATGGGCATCTTCATCATGCAAAAGATGGTCAACTTCAAGTTCTGAGGCGGTCATGAACATTGTCGAGACCCTCACCGACCCTATG
>JAKFYF010000086.1 GCA_021731005.1 Hyphomonadaceae bacterium
GGAGCGTTGATCACTCGAATTGACGAACCAGTTTTCAGCTGAAGTTTCTTGGCAAGTTCCATCGCTGTTTGAGCTCCTTCATCGGGGGCGCGCCGATGCCGCGAGGCCTCGGCCCAAGCGAAAGCACCTTAGCAGACTCCTGCGACTGGCTGCTCTCGGCGGATGCCGTTGCAAAAACTCGCTTGTGCCTTGGCGCTTGATTTTCGCCGAATTGAATTTGCAAGGGAGCGATCTCATTAGAAGCTCCTGAGCGTGTTTTTCTGCGTTTGCGCCGATGCGCGATGCGGTTCAGCGGGCAAGCAAAATTTCGCGGCTGGGCCAAATCGGAGTTTTGCAACAGAATTAGCGAGAAGCGCCACTCAATCTGTGCAAGCTTGAGAGACGAGATTGAGTCGACTGAGCCGGTCGCAAAAACCTACGCGACGGCCGGATTCAAACGCTCGCGCCAGACGTTTTTGAGACCGCGTTTCGTCGAAAGGCGATCGGCTTCCCGTAGGTCGCGCGCCGCCAGACCCATTCAATGGGACCAAACTGAAACCAGCGAAGCCACAGAGCAGCGATTACGCATTGCGCGGTGAAGATGACGATCGCCAGCAGGGCGCCCTCAACGAGCCCAATCTGACTGCGGAGACCAAGCCCCACACCGTAGAAGAGTCCGATGCCGATCAAGGTTTGCGACAGGTAGGTGGTGAGCGCCATCCGACCCACCGGCGCGAGCCCGCGCAGAATGGAGCGCGGCGCGCGCGACCACAACAATACAAATCCACTCGCATAGGCGAGGGCCATGGCGGGGACAGCGAGCGCATACAGGCTGTTTTCAAGCACCCAGAGGCCGGTGGGCGGAAACTCGGGCGTCGCCGCGTGCAGGGGTGTCAGCACGGCGTTGCCGAGCAAACCGATGGGCGCGCAAATCCAGAACACTTTGCGAAACAAATTCCGGCGGGCAGGTAAATCGCGATGAAGTCCTAACTTGCCGACTAACGCGCCAAGCGTGAACATCGCGAGAATAGAGATCGCCCTGCCGTCATAAACCAGTTGCAGGGCCTTGAGGCGCACCAGTTCAAGATTGGCGAAGAAGATCATCGTCGGATCGGTGCTGTCGAACGCCTGCGTGAATGCGCCAAAGCTCCCGCCAGGATCTGCGTTCGAGGAGAAAGTTGACGTGTGAAGTAACGTGGCGACAAGAACTGGCCACACGAGCCGCAGCGCAAACGCTAAGGCTGCGAACAAAGCGATTGTCTTTGCGCCAGCGCGGCGCAGCGGGATGAGCACGAATCCGATGAGCGCGTAATCTGTGAGGATGTCGCCATACCAGAGGCAGGCATGCAGGAGACCGATGATCAACAGAACCGAGAGGCGCCGCGTGAAATGCCGCCCAAAATCCGCGCCCCGTCGGCCCGCGCTTTCGAGCTGGATCGCAAACCCAATGCCGAAAAGAAGCGAAAAAAGTGAATAGAATTTGCCGCGTATCAGAAAGTCTTGAAGCGTCGCAACGGCGCCGTCGAGGCCGAAGCGGTCCAACGCAGCCTGTTCGATCGGCGTCATGAATGAATGGCCCGAGAAATCGGGTATGTGTGAAATGAATATGCCCAGCAGCGCGAATCCGCGCAGCGCGTCAAGCACGTCGGCGCGGTTGCGATTCTCGATTGGCCCCGTCTGGTTTGCGACGGTCGCCGGCGTCATGGCGCGAACGCGCCGCGCACTGCGGCGCGTAGCTCTTTTTCCCAGGACCGGCGCGCTTCGGCGCGCGAGCGTTTTGGCTCCAGTGTCGCCAGAAGGTGGCCGTAGGTGGCTGGGCGAAGCAGAATAGCGCCGAGCAGCACGATTACTGCTTCGGGCATGGCGTGCTTGCGAAAGACGCCACCGCGAACCCCTTCGGCAAGCCAAGCGCGCAAAAGCGCGACCAGCTTTCCGCCCGGGCGGGTCGTATCGGTCGCCGGAACGCTGACCCCGAAGACCGGTCCGTCCTCGCCGACAGACATGATCCAATGCAGCATAAGCCGCGCGGCCGCGGGGTGATCGAAAAAATAGACGCCGGCGGCCGCTGCGCCGTCTTCGAGCGCATCAAGCGTCGCGGGGCGCGACAAGCCGAGCTGTGCGCCCAGCGCCATCAAGAAACCGCTGGCAACGCGATCGAGCGCCTCGTGCGCGAGTTCTGTCTTGCTCGCGAAGTGCCGGTAGAGGCTGCTGTTATCGAGACCACAGGCCTCGCCCAGCATGCGCATGGTCGTGGCCTCAAATCCGTGCGCCGCGAACAGATCGATCGCGCGCGCGAGGATCCGGTCACGTGGGGCGCTCGCATTTGCCAAGCGACCGCCTGATGATTTCGCTCTCATGGCCACATGCAAGCAAGCGATTGCTTGCGTGTCAACCCTAAGCGAGGGTCGCCGAGAGCGAAGTCACCGCGCTCGCCGATGCGGCGTTGTTGCCATGTTCGCTAAGTCCGCCATCCGAGAGACTAGGTCGCTCGCGAAAATCGTCGTGCAGGATGGCTAAGTTCATCGACCGCCACCGATAAGGTGGGAATGACGCAAATCCGAATTGCGCTCAGCCGACCATGCCGCACGCGCTCACGCCACGCGATCTTGTGCGCCCAATCGCCAAGGCCATCGCAACTATCGACGGCGCGCGGCACCTCGCGGTTTCCCACACTCGACGTTCTTGGACGCCGGCCGCTGCGTCAGGCCTCGGGCGTCGAGATGCGGCCGGCGTCCAAGAACGCTTAAGACAACGCGCCACTGCTGCGAGCGCTAGCAATGGAGCGAGTAGGCCAGTCGCCGAATTTGGCGCTACGCCGCACGCTGGCCCAATGCAGCCGTTCGCTCTCACACTCCGATTGTTCGTTTAGGTCGCTCCTGCCGACGCGATATTCTAGGATTGCGCCATGGCCACTGAACCTCCCCTCAAAACTGACGCGACGGTCGCGAAGGGCGCTGAGGACGCGCGCGTGCCGGCGATTGGCCCGGTAACGCTGGCTGAACTTTTGGTGGGGATGCGCGACGAATTCCTTCAATGGGACCGCGGTCTCGTTGGCACATTCATCGCGTTGATGTGGCGACCCGCATCGGTAATTCGGGCTTACGTCATAGAGCGCAACGCGCGGTACGCAAAGCCTTGGCGATACCTGGTGTTCAGCATTCTTGTGAGTGTGGCCGTCTTTTGGTTGACGCGCAGTGGCCTTGACCAGAGTTAACCTATTGAGTCCATGCGGCAGGACCACGTCGCGTTCGTAATAGACAATGCGGCGTGGCTCACCGGCGCCGTCCTTCCGATTGCGGCGCTCGCGATGCGCGTCGCGTTCATCGGTTTAGGCATGCGCTTCGTTGATTGTCTCGTCACGCTTGCCTACACTCAAGGGCAGGTGAACCTCCTCGGCATAGTTCCTCTTGCCGCCTCGGTTGCAGGATGGGGTGGGTCAGAGGCTCCACTGTCGATTGGGATCGCGCTCTATCTCGTATGGGCTTGGGCGAGCGTGTCGAAAGGACCATTCTGGCGCCGACTCATCGCCGCCATTCTTTCACTCATTGCCGCTCAATTGATCAATGCCGCGATCGTCTTAGGCGTACTGCGCTTTGCCGCGTGACCAGGCTCGATTCCCCTATTGCGCGTGACGGGACTGGAGCGAGTAGGCCGCTCGCGAAAACTCTGGCTATGACGCACATTGGCCCTCATTGGAGGCGCTCACAACTGTGGCGGGTTGGCTAAGCGGGATCGCTGCGGGCGCGACGGGGCAAGCCGATCCAAACGCGCAAAAATGGAACCCGGCGTCCCAGGTCGAAGAAGAGCCAGCAGCCGAGCAGAGTCGCGCCGACGAGCAGCGGCGCTTCGACGACGAGCGGCATTTGCATCTCGTCGAGGTGGTGGCCCGCGACGACGATGATGGTCTGGTGGATCAGGTAGAACGGAAAGATGGCTTGGGTGAGCAGTTGGCGCACCGGGCCATCCGCGTTCTTGAGATGGCGATGCGCGAAGCCGATGGCGGCGACGATCGCGCACCAAGCATCGAGCTCACGTACGCTGCCCATGATCGCGCGCAGCCATCCCGGCGGATCGACGCCTTCAGGAAGCGTGCTGAAATAGACGTTGAGCGCCGCCCACGAAATGAGTGCGATGGCGAGCGCGATCCAGCGCAATTGCACGCAGCGATCAAAGAACGGCTGATATTTCGCGATGCCAAAGCCAAACAGGAACACGCTGAAGTAGAGCGCGTGCAAGTACCAGTCTTCGCGAAAATCATGGCTTTCGCCGAAGACCGGCAGCAGCGTGACACGGAGCGTCGCCATCACGAGCCAAGGCGTCAGTATGAAGAACGGCCCGGCGATCAGCACGCTCACCGCTTTCGGGATGCGGCGCAGCGGCGGAAGCAACGGAATGAGCGCCAGCGTGTAGAGAATGAGATACGCGACGAACCACATGTGGTTGTATGTCGGCGTCGGGAGGCAGCCGTCGGCGTCGCACCAATCGCCGGAGGCGGTGACATATTTTACGTAGAAATTGTCAAGCCAAGAGGTGTGACCCGACGCCAGGCCATTTGCCTCCTGCAAGGCTTCGACAATCTCGTAGTACGCCTGAGGCGGGACGATCACGAATACGGCCAAGAGTAGAGGCGGCCAGAGTCGCCCCATCCGGCTCGCTGTGAACTTCCACGCGTTCATCTTGTCGGCCATGAAGCGTGTGGCGGCGCCGGAGACCAAGAAGAGTAGGGTGAGCCGCCACGGGCTCGTCAGCATCATCAGCGGCTCAATGGCGTCGCTAGCGAAGCGCGATTTCACGTGCCAGCCCCAGGTCACGTAAAACATGCCGCAATGATAGAGGATGAGCAGACCGAAGGCGATGATGCGGAGCCAGTCGAGATCGTAGCGGCGGTCGGTCATTGGGCGGCAGTCTCCTCGCCCGCCAGGTTCTTTCGGATGCGTGGTCGCCCGGCTATGCTGGCGCCGCGCCCAGCGGCCCAGCTGGGACGAACGGGGAGTCATCGGTGACCACTGGCGATCTAGGAGGGACGAGCGGGTCGCACCGGGTCGAATGGCGGCCCTGGTTGGCTGTTCTGTTCACAGGTCTGGCGGTGGCCTTCGTCAACGCCACGTCGGGTATCATCGAGGGCGCTGGGGATCACTGGGTTGAGCCTGTGCTCTGGGAGACAACCAGCGCCGTAGTCATCGTCGGCTTAGCCCCTCTCGTTGGCTACGCCATGCACCGCTGGCCGCCTCGAATGGACGCTATTCCAGCCTTTGTGCTCATCCATCTTGGCCTGACCATTCCTTTCGCGCTGGCGCATATCGCGTTCATCTTCGTCACACGCGAGACAGCATATTGGGCGGTTGGAGCGCGTTACGGCTTCTTCGACGACGGTGTCGCGATAACGCTGCTCTACGAGTGGCGAAAGGACGTCTTAGTCTACGCGGTACTCGCTGCGACGTACTGGGTGTTCCAATACATCGCCGACCGTCGTCAGGCCGCGTCATCGCCACCCAGCGACGACCGGATTGAAGTACGAGACGGCGGTACGGTGACCTTCCTTGCCCCCGATGACATCCTCTATGTCGAAGCCGCCGGCAATTACGTCGAGTTTCACACCGCCGCGAGAGCGCATTTGATGCGCGGCACATTGGCATCATGGCAGACGCGGCTGGAGGCGCGCGGCTTTGTGCGGGTGCATCGTTCTAAGCTTGTGAACCGGACCAAAATAACGGTGGTCCAGACGACGCAATCCGGCGACGTCGAAATATCTCTTGTAGACGGACGTTCAATCGCCGGCAGTCGTCGCCACCGCGCGCAGCTGATGG
>JAKFYF010000255.1 GCA_021731005.1 Hyphomonadaceae bacterium
CTCTTCGACGCGGGCGATGCCGCCGACGATTTGCGCGCGCGCTTCGTTCGCCGCCGCTTCCGCGCTCTCGGTTTGATTGTCGAGCGATTCAATCTGCTGCTCGACTTCGAGCAGCTCGCCGCGCGGGACCGAGGTCTCGGACTCGATCTGCGTGATCTGTGCGTCGGCCTCTTCCAAGCGCTGGAAGTTGATCAAGCCGTTCGTGGACGGCGAGATCTGCGCCAAGCCGAACTGGAAGTCGCGCGAACTGAACACGAGCGCGCTGCCGGCCAACACGCCGATCATCGCCACTGTCAGCACGCCGCCGACTGCGAACTTATAGAATGTCATGGCCACCCCTTCTGGCTGTCCGGCGCGGATGTCCCCGCAGCGCGCCTCGACCCACCCTGTTTAAGCGCAAAGCGCGTCGGGCCGAAGGCGCTTTTTAACCACGTTGAGAGGGGCGGACCTGTCCATGCCGCTGAAGCCTTGGCCTCGGCGTTTTCCACAGGGTAGGTCCAAAACCAGCGGTTTCACCCCCAAACCGAGCCAAATCCCGCCGCGTCGCTGTGTGAATATTTTTTAGTTCGTTCATTTTTCTCTTGTCAGCGGTCACGCCTCAGGTCATAACGCCTGCGTGCGCTCCTCCCCAAAGCAGCGCGACCAGCCTTGGAGTTTCCCGATGTCCGTAATCCGTTCACTCGTTCTCGCCGCCGTCATCACTGCTGGCTTCGCCGCCCCGGCCTTCGCCCGCGACCCCGTTTTCACCGTGAAGCTCGAAGCGCCGGTCACTGAGCAGACCCGCGTCATCGCGCAAAACACGATCTGGAACTGCAACGCCGACACGTGCCTCGCGCGTCCGAGCCACGCCGCGACTGTTCGTTCGTGCCGCCAATTCGTCCGTGAAGCCGACGTCCGCGTCGTCTCGTACGGTCCGGAAGGCAACGAGCTGAGCGCCGACGAAATCGCGCGCTGCAACGGCGACGCCGCCGCCCCGCTCGCGACGAACAACGCGCAATAACGCACGCTACAAGCGTTAAAATGAGAACCGCCGGTCTTCGGACCGGCGGTTTTTCTGTGCCAGTATTCTATGTAAGTCCGCGCAGATCCTCGCGCCACGGATGGCGCCCGCAGGGCTGCAGCGTAAGCGCCGTCACCGCCGGATCGTCGGCGATGCGAATGCGCGCCGTGCCTGTCAGCCCATCTATCAGGTTGTGCGCTTCGGGCGCGATACCACCCGTCGCCGTGCGGGCCAACACGAACACGCCGTGCGCGCCGACAGTGCGCGCGCCACCGGTGACCCGCGGTAGCTCGTAGGTGATGCGCACACGGAAGTCCTCGCCCGCGTTCTCAATTTGATAGCGCGGATGCTCGAACAGCGTGTCCCGCTCCTGATCCGCGTACACCGCCTCGATTGCATCGGATTGGAAACGAATACCGACGCCGGCCTCGCACGCCGCAGGCCCTGCGCTCCACAGACCGGACAATTCGGCAGGCGGAGGCGCGCGGCCGCACCCCGCCAGCAGGGTCAGGCCGAAGCATGCGGTGATCAAACGCGCGCTCGCCATGGCAGCAGCGCTACGCTGGTCCGGTTGATGAGGTCTGAACGTCGTTGAAGGGTGGTCAAACTCTCGCCGGCGCCCCATGTGACGAGCGCCTCCCGCATGCTCACCCCAGCTCCTCCTCCGCACCCCCATCACGGCGCCGGACGGACCGCGTCTGAAGTGCTGGAGGAACTGACCGAGGGCTTCCCGAACGAGTCCGTCAGCGTCGGCGAATTGATCGACCGCCTGGATTCACGCGCGCACGGCGTGCTGCTGCTGATCCTCGCGCTGCCGATGTGCATCCCGAACATTCCGGGCATCTCGACGATCTTCGGCATCCTGATGATCGCGCCGGCGCTCGGCCTGCTGTTCGGACAACGCCGGCTCTGGGTGCCGAAGCAAGTGCGCGCTTGGACCTTTCCGCGCGAAGGCTTTCAAAAGGCTCTGAAGGTCGCGATCGGCGGCTTGCGGCGCGTCGAGTTTCTGATCAAGCCCCGCATGTCGCTGCTGACGCGCTGGCCCGTCACGTCGGTGGTTGGCTTTCAGACGCTCGTCATGGCGCTGGTGCTGATCCTGCCGATCTGGGGCGCGAACTTGTCGCCCGGCGTGACGGTGACGCTCACTGCGCTCGCGCTGATGCAGCGCGACGGCTTGCTGATGTTGCTCTCGGTCCCGTGCGCCGTGGGTTCGGTGATTTGGGTTTACCTCTTCACCAAGTACGGCGTCGTGGCCGCGACCTGGCTCGTCGAGTGGGCGCAGCAGCTCTGGCAGGGTTGGTTCTAAGCACGCCGCGGCGCGTAAGCCCAAGCTGTCGCGATCAAGCAGGTGATCAGCAGCACGGAATATTCCATCCCGTTCCTGCCCGCACCAACGACGAACCACCCCTCCGGGAAGTGCACGAGATAAGCGCCGAGCGCCAAGATTCCGATGTGCCCGAGGCACGCCAGCGTCACGAAACGGCGCGCGACAATGAACAACGGTGCGATCAGTTCGTAGATCGTCACCGCTGCCGCCCAGTAGAATCCTTCCGGAAACCCAAGCGAACTCAGCCATTCGCCGAAGCCCGTGACGTTCGGATCCCAATGGCTGGCGCGCCAGAAGCCGTGAATGAAGATCAGGATCGCCGTGACGATCCGCACGATCGAGAGCGATAGCTCAATGCGATCGGCGTCTGCGCGTGGTCCAAGCATAACGCCCTCCCAGCACGCAGCACACGCGAACGCAGAGTGAAGCGCAATGCCTCCGCGATCACATCTCGTTTAACAGGAGCGGCGGATCACCCAGCCAAGCTGTTCGCCGCCGCGGCCGACAGCAGGCTCAACCACACGGCAGGACGGCGCGCGCGGCTGGTTGCCGCCGCGCTGGAATTCCGGATCGCTTTCGCCGGCACGGCGATCGAGATCCGACACCGGCTCCCACAACGCCACTTCACCGCCGGCGGCGCCCGTCACACATTCACGCCGCGAGCCGTCGGCTTCGCGCACGCGCACGCTGACTTGGCCTTCGTCGATCGAGGTCGCGAACGTTACGCGCGCCGGCCGAGACTCCACGCGCGCCATGCACGCGTCGATCGCTGGGATGAGTTCGGGCAGCACGCTGGCCCATGTCGGGCGCTCGCCTTCGTCGATGCCGCGCCGTGCACAACCCTGATACGACACGCCTTCGAACAGCACGTACGCCGTGTAGTCGAGCTGACCGCCCGTCGAGGTGCACGCTTCCTGCGCGATGGTAATCGTGAGCGGCCCCGCAACGACGCGCATGCCGCGCTCGTGATAGTCGCGCTCGCCCGTGACGCCGCCGTCTTCGCCAAGGCCGGGCCGCGAGAATTGCGCATAGTCGTTCAGCAGACTGAGTTCCCACGCCCCTTCGGCGCCGCCGCCATCGGAGGCCAACGCATCGATGCCGCCGGACGCCTGGAACTCGCCCTCGAACAGGGCCCGCTGTTGCGCGTTGGCCGGTCCGCCGATCGCCGCCAATTGTTGCGCAGACAATTCGGCTTCGCGTTCCGCGTTGCTCGGGCCGCCCGGGGTTTCTTCCTGTTGTTCCGGCTGCCGCTGGCACGCAGCCAGGCCGCCAAGGCCCGCGAACAGCAGCGCGCAGCTTAGAGCTAGACCCAGCGCTCGCATGGACTGTCCCCGGTTGAGAGCTGGCATGGACGCCCGGCCCCTCGCGGGGTGACTATAGCCACATGGACCGTGATTCCGGCGCCCCACTTTATGAGTTTTTCGCCGGCGGCGGCCTCGCCCGGCTCGGCCTACAGGACGCTTTTTCCTGCGTCTTCGCCAACGACATCGAACCCGCCAAGGCGCGCGCCTACCGCGCCGCGTTCGGTGACGGCGAAATGCGCGAAGGCGATATCTGGAAACTCGACCCCAAGGAACTGCCGGGCCAAGCGGCGCTCGCTTGGGCGTCATTCCCTTGCCAGGACTTGTCGCTCGCCGGCGAACGCCGCGGTTTGGCCGCGCCCCGTTCGGGTGCGTTCTGGGGGTTCCACCAGCTGATCGAACAGCTGCGCGACGAGAAACGCGCACCGGATGTGCTGGCGCTTGAGAATGTGTGCGGCCTCTTGAGTTCGCACGGCGGCGCCGACTTCGCGGCGCTGGTGCATGCGCTCGATGCGCTGGGCTATCGGGTCGGCGCGCTTGAGATCGACGCCGCGTTGTTCACGCCGCAATCGCGGCCGCGTCTGTTCGTGGTCGCGTCACGCCACGCCCCCGCTTCGCTTATGGCGAGCGGACCTACTGAACCGTTCCATTCGCAAGGCCTGCGCAATGTAGTGGCGCGCTTGCCGGATGGTTTGCGCAAGCGTTTCGTCTGGTGGCGACTCGACACGCCACCGAAGCGCAACACGCGGTTGATGGACGTGCTGGACGACGAGCCGCAGGGCGTCGAATGGCAGAGCGAGGCACAGACCGCGAAGCTCCTCGGCCAGATGAGCACGCTGCAACGCGCTCGCGTCGACGCATTGCGCGAAAGCGGGCGGCGCGAGGTTGGTGCGGTTTTCCGGCGCATTCGCGTGGAACACGGCGAGCGCGTGCAGCGCGCGGAAGCGCGGTTTGACGGCATCGCCGGCTGTTTGCGAACGCCGACCGGCGGATCGAGCCGGCAGATGCTCTTGTTTGTCGAGGGCGACACGGTGCGCTCGCGCCTGCTCTCGCCGCGCGAAGCTGCGCGGCTGATGGGCGTGCCGGAGCACTATCCGCTGCCGGGCAATCAGACGGCGGCGCTGCATCTCGTTGGTGACGCGGTGTGTGTGCCAGTTGTGCGCTGGCTCTCGCAGCATTTGCTGGCGCCGCTCGCCGGCGCCGCGGTTCAACGCAAGAGCGCGTGATGCGCGCTGACGTTTTCGACATCGAGAAACGCTCGGCCGTGATGCGCGCGGTGAAGTCGAGCGACACAGCGCCTGAGCGCGCAGTGCGCGCGGCGGTGTGTGCCGCCGGTTTTGGCCGGCGCTATCGGCTCAATGGCGCGCACCTGCGGGGCAAGCCGGATCTCGTGTTCACGTCGCTCAGCAAAGTCGTGTTCGTTCACGGCTGCTTTTGGCACGGCCATGATTGCAAGCGCGGCGCGCGTCAGCCGAAGGACAATGCCGCGTACTGGCGCGCGAAAATCGAGCGCAATCGCGCGCGCGATCTCGCGTCGCTGCGCGCGCTCAAAGGCGATGGCTGGTCAGCGCTCGTGATCTGGGAATGCGAGACGCGCGATGAAGCTGCGCTGACGCGGCGTGTGCGATCTTTTCTCGAGCGGTAGCGCCTCCGCCACCACATTGGATGAGAGGCTGGCGGCGGAGGCGTTCGGAGCGGCTACGCCACAGGAGGATGCGCGTCCCCACTCCAATTCCATGCGTTCGGTGGCCATTAGAGTGGCCAGCGGCGCTGCGCCAAACAGGCGGACGGCGGCCATGGATCGCGCTACCGACTTGGGAGCATGGCGGCGATGGCGATCAAACTGGCCTCCTAGTTGCAATTAACTCGCAAGAGCAAATCACGAGAGGCCAGAGTCGTCAAGCGGGGGGCGCCTGTTCCGATTAGGCGGCGGAGGTGCGGACACGTTCGGCGAGGACCGGCGCATCGAGCGTGAACACGAACATCGAGCCCTGCCCTATTTCGCTCTGGGCCGTGATCTGCCCGCCCATCAATTTCGCGAGCCGCAACGAGATGCCGAGGCCCAAGCCAGGGCCAGCGCCATCAGCGCAA
>JAKFYF010000021.1 GCA_021731005.1 Hyphomonadaceae bacterium
TTCCGCGTAATCTCGATCCGCCCCGACATAAAAACTCTCCGCTCGAAACCAAGCGGAACCTCATGAATCAGCATTCGCACCCAATGGGAATCCCAAAAAATGAGTCAAACCCTCGGGCGGTTGGTATGAGTTCGCCCTGCCTGTCGATGACGCTGCGGTCGATCACAGCGCCATGCTGGACCAGAAACGCCTCCCCCGGCGCCGCGAATTCCCGCCGGACGCGGGCGCGCCCTGCGTCGCTGATCACAAAGCCATCGTTGCGCGCTGTTAAGTCGCCAGCGGTTTCCAGCGCGCCCACCTCGCCAGCGCTCAGTTTCGCCAACGGGCGGCGGCGGCGGTCGCCGGCGGCATAGACGCCGAAATGAGCCTCTCCCGCCTTGCGCGCCAGCACCGCCCCGGGGGTGGACAAGCGCAGCAACGCCTTCTCCACCGCGCTCACTGGGCCATCTCCGCCGGCTCCCCGCCGCGCGCTGGCGTCTCGCGCAAAGCGTGCTCCAGGCCCGCCACCCATTGATCGAAGCGCGGGTCCTCACGCCGGTCCTCAACGACGTGGCAAGCGTGGGCGACCGTTGAGCGGTCGCGGAAGAACGCGATCGCGACCCGCGTCAGGCTGAACTCAAACGCAACATGGCACAAATACATGGCCACGTGGCGGGCGAACGCCGCGTACGAGGAGCCCCGCTGGTGATCCAGGATATGATGAGCCGGGACGTCGAGCGCATAGCTCACCACGCTGGCCGCCAATTTCGCCGCTGCGGCGTCCGCGGCGCGTGTTTCATAGGTGTCCATCCAACACTACCTCCGGCGCGTCCGCCATTCCCAGGAGAGAATAGCGGCGCCGTTAACCTGTTGGATAGATTTTTTCCTATTGCTAGGATTTTTTACCTATTCCCCTTTGCGCGCGTGCCCTAGCCCCATGCGTTTGGCCAGAGTCGATCGCTCTTTGGCGTAGTTCGGGGCCACCATCGGATAATCGTGGGGTAGACTCCACTTGGAGCGGTATTCGTCTGGGGTCATGGAGTATCGCGTGCGGAGATGCCGCTTCAAGGATTTGAATTTCTTTCCGTCCTCAAGACAAATGATGTAATCTGGAGAAATAGACTTCTTTATCGGCACCGCCGGCTCTTTGGATGCCTCCGCCAAGACTTGAGGAGATGCTGAGATTTCGCGCAGAGCGGCGTGGACACGCTTGATCAGCCCCGGCAAATCTTCGATCGCCACCTCGTTCGCCGCAACATAAGCCGCAACGATCTCGGTAGCTTGGTCGGTAAGGTCTCTTTTTTCTTGTGACATCTAACGATAACAAGTCTCGATCGGGAATTACCTAAGTATAATTTGCCGTTCAATTTGATCAAGTCCGCAAACCGCAAATTTTATACTTAAGTCGACTCTCAATTTGGGCGTGCAAACAGCGCCATCAGGATTGCCGCCGCGATAGCGAGCAATTGAGCGGGACCCGACCAAGTCTGGACATAGGGCCGATCGAGCCGCCGCAGCCATGCCCCCAGGCGCGTCCCCGCTTCGCCCGAGACCTGGTCCCACCCGAATTGCGCGGCGCCCAGCGCGCGCAGCGCGACCTCCCCGGCCCAGCGTCCGGCGGCGGCCACCGGGCCGCGATACACCGCATCCATGTCAAGCAGGCGGGTGGGCGCGTCGGCCGGGGCGACGCCGAAAAGCCGCAGCGCCAGGAAAACCACGCCCGCCGCGCCAATGAGTTCGAACTGGCGCGCCACGCGGTCCAACGCAAACGGGTCGATGGACATTTCAGTCGGCGTCAGATTGTAGAGCCAATGCGGCGCTATCCCGAGCGCAACGCAAAAGAACGACGCCAGCGAAACACCCAAGAGCATCCCGTAAGGCGCCTCGGCATAGGGCGCGGGATCGGCGCGCTTGTGCGCTGCAAGCGAGGCCCGCAAGCACAGTCCGACGAACAATATTGCCGGAAGGCACGAAAACAGCGTCCACAACCAGCGCGTCTCCCATTGCGCCGCGGCTTCCAGCGCGGCTGCGAAGGTTGGGTAGAGAGCAAGCCCAGGAAACCCGGCGCAGGCCAAGCCCGACAGCAGCAGAAAGCCCGTCGTCAGGGGCATGCCTTGTCCAAGTCCGGCGAGCCCGGAGGCGCGAGCCTCGCCGCGCCGCTCGACAATGTTGCCGAGGCTCATCTGCAGCGCCGCGAAAGCGAGAATGCAGGTGAAAGCGTGCGCCTCCACCGCCGCCAGCGCCAAAGGCGAACCCACGCCCACGAGCGTCAAGCCAATGCCGGTTTGCGCGGTCTGCGCATAAGCGGCGGCGGCGCGCAGATCGTCCTCGGCGGCGGCGTAGAAAGCGCCGAGCCCAACCATCACCGCGCCAGCCGGAACCAGCAACGCCTCGGCGGGGAAGAAGCGAGCCAAAGCGTAGACGCCGAGCATTACCGAGAAGGCGCTGATCGCGGCGGCGCCCGCGGGCGCCGCGTGAGCGACCGCATCCTTGAACCAGACGTGCGCCAGCGGCGCGCCCACCCTGATCATCAGCGCTGCGAAGATGAACGCGCCGCTGAGTTCGCCAACGCTGAGGCGCCGGATCGTGGTGACGCCTTGATTGTCGGCGATGTGCAAGGCGATGCCGACGAGGAACAATAATCCCTCCAGTCCCTGCCACACCAACAGCCGCACTCCCGCGCGCGCGCTCTGCCGCAGCGGCGAGGCGAACACGACCCAGGCCGCGCCGAAGCTCGCAAGCGCCGCGGTCGCGGCAAAGAGAATGAGGTCGCCGACAAACAGCGCCGACACCGCCCCGCCCGCGAGCACCAATATGGCGCAATCCTCGAACCGGTTTTTCCTGCCGCTGCTATAGGCGGCGATGACCACGAGCGCGATCAGCAAGCCAATGCCGAATACCTGGTTGAGCGCGTCGAGTTCGAGGGGAACGATGCGCAGCCCCATCTGCTGCACCGAAGCATCGACGCCAAATTCGCGATCGAGCAACAGCCACAGCGCGCTGAACGCCGAAAGCGCCATCAGCGGCGCGCGCAGGGCTTGCGGCGCGGCCAGCACCAGGAGTGCTGCGAGCAGCGGTATGAATCCCGGATTAAGGGTGATGTCGAGCACGGCGCCCTCCATCGTGTTCGCGCCGCCGCAACAAAGTGCGCGCGGCATGTCCGGCGATCACCGCAAAGCAGGCAGCGCCCGCGCCGAGGGCCGCGGCGGCGCCGGGGCGCATGCCGATCCAGAACGCCGCCGGGTGATCCACGCCAAAATCGAACGCGGCGCCCGCCGCCAATGCAGCCAGGCAAACCACCAGCCAGGGGCCGGCGGCGCCGCCGCGCGGACGCGGATCGGGCGTTCTCATTGTATCGGGGTCCATATCGGGGCCAGAAAAGTAGCGAGATTGTCGGCCACCGTGAGCAGCCAAAGCGTGGCGATCGCGCCGAGAATGACCGGTCCCGCCAACAACAGCGAGGCGCCATCGGGGCGGCGATGGGCGTCGCTTGGCGCGGGCGCGGCCAGCGCACTTGCGGCCAGCGGCCCGAGATGGGCAAAGGTCAAAGCCGCCGCCATCCCGATGATCACCGCCGCCCAGATCAAACCCGCACCGGCGCTCGCCGCGATCAGCCAAAGCTTGGCCCAGGCGCCAGCAAACGGAGGCAGTCCGATCATGCTCGCGCACGCGAGCGCAAAGCCCGCCAGCGTCCACGGCATCAGCCGTCCCAATCCCGCATACTCGCCGACCTGGGTGCGCCCGGTAATGGCCGCGATCGATCCCACCGCCATGGTCAACGTCGCCGCCGAACACGAAAGCGCTGCGATCTGGAGCGCTGCGGCGAAGAAGCCGACAGGCGAGGCCAGCAGCGCGCCGACAATCACAGCCAGCGCCTGCACCAGACAGGAATACGACAAACGCTCGCGCACATCCTGTCTTGAAAGCGCTGCCAAAGCGGCCACGCACATGCCTGCGCCCGCAAGCGCGATGATGGCGTTCTTCGCCAGCGCCGCTTCCGCCAGCGCCGGGCCGAACACAAACGCCGCCACCTTGAGCACGCCAACCCCGCCCGCGGGCAAAACCGTCAACGCCTGTATCGAAACCAAGGCCGGCAGCGGCGCGTGGCTCGATCCGGTCAACCAACGATGCATGGGCGGCAACGCGGCCGCCGCGATCCCGAACATGAAGAGAGTGAGCAAGATGTTGGCGGTCAGCGCATCCACCCGGCCCGCGAGCACGCCGCCTGGCTGGAAGTCGAGTTCGCCGGCAATAGCGTAGGTCCACACCATGGCGGGCAAGAACAGCCCGATCGCCGAGGTCAGCAGCACCGCCAGGAATAATCGCCCCGCGCGCCCGGCCTCCTCGCCGCCCTCGTGCTCGACCAGCGGAAACGCCGCCAGTGTCAGCACTTGATAGCTGACAAAGAGCGTGAACAGATTGGCCGACAGCGCCACACCGAACGCGCCCGCTGTCGTCAACGCCAGAAACGCCATCAGCCGCGCCGGCGCCCTTTCCTGGGTTGCGCGGACAACGCCAATCGTGTGCGCCGCATGCAGGACGCCAAGTCCCGCGACCATCAAGGCGGTGAGAACGCCCAACGGTTCGATAGCGAAGGCGAGGTCGACATTCGGCAGTGGCCGCGCCAGCACTACGCGCGCGTGCTCGCCCTGCGCAACCGCGTTGGCCAGATAGATCGCAAGCCCCGCCGCGGCGCAGGCACAAATCAGGTGCACTGCGTCGCGCAAGCCAGGCGGGCGCGCGCAGAGCAGCACCAAGCCCGCGTGCGGCAGTGCAATCGCGAGCAACGCCAGCAGTGCAAGCTCGGGCGTCATGGGCCCGCCCCCGCCAGCGAATGGGCGGCGGCGGCCGCGGCCCGCAACACCGCGCTCGGCTCAACCCCCAACACAATGACAAACACGCTCGCCGCCAGCGCCGGCGCAAGCGCCAGCCGCCACGGCGCGCGCTCTTCGGTGGTCAAGGTGGCGGCGCGCCGGAAATACAGTCGCTCGATCAAGCGTCCCGCATAAATGACGCCCGCGAGCGAAGCGCCGATCACCAAGAGCGCGGCCCACCACCATTCAACGCCGACCGCGGCCTCGATCAGCCGCCAGCGGCCGAGGAAATTGAGCGTGAGCGGCGCGCCCATCAAGCTCAACGCACCGATGGTAATAGCGATCCCCGAAAACGGCGCGCGCCGCCCGAGCCCATCCAAGCCGGTCAATTGCCGTCCGCTGCTGGAAGCGGCCGCCCCGCCGAGCAGCGCCAGCGCGCCTGCCGTCATCGCCGCGATCTGTATCAGGGCGGCCGCCGTGCCGGCGGGCGAGCCAAGCGCGGCGCTCAACGACACAATGCCGGCCTGCGCCACCCCGGCGTACCCGACCAACCGATTGATGTTGCTGGCGCCGATGGCTTGCAGCGAGCCAATGACGATGCTGAGCGCGCCGAGTGCGGCCAACACCGCCGAAGCGCCCGATCCGATCGCCGGCGCGGGCGCGGCAAGCGCCGCCAGCCGCACAATCAGCGCCAGCGCCCCGCCGACGCAAACAACGCTGGCTAAAGCGACGAGCGGCGATATGCGTCCCATTGCCGGCGCCAGCCAAACATGAAGCGGCGCCAGTCCCGCCTTCGCCGCCAACGCGAGCACCATGAGCGCGGCGCCCACGGCAGCCGCTTCGGCCGAAGCGACACGCGCAAGCGGAAGCGCCGCCAGTTCAAGCGCGCCGGTGCTCGCGTTGGCGGCGAAGGCGGG
>JAKFYF010000047.1 GCA_021731005.1 Hyphomonadaceae bacterium
GTTGGGGTCTTGCGCGCGGCGGAGGATTTCGTCGAACACGGCGCGCGTGCGCGCGGGATCGCCGCCGCCCATGCCTTGGCCTGCGCTGCTATCGCCGATGCCGCGCCCCAGCGGGTCTTCTTCGCCGTCACCGCTTTCGCCGGCTTCGCCGCGCGCTTGCTGATTAGCGCGGCCTTCTTCGCGCATCTGTGCTGCCAAAGCTTCCGCGCCTTCGCGCAGATTTTCCATCGCCGCGGCCTGCGCGTTGCGCGCGCCTTCGATGTCGCCGCGGCGGAGCGCGTTTTCGGCCTGGCGCATGGCTTGTCCGGCGGCGTTGAGGTTTTCGCTGGGCGCTGCGCCGGATTCTTCGCCCATGCGCTGGGCTTCGGCGAGCCCCTGGCGGATGCGCGACTGGCGGTCGGCGAGTTCGCCCCCGCCTTCGCCGCCTTGCTGTTCGCCGCCGCCGCCGGCTGAGCCGCGCTGTTGCTGCTCTTGCTGCGCGCGCTGGGTTTCATCGTTCAAGGCGCGCTGCTCGCCCATCGCCTCGGAAAGCTGATCCATGCTTTGCTGCATGCGCTGTTCGCCGGACCGCTGGCCCTCACCTTCGCTCGGCTCGGTGTCGATGCGCGCTTGCAGGTTCTGCATCAGCAGCATGTGCATGGCCAGCATCGCCGCGGCTTCCGGCGCGCGGCCTTGCTCGGCCATGCGCTCGATTTCATCGAGCAGCTGATCGACGTCGCCGCTGCTGAGGCTTAGTTGATCCTCGGTATCTTCCTGGTTCTCCACCGCGCCGTTGCGCAGCGCCTCCTGGTAGAGCGCCTGCATGTAACGCTGGCTGGCGGCGCGCAGCGCGTCGACCAATTGGCGGATGCGCTCGGGCGGCGCTTTCTCCGCCAACGCTTGCGCCAGCGCCTGGTGGGCTTCCTGCATGGCGCGCAACGCGTCCGCCGCCGCGCCATACTCGGCGCGCATCGCCGTGTGCCACAAAGTTTCAGCCGCGGCGCTCGCTTCTTCGGCGCCGCGCGCGACCTCCAGTTCCGAGCGCGCCAGCCGCAAACCGAGATAGACCGCGCGGTCGCGGAAATAGCCGTCCTGCGCATCGCCGGTCAGCGCATCGAGGAGGCGCGCGGCGCGGCGAATGCCTTCCGGTGCGCGCAGTAGAGCGGGGCGGCGCC
This sequence comes from Hyphomonadaceae bacterium, assembly GCA_021731005.1. Classification (GTDB taxonomy): domain Bacteria; phylum Pseudomonadota; class Alphaproteobacteria; order Caulobacterales; family Aquidulcibacteraceae; genus Vitreimonas. The sequence continues at coordinate 1,155 of JAKFYF010000047.1, forward strand.
CATAATCGCGCAGCGCCAGCCGTTGGTTGCCGAGCAGCAAATCCCCCGCGGCTGTGCTCTGCGCCCGATCGCGCGGCGCGGCGCGATAGGGGCGGCGGTCGGTCAATATATGGCGGCGGACCTCGATGGCGGCCCGCGCCAACGGCTGCAGAAAAACCCGTTCTGGCATGGTGAACCGCAGCGGCTTGCTGACGCCCTCCTGGCCAAGCGCATCGACCGCGACGATGCGTGCTTCCACTTCCATGCCAGCGTACGCGTGCGCGGCAAGGTCGAGTTCGGTTTCCGCCTCCGCTTCGCGCGGATCGCCGGCTGGCGTCTCAAGTGCTGTGTCAATGGCGTCGGCGCGCGCGAGCCCCGGAGGCGGCGCGACCGGGCGCACGCGCAACAGCAGACGCCGCACGCCGTAATCGTCGCGGGCGCGCCAGGCGATGGCGGCGTGCTCGTCGCGCAGCAGCGCGATCGGCGCGGTGAATTCGGCGCGCGGGGCGGCGTCCGCCGCCGGCGCGAGCCGCCAAAACGCACGCTCGTGGAAACGCACGATGGAGAGCTTGCCCGCGCCCGGGATCGCCAGGCGCGCTTCCCAGGCGCCGTCGGCGGCGCGCACGAAACGCGTTTCCCGGCGCACGCGACCCTGAAACACAAGACACGGCGCACCCGCCGGGCCGGTCACACGCACCGTGGCTTCGACCGTCGGCGGCGTCGCCACGCGCTGGCCGACGAGATCGCTGAGCGAAATCGGCGGCGCGTGCGTGTACTCATCCGGGCTCGCCCATGCTTCGATCACCATTGGCTCGTCGCCGAGCAGCGGCCCCGGATCGGGCAGGAACGCGCGCGCCAAGCGGCCGGGGCCATCGCCGCCTGCGGCAAACGCGGCCGTGATCAAAGCCGCCGCCAGCAGATAGCGCAGCCGGTAGCGGTCGACATCGTCGAGGCGCGGGCGCAACGGGCCGCGACGCACGCGCGGCACTTGTTCCAGCGCACGCTCGCGCTCGCGCCGCCACAAGGCGATGGCGATGGCGTCAAAATGAGAAGGCTGATCGCGCAGGGTTTCGAACGCGCCGGGGTCAAGGCGGGAATCGAGCGCGAGCCGGGCGCGCGCTTCGTCCTCGCTGGGCGCGCGCCAATTCCGCGCCGCGGCGGCAAGCAGAAACGCGAATGTGCAAAACGCCGCCAGCGCGCTGAAGCTCTGCGCCATCGGTGGCGTCAGCGCGTGAACGCCGGCGAGCGCCAGGCACACCCAAACGCCGATGGCGACCAGGAACGGAAAACTCGCGCGCAGGCCCCGCTCAAGCATGAGCCGCGACCGCGCGCGCGCGGTCTCGCGCGCCAGCTGGGCGAGGGCGTCCTCAAGCTTCATGCGGGAGAGAGCCTAACAGCGCGGTTCAGGCCAAACCATGGCCGACGCCCGGCTCGGGCGGCGCATCCGCCTGACAGTGGTTTAATGAGGCGTTTCAGGGCTGGGCTGCACACCCGTCTCCAACGCCGCACACCGCGGATCTTGCGGCTGGTTCGCGGCAGCTTGGCGGGCGCATTCGCGGCGGATGGCTTCTTCGCGGTTCCAGAGCGGGTCGGGCCGCTCGAGGCCGCCAGGCACGCCGCACGACGACAGCAGGATCAGGCCGGCCAGAGCAAGGGCGATGCGCGTCATTCGAACATTTCCTTCCAGCGCGCGACCTGTTCGCGCACCCGCTGCGGGGCGGTGCCGCCATAACTATCCCGGCTCTCGGCCGAATTTTCAACCGTCAGCAGCGCCCGCGCTGTTTCGGTAATGCGCGGTTCGACTTCCTGGAACTCGCCCAGCGGGAGTAATCCCAGCTCGCGCACGCCCATGGCCTCGGCGCGGGCGACGATGCGGCCGGTGATTTCGTGCGCCTCGCGGAAGGGAACTTTAAGTTCGCGCACCAGCCAATCGGCGAGGTCGGTGGCGGTGGAATAGCCGCGTGCGGCGGCTTCGCGCATGGCTTCGCGGTTGAAACGCAGGGTTTCTGCCATGCCCGCCATGGCGGTGACGCAGAGCTCGAACTCATCGAACGAAGCGAAGGTGAGCGCCTTGTCCTCCTGCAAATCCTTAGCATAGGTGAGCGGCAGCTTTTGCACGATGGCATTGAGCGCGGCGAAATCGGCGCCGATGCGCGCGGCCTTGGCGCGGATGAGTTCGGCGGCGTCGGGATTACGCTTCTGCGGCATGATCGAAGAGCCGGTCGACCATGCATCGCTCAAGCTCGCGAAAGCAAATTGCGGGCTGGTCCAGAGCACAATCTCCTCGGCCAGCCGCGACAAGTGCGTCGATGCGATTGCAAGGTTGGCGAGCGCGGCCAGCGCGAAATCGCGCGAGCCTACCGCGTCCATGGAATTGGAGGCGGGCGCGTGAAAACCAAGCGCATCGGCGGTCATGTCGCGGTCGATCGGGTAAGAGGTGCCCGCAAGCGCTGCCGCGCCGAGGGGGCATTCCCACGCCGCTTCGAGCGCTGCCCCGATCAGTCGCACACGGTCGCGCTCGAACATGGAGACGTACGCCAGCAGATGATGGCCAAGCGTCACCGGTTGCGCCGTCTGCATGTGGGTGAAGCCTGGCATGATCCAATCTGTGTGGTCGTCGGCGCGCTTGACTAGAATTTTCTGCAAAGCCCGCAAGCCATCGCCGGCTTCGCGCGAGGCCCGCATAACCCAGAGCTTGAAATCGGTGGCGACCTGGTCGTTGCGCGAGCGGGCGGTGTGCAGGCGCTTGCCAGCTTCGCCGATGCGTTCGGTCAGCCGCGCTTCGATGTTGAGATGGATGTCTTCCAATTCACGCGAGAACTGGAAGGTTCCTTGCACGATTTCCGCGGCGATTTGTTCCAGCCCCGCCTGTATCGCCGCGTTGTCCTGTTGCGTAATAATTCCACGGGCGGCGAGCATGTTCGCGTGCGCTAGGCTTGCTTCGATGTCTTCGCGCCACAAGCGTTTGTCGATGTCGATGGAAGCGTTTATCGCTTGCATCGCCTGGTCGGGCTTTGCGGAAAAGCGGCCGCCCCACATTTGCTGGCCGCCGCCGGGGCTTTGGGGGTTATCGGAATTGGACACGAACACGAACTCCTCGAAGCCCTCAAAACCCTGGGCGCTGTGGGCGGCGCTGGCGATGCTGGCGGCTGGGGCTGTGGCGGTGCTTTACGTGCTTTTCGCGGCCGCATCAAAGCCCGAGCCTCAAGGAGGTTTGACGCGATTCGCCACTGGTTCGCTTTCCCGTCTTGCAGTGTTGGAGGCGCCCCCGCCCATGCCCACGCGCGCCCTGCGCGACGGCGCGGGCGCGGAGACCACCTTGGCCGCTGTCACAGCGGGCCAGGTGGCGGTGGTCAATCTCTGGGCCACCTGGTGCGCGCCGTGCATGCGCGAAATGCCGACGCTCGGCGCGTTGCAGCGCCGCTTTGCCGGACGCCTGCTGGTTATCCCGGTCAGCGCCGACGAAGATTCCAAGATCGAACAGGCCAAGCGCGACTTGGCGGAGCTTTCGGAGAATTCACTACCCTTCCTGGTCGACAGTTCGCGCGGCGTCATTTTCGACCTGCAGGCCCCGGGTTTGCCGGTGACCATCCTCTACAACCGCCAAGGCGTTGAAATCGCCCGCGTCACCGGAGAGGCCAACTGGGGCAGCGAGGAGGCGGCCGCGCTCATGGAAGCGGTGCTGGCGGAGGAATAGGGCTTGGCTCCAATCATAGAAACCGATCGCCTGCGCTTGCGCGGGCACGTGGCGGCCGACTTCGAGGCGGTCGCGGCCATGTGGGCCGACCCTGACGTGGTGCGCTACATCGGCGGGCGGCCCTCGACGCGCGAGGAAAGTTGGGCGCGGCTGCTGCGCTATCCGGGCATGTGGGCGCTGCTGGGCTACGGCTTCTGGGCGATCGAGGAAAAGGCGAGCGGGCGCTTGGCCGGCGAGGGCGGCTTCGCCGACTTCAAGCGCGACATCACCCCCGCCATCGAAGCGCCCGAACAAGGCTGGGCGCTGGCCTCCTGGGCGCACGGGCGGGGCTATGGGTCCGAAGCGGTGGCCGCCATGATCGCCTGGGGCGAGAGGCATTTCGCCCGCCGCGATTTCGTCTGCATCATCTCGCCGGAGAACGCCGCATCGATCCGCGTGGCGGAGAAGGCGGGGTACCGCGAAGTCGCGCGCACGACGTACAAGGATGCGCCGACACTGATGTTTCGGCGGGCGGCATCGCGCTAGTGCGGCGATTCAGAAATTCGCCTCATCATCGTGGAGAGCGCGGAGCGAATTTCTGAATCATCAGCCACACTAAGCCCCTTGATCCTAGTGTCCTTCTTGGATTTGAAGTTCGCGAAGCGCCTGACCCAACAATGGTTGCGAACTTCAAATCCAGGACACTAGGAACCCCCGCCCCGCGGAGAGGCAGAGGGCAAGGTGAGGCCACCCCGGCGCGCCGCCCGTCCTCCCCCGATAGGGCAGGGCAATCGCATTTGCATTTCGCGGCGCGGGATTGACGTGGCGCGTCGTGTTTGAGCGCCTCCCCTCCCCCTTG
>JAKFYF010000137.1 GCA_021731005.1 Hyphomonadaceae bacterium
TCGCTTCGACCGCGGTGCGCTTGAGAACGCCGTCGATGCGCTGGCGGACAAATGGAGGCCAAAACGCCGAAAACCGCGCGCCAAAACCGTCAAGCCCCATTCATGAGGGTGACGGAGCTACGCTTACGTTCAATCAACGCCGTCTCGACGCCTTGATCGAGGATCCATTGCAGCAGCGCCCGCGAGACGAATTCCGGTCCGTTGTCGGAGCGCATGAAGCGCGGCGCGCCGCGCTCGGACACGAGCCGCGCAAGCACCTCGATCACCCGGCCCGAGCGGATGCGTCCATCGACCTCGATCGCCAGCCCTTCCTTGGTGAATTCGTCGGTGACGGTGAGGCATTTGAGCTGGCGTCCGTCAGCGCAGCAATCGAACACGAAATCGTAAGCCCACACCTCGTTGGCGCCGGTCGGCGCGTTTGGCCGCGGCCGGCCGCTCGCAACGCGCTTTCGCGGCCGTTTTCGCGGCACTTGCAGCCGCGCGCGGGCCCAGAGCCGATAGGCGCGCCCGAAGCTCATCGCAAAACCGTCGCGGCGCAGAAAGATGGCGATGCGGCGGTAGCCGTAGCGCGGATAATGCGCGGCCAGCTCAGCCATGCGCGTAACAACGGGCGCATCCTGCGCCGCCTTACGCGAGCCATAGCTGAGCGCCGATCGCGCCGTCTTCAAAAGCGTGCAGGCCCGCCGCTGCGACAACCCTTTTCCCGTCGCGTATTTAACCCCAGCCCGGCGAGCCGGCACGCTTACCATTTTTTTGCGGCAATCTCCTTCATCACCTCGATCTCGAGATCGCGCTCGGCCACCAGCTTCTTCAGTCTGGCGTTCTCCGCTTCGAGCTGGCGGGTGCGGCGCACGTCGCTGACTTGCGACGCGCCGAAGCGCTTGCGCCAAACATAAATCGCCTGCTCGCTCACCCCATGGCGTTTCGCCGCCGAAGCGACCGGAACCTTGTCCGCCTCGCGCAGGATCGAAACGATCTGCTCGTCCGAAAATCGAGATTTACGCATGATTCCCTCCATGCGGAGGGCAGCTTCTCAACCAATCCTTGGCCCGAAATTACCGGAGCAGGTCACATGCCCCTGGGTCGTGTCGACCGTACTCAAACAGACTGTGCCGCCCGCGCCGCCGAAGCGAAACGGGATTCCGCATTTAAGAGCCTCTCCTCGATCAAGGACTCTCCTTTCAGGTGCGGGACCAAACAGGGGGCGCCTCAATTGCAATCTTTCCTTCAACCGTGACGGTCTCTGCGCGCGCGCTCTTGCTCAACAGTTCCAAGATCGGCGCGCACCATATCGCGCACCAAATCGGGGAAGCTCGTCTTGTGCCGCCAGCCGAGCAAGTCGCGCGCCTTGCTCGGATCGCCTAGAAGCAACTCAACCTCCGTGGGGCGGAAATAGCGCTGATCGATGGCGACCAGCACGTCGCCCGTCTTGGCGTCAAGCCCCTCTTCCCGTTCCTTCTCGCCGCGCCAGACGATGCGACGGCCAACTTCGGCAAACGCCAGCTCCACGAATTCGCGCACGCTATGGGCTTCCCCCGTGGCCAGCACAAAATCGTCGCCATTGGGTTGCTGCAGCATCAGCCACATGCCTTCGACGTAATCGCGCGCGTGGCCCCAATCACGCTGGGCATCGAGGTTGCCCAGATATATTCGCTGCTGCAGGCCAAGCTCGATGGCGGCCACCGCCCGCGTGATCTTGCGCGTTACAAAGGTCTCCCCGCGCAACGGGCTTTCGTGATTGAACAAGATGCCGTTGGAGGCGTGCATGCCGTAGGCTTCACGGTAGTTCACTGTAATCCAGTAGGCGTAGAGTTTCGCGGCCGCATAGGGCGAGCGCGGATAAAATGGCGTTGTCTCGCTCTGCGGAACCGCCTGCACCTTGCCGTAAAGTTCGGATGTGGACGCCTGATAGAAGCGGACACTCTCTCCCAATTTCAGGATGCGGATAGCCTCGAGCAGGCGCAATGTCCCCACCGCGTCGGCATTGGCGGTGTATTCCGGCGTCTCGAAGCTGACCTGGACGTGGCTCTGCGCGGCCAGATTATAGATTTCGGTGGGCTGGATATCCTGGACCAGGCGGATCAAATTGGTGGCGTCGGTTAGGTCGCCATAATGCAAGTGGAAATCCGACTTGCCCTCGTGCGGGTCTTGGTAGAGGTGGTCGATGCGCGCGGTGTTGAACGACGACGAACGCCGCTTAACCCCATGGACAGCATAGCCCTTCGCCAAGAGCACCTCGGCCAAATAAGCCCCGTCCTGCCCGGTGACGCCGGTGATGAGGGCTGTTTTTTTTTCAGTCATGCCAATGAGTTCCTTGGGGGATCACGTAGGAGGATTGCGCTTGCTGGTACCCTAGGACCGGCGGGCCCAATACCGCGAAACGGGGGATTTGCAGAAAAACACTTCCGCTTCCACCAATTGCCGCTATTGGTGTTGCGCATTCGGTTCTAAGCAGGGGGAGTAATTCATTATGCACGGTAAAAACCTCGTCGCACTCTTGGCGATTGCATGCGCTTTGGCGGCCTGTGGTCCCAAGGCCGGGGACACGCCGCCGGCGGCGGTCCAGGCGGAGCCTATTGTAGTGGAAACCGGAGTGTGGCGTGGCTTTCCGACTGATCGCAGCGCTACGTTCGCTGGCGACACTATAACCATACCCGCCGGCGGCGGCGCGATGCGAATAGCAGCCAATCCTGAACCGCGCTCGGGCGACACTTTTCTGGCGCGCATGCGCTTGACGGCCTCGTCTGAAGTGAACGTACGCGTTGCTCTCGTTCGCCATTGCAACTCTGATCGTGGCGAAGAGGGCGATTCCCGAGAAATTACGCTGTCGCCCACCGAGACTGACCTGACGCTGCGTCATACGTTCTCACAAGCTTACGATTGTGTGCGCGTGCACATTGTCTCGATTGGCCCGCCAGCGACGGTGCAAGTCAATGAAATTTCGCTGACCAAGTTGCCGACCTAAGCCTCGCGCCAGTGGCCCTTGAGGAAGTCTTGGTAGGCTTCCTTGAGGCCCTCACGTAGGCCGACCCGGGCCCTCCAGCCGAGGGCGGCGAGCTTCGATACGTCCAGCAATTTTCGCGGCGCGCCGTCCGGGCGCACGGCGTCAAATGCTAGCTTACCTCGAAAGCCGACGACGTCTGCAACAAGCGCTGCGAACTCAGCGATTGTCACCTCCTCACCAGTGCCGATATTGAGCGCGCCCAGGCCTGAATAGTGCTCCATTACGAACACACAGCCGTCAGCCATGTCATCGACATGCATAAATTCACGCCGTGGCGTGCCCGTACCCCATACTTCCACTTCGGCCGCACCATCTAGTTTGGCCTCGTGGAAGCGGCGCATGAGCGCAGCGGGCACGTGGCTGTGCGTGGGATGATAATTGTCGCCAGGACCGTAAAGATTGGTCGGCATCACGGAGATAAAATCATCGCCGTATTGGCGCCGGTAGGCCTCGCACAGCTTGATGCCGGCAATCTTGGCGATAGCGTACCATTGGTTGGTGGGCTCCAGCGGCCCGGTTAGCAGCGCCTCCTCGGTCATCGGCTGGCGCGCATCACGCGGATAAACACACGACGACCCGAGATAAAGCAATTTCTCCGCCGCGTGGTGGTGCGCCGCCCGGATCACATTCGCCGCAATACGCAAATTGCGCTCCAAAAAATCCACCGGGAGCGAGTTGTTGGCGCCAATGCCACCGACTTTCGCGGCGGCGAGAAACACCACCTGCGGTTTTTGCCCTGCGAACCAGTCGTCGACCTGGGATTCGCTCTCAAGATCGAGTTGTCGGCGCGACGCTCTCTGGAGCACGCATTCGGCGCGTTCAAGCCGTCGTATCAGCGCCTTACCCACCATACCGCCTTCGCCCGCAACAAACACGCGCTTGCCGTGCAACGAATAAATGACTTCACTCATTTATACTCTCGCGAGGTGATCTTGTGCGGAATCACAAACGAACGGCGTCTGTTCCAGGACGCCTCGGCAAATTGCATCGAGCCCCGGCCAGCGCAGCTCGACCAGGTCCGCGGCGCCCTTGATGGCGAACCTAAAGCGACGAGGACCGGGCGCGGCGTGCACAAAGGGCAGCGCGATCATACGCCGGAAGAAGAAATGATTCGCGTAACGTAATGCAAGTTCGTGTTCCACCGGTGAGAGCTTTTGACCAAACGGCATTTGTTCAAGCAATGCCCGGTATTCCTCAAGTGAATTTGCATCGCGGGTAAAGCCTTTGCCTCGCACCCATGCCTCGCCCGCCACGATAACAGGGATGCCTACTGCGCTGAGTTCGACGCCAAGCTTGCTGCCGTAGATGATGCCCACGTCCGCGCGCTCGGCCAGCGCATAGGTAGAGAGTGTACTCTCCGGATCGATCAGTTTCACGTTCCCCGGCAGCGCGGGGAAGCGCTCCGCGATGACGTCGGCGGCGCGTTGCCGCGACTGAGGGCTGCCGCTTACTTCCGCTGGATGAATCCGGACAGCGAGTTGCAAGTGCTGATGCCTGGCGAACCACGCGATGGTCTCCTCAAGCCATGCTGCCTGATTGTCGAATGCGTTGTTCGGGAAATGCAATTGGGCGTCCCAAAACACATTGGTGAAAGCGACAGCCAACGGTTTTGCCGGGGCCAAACCGAGCTTGGACAAATCCACCATCGGCTTGTCCGAATTGCGATGGAATTTTATCCAATCGCCGCCGCCGTGACGTCTGGAATGTAGATAGTCCACTATTTGCCCGCGCTCCCACTCGCTTAGGGACTTCTCGCGCCAATGCGCTGTTGGCTCATCCATGAGGGTATAATGATAGCTGTCGCCGTGGCTGAAGATGAAGCAATGCCGGCGGTAAGCTGGATTCCAAGTAGCTACGCGCACGCCCTTCGCCCGCGCCGCGGCCACCGCTAGTCCTTGAGGGGTGTAAATGCCGTGGTGCGCAACAACGACCTCCGGCGCATGCCGTTCTATGAGCCGGAGGTAGGAGGCCGCACTGAGCGCAGCTGCCTCAACATAGCGGCGCAACACCGGAATGCTCGCGGGCTCTTGTTCGAGATCTCCACGGGCAAAGAAGCGCAGCGCACCGGCTAACGCGTGCCCGCCGATAGCTACTCCGCGCCACATAACCGTCGCCAACGCGGCGAGATCACAATCCATCGCCAGTGTTCTTGCTTCGGCGCGATCCCGCTCCGTCAGCGCTTCGCTGAGGCGCACGGTGTCATGGCCCGACATGCGTAAATCACGCTCGGCGGGCGCGTGGCAATAGCTGCACAAGAGCCGCTCCGGGCCGCGCCGCGCGAAGCGAGCGAGGTCCGGCGTTAGATTGAACTCGCACATCTGACAGGCGGGCAGCGCTTTGTCGCACAATACGTGCGTGCACGCCGCGCCACGCAGCGCCAGCGCCGCGCCTAACATGCGTTCAAACGCGGCAACGGCGAAATGGCCGCCGCTGTTGGTGGCGATCAACACACGCGGCCCGCCTCTTGCGCGCCGCAATGCCTCCGACAGCGCCGGGTCTGCGGCGAGCGCCGCAAGTCCCGCATCCCCCTTTCCGTGCGCGACAAGGTTGAGGCGGGCCAAGCGCGCGTGGGCCGCCA
>JAKFYF010000008.1 GCA_021731005.1 Hyphomonadaceae bacterium
GTAGAGAATGTAGATCGGCATGGGCGCGTTGAGCGTCAGCGTTTGGCTCGCGCCGCTCTCGATCGCCATTTTAAGCGCCGGAAGGTCCCAGGCGAGATCGGCCAGGACGTCTGCGGCAAGCTGCTCGGGTTCGGCAACGCGAATGCAGCCATGGCTTAGAGCGCGATCCGCGCGGGCGAACAATTCGCGTCTGGGAGTGTCATGCAAATAGATCGCGTGCAAGTTGGGAAGATCGAAGCGCAATCGTCCCAGCGCATTCCCAGGGCCTGAGCGCTGGCGCAGAATGTAGGGAAATGGCCGCTCCCGCCAATCCCACGCACGATCAATGTGCCCGCGAAGAGGTGCGGCGACGCTTCCGGGCGCGACGCTAGCGCGTAATCCTCCTTCTCGCCTGCACGCGCCAAGCGTTTGGCCACCGGCGCGGATTCCCCAGTGAGCGTGGACTCATCGACGCTAAGCACATCCCCACCGACCAACACGGCGTCGGCAACCATGCGTTCGCCCTCGCCTATCAGCACGATGTCGTCGGGCACAAGCTCGCGCGCCGGCGCGCTTCGCTCGACGCCGCCGCGAACGATCCGGGCTGTCGGTTGCGCCAGGTCGCGCAGCGCCGCCAGCGCGCGTTCGCTCCGCGCTTCCTGAAACACCACAAGTCCCACCGCCGCCGAGGCGCCCGCGAGCAGAAATATGCCTTCCAGCGTGTCGCCAAGGCCGAGATAGAGCCCCGCCGCGGCGAGCAGCAGCAGGAACATCGGTTCGCGCAGGGTCTCGAAAACAATGCGCCCGATGTCACGCCGACGCGGGCGCGGCAACTCGTTCGCGCCGACTTCAACAAGTCGCCGCGCGGCATCCGCCTCGCTCAATCCCTCAAACGCCTGCATGGTTTTCCCAACGGGCGTGACTGGCGCCGACGCCGAGCCGTGTCCAGCTAAGCCGCGTCCGCCCTGGGATCGCGTGCGCTCGCAGCGAGCAGAAACGGCGCGTGCTCGCGGCGACAAATTGCCTGCAGCGCGGCGCGCGCGGTCATAAGACCCGATGGCAGCCCGCCGCCGGGATGCACCCACTGGCCGACCATAAGGAAGCGATCAAGGCCCGGCAGCGTCTGACGCCGCGGCGCGAAACCCGTGTCCGGCGTGGGCAGAAAGCCCTCCATGCTGCCTTTCCAATTGCCGGTGAAGCGCACCACCGTGGCGGGCGTCGAAACATCCGTGACCTCGATGCTCTGCCGGATGCCCGGCAAGCGCCGCTCCAACACCGCGATGACCGCTTCAGCAATACGCCGCTTCTCGTCCTCGTATTTGGCGGGGTCGGTGCGGTGCAAATCAACCCAATAGCGATAATTGAAGGTCGGCAGGAAACAGGTGACCGCTGTTTTTCCTTTCGGCGCGAAGGTCGGATCGAAGTGGAAGAAGCGGACCGACAACGTTTTCAACTCAGTCTCAGGGTCGATGCGGAGCGGTGTGGAGAGCATGCGTGCGACAAACCCAGGTTCGCGCGACAAATCCCGCGCGACGCCCAGCGAAACCTGAAGGTAGGAGGGAAACACCTTTTGCCGTTCGTAGAACGTATCGATTGCCTCGTTGCAGTATTCGCCGTGAAGCATGTCATAGATGGTGGCGCGCCCGTCAGCGCCGGAGATGACCCAATCCGCCCTGATGATCTCGCCGCTGCTCAATTCAACACCGACCGCCGCGTCGTCTTCGACGAGGATTTCCTTGACCTGGGTCATGAGGCGCAATTCCCCGCCCAGCGCACGGAAGCGTTCCGCGATCGGATCGATGATGGCTTTGGCGCCGCCGATCGCGTAGCCGGCGTTTCTCTGGGTCATCCAAGCGAACATGAACACGAGCGCGATCGCGGCCATATCCGCCGCGGCGCCGTCAGTGAACAAGCGCCGCAGCAAGTCGTTCTTGAACCGCCGGCCATAGTCCGCTGCACTAATGCCGGACCAGCGTTGCAGCAGGGGAAGTTTGGGCAGGAGCCGCAGCATCGCCATGGCGCGGCGCGGCCAAGCCGCACTCATTTCGTCCATCGGAAAATCGGCGGACTGGCGGATGGCGGCGGCGAACGCCTTGATCTCATCGGAATCCTCAGGCGCCGCGCGCAGCAATTCTGCTTCCATGCGGTCGACGTCTGCATAGACGATAAGAGACCGGCCATCCTCGGTCTCGATGCGCTGATATTCCGCCTCCTGTACGAAACGCAGCCTGTCCACGTCAAACACTTCACGCCATTGCGCGCCCAGGGCGCCCGTTGGCGATGAGCCCAAGAACCAATGCAGGCAGGTCTCGAAGGTATAGCCGCCCCTCTCCCAACTGGTCGCGAGGCCCCCGGGGATGGAATGCTGTTCCAGGATCAGCGCCGGGTAACCGCAAAGCTGCGCGTAGACCCCCGCACACAGGCCGGCGACACCCCCGCCGATGATCACGATTTTTCGTGGCGCTGATGTCATGACCGCCGCTCCAATTGAAGAGACAAGCGGCCAGTCTTTCCCTCGCTCGCTTGGTGTCGTTGTTCAGAGTCAAATAATGCGAGCGCCAAGATGGCAAATAACCGGGGCGCCGGTTCGCACCCCACGCCAGAACATTCGAAGAACTACGGGAGAGCAAGCACCAAAAACAACGTGAAGCCGATTTCTGGCCCGCCATGCTCCAATGGAGCGTAGCGCGTTAGCGCAGGGCAAGCGAAAAAACCAACAAAATCATGGTGCCACGGGAGAGGATTGAACTCTCGACCTCACCCTTACCAAGGGTGCGCTCTACCACTGAGCTACCGCGGCTCCGAAGGCGGGGCTTCTAGCCGCAACCGCCCCGCGAGGGAAGGGCCGCATCAGCCCCCAAGCCGCGCCAGAGCAGCGCGGTAGTTCGCCAATTGAGCACTCAGATATTGCGGCGCCGGGCCGGCGTTTTGGCGGCGCTCTTCGAGCGCCTTCTCCGCCGCCGTCTTTTCCTTGGCGTTGGGGTGAAGCAGCGTGTCGTAGGCTTGGCGCACAATCGAGATCGCGGCTGACAATTCGGCCTTGCTGCGAACTAAGGCGGCCTTGCTATCGAGCTTAAGATCACCGGCCAGCAGACCCAGCCCGAACGCCTTCGGCGTGTTGCGGGCGTTGGTGTTTTCAGCGACGAGCCCAGCATTGAGCCCCAGTGCGCCTAGCGCATCGCGCTCGCGGCCCGCTTCGATCCGCACCGCCCGCCCTTGGCGCGCTCTGATGCGCAATCGCTCGACACCATCCTCGCGCACGATCTCCGCGCGCCCCGCGCCTCCCATGGCGCGATTGATGGCGCCCACCAGGGTTGATAGCGTGTCCTCGGCGCCGATCTTGATCGTCGTCAGGCGGCGCCCATCGGCGGCGATCTGAAACTCGTCGCCGACGCGCAAGGCGCTGCGCGCGACCAGCGGCGCCACATCGATCCCGGCAACCGCCCCACGCGGCAACCCCAAAATGTCGAGCGCGGACGCGCCGTTCTCATCGACGGCGAGCCCGCTTAGTGAGAAGGCCCCACCTGCTGAATTGAAGCTGCGCACCCAGGCCGCCTGCCCGTCCTGGTCGAGCCGCGCCAGAAAGCTCGCTTTGGCGCCAGAAGCGCCCTGGCCCGCGATGATGCCCCCAGCAATTCCTGCCGCGTAAACATCACCGCCCACCAGCGCTAGAGTCTTGACGCTGTCATCGCGGGCGGAACCCAAATAGCTCGCGCGATCGAGCGCGGCGGAAATGAGGTCGGCGTCGAGCCGCGCCACAAACCCCTCCCCGCCGGCAACCGCGCCGCGCGCTGTGGCGCCAAGCGTCAGCCGGTCGGCGCCGACGGCGCCACCGACATAGAGCGCAGCGCCGTCAGCGGCGAGCGCATTGATAGCCCCGTCATGAAAATAGCCGACATCGCGCGTCGCCCCGGCTGCAAATCCCGCGGAGGCTGAATAGGTGAAGCGCCTGATTACGCCGCGCTCGTTCTCAACCCCGCCAGTGAATATCTCCGCTCCGCCGGCGCCATCATCACGCACCAAGAGCGCACTTGCCGCATCGTTGCCGCTTGTACCGAACTGGCGCGTGAACAACTCGAGGCCGGCCGCTGAAAAGCCGCGCAGGTAGCCATCAACGCCGCCCAGTGCGAGCGCGGGCCCAAGCGCCGAATCTGTGCGCCCGGAAACGATGACGCCGCCATCGGGCGCGAACGCGATTGCGCGCGCTTCGTCGTTGGCCGCGGCGCCGCGCCGAACGGTCCAGAGCTCTTTTCCGCTCGCATCGAACAGCGCCACGAACGAATCCGCGCCGCCCTTCGCCGCATCCGCGTTCGAAAGCCCTCCCTCGACGGCGCCCGCGACCGCGACTTTCCCGTCCCCCGACACCGCCAGCGCAAAGCCGCTTGCCGACTGCGCCGCGCCCAGAACGTGCGTGAACGCCAGCTTTCCGGCGGAATCGTATTTGAGCAGCGCGACATCTCGCTCGCCCTTGATCGCGGTCGTGGCGGAATCGCGATCGAGATCGGCCAGCACATACACCGAGCCGTCGCCGCCAACGGCAATCGCGCGCGCCGTGGCCACCTTGGCGCCGCCACCAATGGCGACATCGAAGGCCCGCCCAGGAAACCACCCTCCAGCATTAGCGCTAGGCGCGGTGAAATCGGAACTCGCCGCGCTGGTTTCAGCGACCGCAGCGCCTCGGCTAGCGCGCTCAGCCACGCGCGCCGCTCCAACCGGGTCATCCAAGCGGCTTTGGGAATCGATCGGATCGAGCGTCGCGGCATGCGACATCGCGCCAAGCGCGATCGTGGACACGCCGCGAATGCTGTGGCTCGCCCCGGTGATAATGCGCAGCCCGGCGCCGCCGCCGGATAGCGCGACGGCCTCCGCACCCAAATCGTAGCCGGCGTTTGCAAGCGCCTCGTTCAAGCGCAGCGCGGCGCTTTCCAGCGTGCGCGGATCGCCTGCTTCGAGCGTCGCGGAAACGGTCCGCTCGCCCCAAATTGTGTCGAAGGCAATTTCCAGTGCTTGATCGCTCACGAGCGCGGCAATGTCATCGCCGACGCCAGTCCCGGCCCGCGCGCTAGTGAAACTACGTTCCACCGAAAACGCCCCACCGATTCCAAGCGTCGGGGTAGCGCCTGCAAGCGAGAGCGCATTGCCGTTGATGCTGATCGCTGCGATGCGGTGTCCCGCTGCTTCGCTCGCCGCCCAGTTCGTCAGGTCGCCGCCCTGCGCATCGACATAAACACCGGCGGCGTTCAGAGCCGCGTCCAGCCGCTCCTGAAAAACGCTGCCCCACTCACCAGCTGAGGGATCGGGATCGTTCAAGCGCTCCGCCGCGCTGACAGAGACCGTTATTCTCTTGTCTCCCGCGGGGGTCGCTACAACAATTTCGAGATCGACGGCGCCCACGCGCAAGCCCGCCGACATCAAGCCGCCAACGAGATGAATGGCGACGGTCGTCTTCCCCGACCCGCCCTTCTCGTTCCCGACGACGATCAACTGAGCCGGAACGCCGGCCATGCGCGAGCCGTCGCTCTACGGCGCTGATTCGCCGAGCGAGAGCAGGCTAGCATTGCCGCCTGCGGCCGTCGTGTTCGTGCAGGCGGTGCGC
>JAKFYF010000042.1 GCA_021731005.1 Hyphomonadaceae bacterium
CTGCTTCTGCAGGCTCAAGGATTTCAGGCGCGTAGCCACCCGTTACGATAAGCTCGCACGAAATTATCTCGCCGCCGTTCAACTCGCCGCCCTCGTCGCCTATTGGCTCAATTGAGTCTGGACCCTAGTCCGGTAGCGGCGCCAAGCGCGCCCCGCGCGGTCTGTCTTGTACAACCGGCGCGGACGTGAAGCGTTCAAGCCGCGCCCGGAGGGCCATGCGTTGATGAGACGGGTTGGGCGAATGGCGAATGGCGAGTAGCGACTGGGTTCGCTGTCGCCCACGCGTTTCGCTTTGTACAAGAGAGAGCAATTGGCGCGGGAATGACATTTCGCCATTCGCCACTCGCCATTCGCCTCGCTTGCGATCGGCGCGGTCTCTCCCGCAATCCGATCCCCGCGACGCTGGGGTTCCGGTGCGCGTTTAGCGCCTTGTCCGCGTTCCCGGTCGACGCGCGGACGGGGACCAATTCCTCGCCCGGATCTTCGGTTTCCTTTGCTCACCGAAGCAATCGCGTTCAAACCGCGTCTCCTGAACTGAACGGCTATTGGTCGACCGTAGCCTCCCGACAGGAGATGGGCATGAGTATCCATCGGCTTTTTTGCTGTTGGATAGATTTTCGCAGAAACCCCGATTTTGCTGGGCCGGAGGGCTGAAAATGCGGGGATAGAGGGGTCTTTGTTGGCGACAATACCGCCCGCGTTTCTCCGGCGCGTTGAGCGTTTGCGGTTGAGCGCAAGCGACTTCACATTCACCCGGGCAGCCGACGATGGCGCCGGCGCGCCGTCTGAGAACCCTCTCTCCCCGAGAGGGGGGAGAGGGCAGGGTGAGGGGGCGCCGCCGTGTTTCGGGAAGCGTGCTTCGGTTACGCGAAGCCCCACCGTCTGCGTTCCACCCTCACCCTGCCCTCTCCCTCCCAAAGGAGGGCGAGGGTTCTCAAGCGTTGGCGCTGTCAGCGCCGAGACGCCTCTAGCCGCGCGCGGCCTTTGGCGTTTCCTTGGCGGCTTTGGCGGTTTCGATGGGCGCGACCAGCCAGAACTGGGTCTTGGCGTTGTCCCAATCGGCCAGCATCGCCGCGCCTAACGCCGAACCGGTTTCCGCGCCATGGCGTTCGATCATCGCCTTGAGTTCGTGCGCCTCGGCGCATTTCGGCCGGCGCCAGGCGATCGAGGCGGCATTGGCCACCAACGGCATTTGCTCCTCGGGGTCGTACACGAACGCAATGCCTCCCGTCATGCCCGCGCCGAAATTCTCGCCGACGGGACCGAGGATGGCGACGCGTCCGCCGGTCATGTATTCGCAGCCATTGGCGCCGCAGCCCTCGATCACCGCTGTCGCGCCCGAATTGCGCACCGCGAAACGCTCGCCGGCAAGCCCCGCGGCATGGAGCCGCCCGCTGGTGGCGCCGTAGAGGCAGGTGTTGCCGATGATGGAATTGGGTTTGCCCTTGAAGCCGGCATCGCCGGGCGGGCGAAGCACGATGAGTCCCCCGGACAGGCCCTTGCCGACATAGTCGTTGGCGTCGCCGGTCACGTCGAGCTTGACGCCCTGGACCAGAAACGCGCCCAGGCTCTGGCCGCACGAGCCGGAAAGCCGCACATGCAGGCGGCCCTCGGCAAGTCCGTGCATGCCGAAGCGGCGCACCACGGCCGAGGACGCGCGCGCGCCAATGGCGCGCTGGGTGTTGCGCACGGCGAAGTCCAATTGCCGCTTCTCGCCGCTTTCGAAGAACGCTTCCGCGTTGCGGATGATGTCTTCGTCGAGCGAAGCAGGCGGCTCGTTGCGCCCCGCGCGCGTGCAATAGGGGGGATGAGGGCTGTCGACGCGCACCAGCAGCGGATTGAGGTCGATGTCATCGAGGTGCTCGGCGCCGCGGCTGATTTGCGCAATAAGGTCGGTGCGGCCGATAATGTCGTTAAGCCGCTTGAAGCCAAGCAGCGCCAGGATTTCGCGCACTTCCTTGGCGATGAAGGTCATCAGATTGACGACCTTCTCAGGGCTGCCGCTGAACCGCGCACGCAGGCTTTCATCCTGGGTACAGACGCCAACCGGACAAGTGTTGGAATGGCATTGCCGCACCATCAGGCAGCCCATCGCCACCAGTGACGCAGTGCCGATGCCGAACTCCTCCGCGCCCAGGATGGCGGCGACAACGATGTCGCGCCCAGTGCGCAGGCCGCCGTCGGTGCGCAGGCGCACGCGATGGCGCATGTTGTTGAGCATCAGCACCTGGTGTGCTTCAGCCAGCCCCATTTCCCAGGGGATGCCGGCGAACTTGATCGAGGACAGCGGACTGGCGCCGGTGCCCCCGACATGGCCGGAGATCAGGATCGTGTCAGCGCCAGCCTTGGCGACGCCTGCGGCTACCGCGCCGATGCCCGATTGCGCCACCAGCTTCACGCACACGGTCGCGGCCGGGTTGATCTGCTTCAGATCGTAGATCAGCTGCGCCAGATCCTCGATCGAGTAGATGTCGTGGTGCGGAGGCGGGGAGATCAGCATGATGCCCGGCGTGGCGTGGCGCAGGCGCGCGATCATCTCGGTGACCTTGAAGCCGGGCAATTGGCCGCCTTCGCCGGGCTTGGCGCCTTGCGCCACCTTGATCTCGATTTCGCTGCACTTGTTGAGATACTCGGCGGTGACGCCGAAGCGGCCGGAGGCGACCTGCTTGATCGCGGAATTGGCGTCGTCGCCATTGGGAAGCGGCGTGTAGCGGGCCGGATCCTCGCCACCTTCGCCCGACACCGAGCGCGCGCCGATGCGGTTCATGGCGATGTTGAGCGTGCCGTGGGCCTCGGGAGAAAGCGCGCCCAGGCTCATGCCGGGCGTGACGAAGCGCTTGCGAATGTCGTTGACGCTTTCCACATCGTGCAGCGCAATGCCTTCGGGCGGAGTTTGCACCTCGAGCAGGTCGCGCAGCTGGATCGGCTCGGCGATGCGCCGCTCGCGCACATAGGTGGAATAGCCTTTGTAGGAATCGTAATCGTTCTCGGTGCAGGCGTGTTGCAGCGTGTGGATGAGGTGGGCCTCTAGCGCATGGGGCTCGCCGCGCGCGCGCTGGCGGTAGAAGCCGCCGACCGGCAGCACCGCTGCGCCCGCCTGGTAGGCGCGGGCGTGGCGGGTGAAGGCGTTGCTGGCGAGCCCCGCGAGGCCGATGCCGGAGATGCGGCTCTGCAGGCCGGGGAAGAATTCGTCGACGAGCGCGCGCGAAAGTCCAATGGCCTCGAAATTCATCCCGCCGCGATAGGAGGAGATCACGGCGATGCCCATCTTGGAGATGATCTTGAGCAGGCCCGCTTCCAGCGCCGCGCGATAATTGGCGCATGCCTGCTCGGCGCCAACCCCGCCCGTCAGCCCGCGCGCGGCGCGATCGGCGATGGCTTCGAACGCGAGATAGGGGTTCACAATGGTGGCGCCCGCGCCGATCAGCACGGCGACATAGTGCGCATCGACGCATTCGGCGCTGCGCACGCCGATGGAGCAGAACGAGCGCAAGCCCCGGGCGGTCAGATGCGCGTGCACGCCGCCCGCCGCCAGGATCATCGGGCAGGCGACGCGCGTCGCGCTCTGGGCTTCGTCGGTGAGCACGATGTGGGAGCGCTGGTCGCGCACGGCTTGTTCAGCCTCGGCGCGGATGCGATCCATGGCTTGGCGCAGCGCGGGGCCAGACTCCGCTTCGCTGGCGGGAGTGGGGAAGGTGCAGTCGATGCGCGCGACGCCATCGCCAAGTTCACCCGCGAGGCGCTCGTACATGCCGTTGGTCAGCACCGGACCCGAGAGCGTGTAGACTTCTGTCTGAGTTTCATCCTGCGCCAGGATGTTGCCGAGATTCTTGAAGCGCGTGGTCAAGCTCATCACCCGCTCTTCGCGCAACGGATCGATGGGCGGATTGGTGACTTGGCTGAAATTCTGGCGGAAGAAATGCGAAAGCGGACGCTCCACGTGCGAGAGCACCGCAAGCGGCGCATCGTCGCCCATGGAGCCGACTGCTTCCTTGCCGTCTTCCAGCATCGGCGCCAGCACCAATTCGATGTCTTCGAGCGTCAACCCCGCGGCGGCCTGGCGGCGCGCGAGTTCCTCGCGTTCGGCGAACAACCTGGGTTCGGGGCCTTTCAGCTTGGCGTCGAGGTCGACGACGTGCTCGAGCCAGGCGCCGTAGGGGTGCTGGGCGGCGAGCGTGTCGATGATTTCGCCGTGGCGGAAGAGCGTGCCCTCCTGGGTGTCCACCGCGATCATTTGCCCAGCGCCGAGGCGGCCGCGCTCGATGACGTTGCTATCCTCGAGCGGAACCATGCCGGTTTCCGAGCCGGCTACCAGCAAGCCGTCACGGGTGAGCGCATAACGCAGCGGACGCAGGCCGTTGCGGTCCATGCCCGCGGCCGCCCAGCGCCCGTCGAACATGGCAAGTGCGGCCGGCCCGTCCCACGGCTCCATCACCGCGTTGCAATAGGCGTAAAGCGCCTTGTGCTCGGCGCTCATGGTTTTCGACTTCGCCCACGCTTCCGGGATCAGCAGCGATTTCGCCATCGGCGCATTGCGCCCGGCGCGCACCAACACTTCGAAGACGTTGTCGAGCGCGGCGGAATCCGAGCCGCTGGGCTGGATCACCGGCTTCACGTCGCTGTCGGCGGCGCCGAAGGCGTCGCTGGTCATGCGGATTTCGTGGCTCTTCATCCAGTTGACGTTGCCCTTGAGCGTGTTGATCTCGCCATTGTGGCAGAGCATGCGGAAAGGCTGGGCGAGGCGCCAGGTCGGGAAGGTGTTGGTGGAATAACGCTGGTGATAGAGCGCCACCGAGGAGGTGAATTTCTCGTCGCGCAGATCGGGATAGAAAACGTCGATCTGCTGCGCCAGGAACATGCCCTTGTACACCAAAGTGCGCGCGCTGAGCGAGCAGACGTAGAGTTCCATGATGTTGGCGATGAGCGCGCGGTTTTCGATCTTGCGCCGGCAGATGAAAAGATCGCGCTCGACGGTTTCGTGGTCGCGCTCGCGCGGATCGTAGAACAGCACTTGCTCGATCTCGGGGCGAGTGGCGTTGGCTTTTTCGCCGATCGCGGCGATGTCGATGGGCGTCTGGCGCCAACCGTAAAAACCGAAGCCGGCGCGGATGATCTCGCTTTCGACGATGACGCGCGCGCGCTCTAGAGCGCCGAAATCATTGCGCGGCAAAAAGACTTGCCCGACGAAGATCTGCCGTTCGCCCGGCCTGTGGCCGGTGGCTTCCACGATTCCCCGGAAAAAAGCTTGCGGCGCTTCGATCAAGATGCCGGCGCCGTCGCCGGTCTTGCCGTCGGCATCGACCGCGCCGCGGTGCCACACCGATTTAAGCGCCTGCAACGCAAGCGTAACGACGGCGCGCCGCGGCTTGCCGTCGATGGCGGCGATCAACCCAACGCCGCACGCGTCGCGCTCGTGCTCGGCGCGGTAAAGGCCATCGCGCTCAAGCTTGGCGCGCTCGCGGACGTAGCGCGCTGCTTCAAG
>JAKFYF010000065.1 GCA_021731005.1 Hyphomonadaceae bacterium
CGCCAGCCCCTCCGCGACGGCGTCGCCCCGGGCCCCTATGGGCCCCACGAGCAATTCCCGCTCGGTTGGGGGGGCAAGCGCGCCGCTATGCCCACGCCGGGCCGGTCGGGCCCCTGAAAGACGGTTCGGGCGCTTCATGCTGCGTTCAGACTGACTTTGCTTCACTCGCGGACGACAGACAGGAGCTCCCCATGCGTGGTCAAGTTTTCGCCGCTTTTGCCGCTTTCGCGGCCGTGCTGGCGACCGCCCAGCCGGCGGCGGCGCAGCAATACGGTTCCTACCATGACGAGCACGTCGCCCAGCAGCAGCAATGCCAGCGCGCGCGCAACAATAATACCGTGGCCGGCGCCATAATCGGGGGCATTGCCGGGGCGGTTCTGGGCAGCAATGCCGCCGCGCGCCGCCATCGCGGCGACGGCACGGCTCTGGGCGCGGCGGTCGGCGCCGCCGCCGGCGGCGCCATTGGCCGCTCGAGCACACGCTGCAACGATCAAGTCCCGCAAGGCAGCTACGATCCCTATTACGGACGCAACGACGGCTACGGTCGCGACGATTCAGGCCTCGAAGGCGGGCCCTATCGTGATAGCGGGTACGGCCGTGATTACGGCTATGGCGATGGCGAATGCCGCATGGGCCAAGTGATCACCCGCGATCACTATGGCCGCGAGTATCGCGAGAACGTGATGATGTGCCGCGGCCGCGACGGCGCCTGGCGCCCGAGAGACTAGAGACAAATTCGACTAGAGACCCAATTCATCTTCTCCTCCCAAGAAGCGAACCCTCCACGCCCCGGCCGCCAAGCCGGGGCGTTTTTTTCCCGCCCCGGACCGCCGGCTTCCAGCCGGCATACGGTGCATTGAATTGCTCAGGCCTGGCAAGCTTGATCACCGTATGCCGGCTGGAAGCCGGCGGTCCGCTTTCGCTACCGACGCGCCCAGGCTAGCATTTCCAGATTGCCGGCGCCGCCGCGGATGGGGGAATCGATTGCGCGGGCGATGGCGAAGCCGGCTAGCCCGTCGAGCGCGGCGATTGCCGCGACGGCGGCGGCGCGCGCTTCCACTTCGCTGAGCACGCCGTGCTTGCCTGCGCGAGGCCCAGCCTCGAATTGCGGCTTGATCAGCGCGACGAGATCGGCGTGTTCGGCAGCGAGCGAGAGTGGAACCGCCAGCGCTTTCGCCGCGCCGATGAAGCTTGCGTCGCATACGATCAGCGTTGGCGGCTCGGGAATAAGCGCCCGCGTCAGCGCGCGCGCGTCGGTGCGTTCCAGCGAAACCACGCGCGGATCGGCGCGCACGCTCGCATGCAGCTGACCGCGCCCCACATCCACGGCGTATACCCGCGCGGCCCCACGCTTTAGCAGCACCTGCGTAAAGCCGCCTGTGGACGCGCCAACATCCAGGCAGATGCGACCCGCGGGATCAATGCCGAACGCTTCCAGAGCATGCGCAAGCTTGACGCCCGCGCGCGATACCCAGGGGTGCGCGGG
Organism: Hyphomonadaceae bacterium; assembly: GCA_021731005.1. Classification (GTDB taxonomy): domain Bacteria; phylum Pseudomonadota; class Alphaproteobacteria; order Caulobacterales; family Aquidulcibacteraceae; genus Vitreimonas. Next base: position 1,487 of record JAKFYF010000065.1, read on the forward strand.
GGCCGCCTCAAGCACGGCGCTCTCCTCGATCAGATCGGACGGCCGGGCCACGGCAACCCCGTCGGCGTGAACGCCGCCAGCCTCAATCGCCGCTCGCGCCTTGGCGCGGCTCTCGGCTAGGCCCCTGGTCACGAGCAGAAGATCGGCGCGCACCCGAGCCATGACGCCCCTCCTCCGGCGGACGGGCGCGAAAGGCAAGCCTTTGCGCTTGATTGCCGCTCCGCGCCCGCGCAAAGCAGGGGCGAAAACGGGGAGAGTTCCATGGCGACAGAGATTTCACGTCGTACAATGCTGGCAAATGGGGCCGCGCTCGCGGCCATGAGCGCATGCGCGCCCGCCGCGCCAGCCACAGACGCGCTCGAAGATCTCGACGCTGTCGGCGTGGCGGCGCGAATCGGCGCTGGCGAAATTACAGCGCTGGAGGCGCTCGATGCCGCCATCGCTCGCGCCGAGCGCGTCAACGGCGATCTCAATTTCATGGCGACGCCGGCTTTCGATTACGGCCGCGCCCGCGCGGCGACAGCGCTGAGCGGGCCGTTCGCGGGCGTGCCGACCTTGATCAAGGACCTATTGCCGCTTGCGGGTCTGCCGCTCAAATTCGGCAGCCGCGCCTTCGCCAACAATGTCGCGCAGGCGCAGCCGCCCTATACAGACGCAGTGCTGGCATCGGGCGTGGTGCCGTTTGGCAAATCGGCGACGCCAGAGTTCGGACTGACAGCGACGACCGAGCCGCTCTTGGGCGGCGCCACCAAGAACCCCTGGGATCCCACGCGCTCCTGCGGCGGCTCTTCCGGCGGCGCCGCGGTCGCGGTGGCCGCACGCGTGATCCCGATCGCGCACGCCAGCGACGGCGGCGGCTCCATCCGCATTCCCGCGTCCTGCAACGGCATCTTCGGCTTGAAGCCTTCGCGCGCCCGCACCGTAACCGATGGCCGCGAACAGGGTCCGGTGCCGATCTCCGTCAATGGCTGCGTGAGCCTGACCGTGCGCGACACCGCGCGCTGGCTGGCCTCCACGGAACAGGGAGGCGAAGCCGCCGCGTTGGCCCCGGTGGGCATGGTGGAAGGGCCGAACACACAAAGGCTGCGCATCGCTTTGAACATCCCCGATTTCCGCGGCCGCGAACCCGATCCGGAAGTGCGCGCCGCGACCGAAGCGGCGGCGCAATTGTGCCGCTCGCTCGGACACGAGGTGCGCGAAGCGCGCCCCAGCTTCGATGGCCAACGCTTCTCCGACGACTTCATCCTGCTGTGGGCCGAGAGCGCCGCGGAGGTGGCCGCGCTGGTGCGCCAGAACGCCGGTACGGTTCCGCTCGATCAATTGCTGGAGCCGCTGACGCTCGATCTGGCGCGGCACTTCCAGAGCAAGGGCCCAGCGGCGATGGCGGCGGCAATCGCCGGCTTGAAGCAGGTTGAGGCGGCCTACGCGGCGTTCTTCTCCGACGTGGATGTCCTGCTCACGCCGGTGCTGTCGAAACCGCCGCTGCCGCTGGGAGAAATCGCCCCGACGCTCGGCATGGAAGTGGGCTTTGCGCGCGTGCTCGATTATGTCGGCTACACGCCGCTGCAGAACGTGGCCGGCGCGCCGGCGATGAGCGTCCCTCTGGGATGGTCGCAAAGCGGCCTGCCGATCGGCGCGCATTTCTCCGCCGCCAAGGGACAGGAGCGGCGTCTGCTGGAGCTGGCGTACGAATTGGAGGCGGCCCAGCCTTGGCGCGGGCGCAAACCGGGTGTGTCGGCGATCTAGGTCCCCAGTGCTCCACACTCCCGCCCCGATCCGAGGCTATCGCCAGTTCATGCCGGCGGCCCCAAACACTGACCCACACTCCGTCATTCCGGGGCGGCCAGGCCGGATCGCGCGCCGCGCGTCCGGAATGACGGGTGTGATCGCTGCGCTGCTCGCCATCGCGCCCGCCTCGGCGCAGGAACAGCGTCCCGCGGGGCAGCAACAGGCGCAAGAGGGGCCCGTGACTGGCGAGGTCTGGTACCAAAACCAGTTGAGCGAACTCGCGGAGGTGCTGGGCGGGGCGCATTACCTGCGCATTACCTGCGAAGGCCGGCGCGACCAGCGCTGGCGCGACTACATGCGCGAAGTGATCTCGCGCGAACCTGAACACAACGCGCTGATGGTCGAAGCCTTCAATCGCGGCTACCGCGAAGAGGAGTCGCGCTTCGCCCAGTGCGACGAGATCGCGCGCCAGGTCGAGGCTGAATTGCGCGCGCGCGGCCTGCGGGTGTCGCAAGGTTTGCGGGCGCGCCATGCCGAGTGACGCGAATGAGAGCGCCCACAAGCGCCGCGCGCTCGATCTTGTACTCGACGCCTGGGAGCAAGCCGTGCGTGAAGGCGCGGCGCCGGAAGCGGTAGCCTCGGTCGCCATCTACGCAGCGCTTGCCGACATGACCGAACGCTACGGTGAAGATGCGGTAGCCGAGTTCTGCGCCACTCTGGCGGAGCGCGTGCGAGGCGGCGAGTTCACGGTGCGTGAGAAGCAGAGCTGATGCGCTTTGCGCTGAGCGAAAACAAAGAAAGGGGTCGTCCTCCCCCGATAGGGCCCGCTAGGGGGAGCTGTCAGCGAAGCTGACTGAGGGGGCGACTCCGCTGCTCGCAAGTTCAGCGTTCACCCCTCCGTCACGCGCTTCGCGCGCGCCACCTCCCCCTGACGGGCAGGGCAATCGCATTTGCATTTCGCGGCGCGGGATTGACGTGGCGCGTCGTGTTTGAGCGCCTCCCCTCCCCCTTGCGGGGAGGGGCAGGGGTGGGGGTCAACGCCGTGGCAGGTGAGTTCGCTCCCATGCGTCTTCTGTGAGAGCGCCGCCGTTACCCCCCTCCGGCTCGCATACGCTCGCCACCTCCCCCGCAAGGGGGGGAGGGGCGCTGAACTGCGACCGTCGGCACTTTCACCTAGATTTGTCTTCAAATGCGATTGCCCTGCCCGTAAACGGGGGAGCACGGGCTGCGCGGGGCTTCGAAACGAACGAATTTTAGGCCCATCGTCTTAAACAGCCCGAAACAATCTCTGTGCACAGTGCGCCCAAATGCGCGCCCCAGCCCTGACCCTCGCCGCTCTGACTGCCTGCGCGCTTTCAAGCGGATGTGTAACCGCCGCGGCGGGCGCGGCCGCCGGGGTTGGCCTGTTCGCGGTCCAGGATCGCACCATCGGCGAGGGCATTGACGACGCGATGGCCTCGCAACGGGTCAAGACGCGGCTGATGGCTGCCGACCGCGCTGCGTTCCAGGAAGTCGACGTCGAGGTGGCGGGCGGCAATCTGCTGTTGTCCGGCAGCGTGCCGACGCGGGATCATCGCCAGGCCGCCGAAACGATTGCGCGCTCAGTTCCAAATCTCTCCGGCATCTACAACGAATTGGTGGTGGGGGAGCCATCGACTTGGGGACGCGGCGCCCAGGACGAATGGATCAGCGCGCAGATTCGCGCGCGCCTCGCGGCTAGCCGCGATGTGCGCGCCATCAATGTCAATATCGAGACCTTTCATGGCAATGTCTATCTGATGGGCATTGCGCGCAGCGAGTTCGAGTTGCACCAAGCCGCCGAGATCGCCAGCGTAGTGGCGGGCGTTCGCCGCGTGGTCTCGTTCATGGAAGTGCGCGCCGCGCCCGCGCCTTACTACGCTCAGCCCGCGCAGTCGCCGCCCGCGCCGGAATATCGCGCCGCCGCCGCCGCGCCCGAGCCCGCAGTCAATCTGGGTTATTGATTGCCCATAGGGGGCCAGCGCGGCATGATTACGCCATGAGATTCTTAGCGCCACTGTTCTTGCTTCTGGCCGCGGGCTGCGTGACACCGCCGCCTGCTGTCGCGCCGCCGGCGCAAGCTGCGGAGACGCCGGCGCCAAGTGTTACAACGCCGCCCTCGCCAGCGCTGGCGCTTCTGCGCGCCGCCAGCCATGAGGCGAAC